>NZ_JBEOVF010000103.1:0-15660 GCF_040295365.1 Streptomyces sp. NPDC002838 | reverse complement strand
CCGCTACGAGAAGACCGCGACCATCTACCTGGCCGGACTCCACATCGCAGGCATCTTCCTCTGGTCCGCCCGATGATCCAAACGAAACGCCCTAGATCATCTAGGCACTCCGCATCCCGCGGTGCGGGCCGGGCCCCTCCAGGTCCCGGCCCGGCCGTCCGCGACTCCGGTCCACCCGGGACGCTCAGGCGATGCCCACCTTCTGATACGCCTCGTCGATCGCCGTCTGCGCGGCGGTCCGCAGCGGGGCGTTTCCGGAGAGGTACGTGCTGGTGACGTCCCGCAGCGCTCGGTGCATGTCCGGGAACTCCGACTCCCTCAGCAGTCGCACCAGGGCGAGATAGATCAGCAGCGCCCACTCCTCGGCCTTGAGGACCGGCTTGCCCGCCGCGTCCACCGAGGTGAGCAGGTGGAACATCGCCTTATTGTGGATGTTGCTGTTGGTGTGCACCCCGCCGTTGTCGCGCGTCGTGTGCAGATAGTCGCGCATGTGGTCGGGATCGCCGGTCCGGGCGGGATCGCTCATGTCGCGCAGCGGCAGCCCGCCGCCGCCCAGCCCGGCCCCGATCTCCCAGTTCCAGGTGCGTACGTCGTCGCGGTCCGGCGCCTGGTACCAGTTGGCGATGATGACGCCCATCGTGTCCGCCAGCGACTCGTTCAGGGCGCCGGACTGGTCCTGGTAGACCAGGTCGCTAGAGGTCTCGATCACCCCGTGGGTCACCTCGTGGGCGTTGACGTCGAAATGGCGGGCCAGGCTGACCAGGCGGGTCCCGTCGGACACCTGGCCGTACCACATCCGCCTCTTCCACCAGACGGCGTTGAACCACTCGGGCCCCGGCCCGTCCTCGTGGTAGGTGCAGTTGACCATGGAGACCAGGTCCATGTCGGCGTCGTCGATGCCGTTCCGATAGAGCTGATCGCGGTAGAACTTCTCCACCCGCTCGGCGTTGACATGCGCCGAGACCCCGGCCCGGTGGCCGGCACCGAAGTCCGCCTGCGTCGAGCCGACCGCCGAGGTCGGCGGCCGGGCGCTCTCGATGTCGGCGAAGTCAAGGTCGTAGGTGGCGATCTGCCGCCACTGGTCGTGCAGAAGGAAGGAGCCGTCCCGGCGGCTTCCCTGGAACCGGTGTCGCACACTGACCTCGTCCTCGCCCTCCAGCCGGGTGGGCACGGTGATCGTGGGTGCCATCCCGTACGACTTGAGGATCTCGCCGGAGTACGCGTCGACAAAGTAGCCGGTGAGCGGGAAGTCCTCGCGCGGCGACGCGCCGAGGCCATGGCCGTGCCGGCCGTCCTCACGGCGGTTCTCCGGCAGTTGGGCCGGCACCTCACGCAGGTGCCAGGCCAGGTGCCAGTGGTCGTTCCGGCTGACGTACGCCAGAGCCGGCGGCGGCAGCTCCTCGGCGCTGACCGTGCTCCCGGTCGCGGCCTTGACCCGCTCCAGCGCGTCCGTGCCCGACAGCTCCGGCACGGAGCCGACGCCGGTCACCTCGCCGAGCTTGCCGTCCATCGAGACCAGCCGCTGGTTGTCGTCGATCTCGACCAGCACCTCGGCGCCGAAGACGGGGATCTCATGCTGGGTCTGCTCGAAGCGGACCAGAGTGGTGCCCGTGCCGGCCTGGTGGCGCTCCGTGCTCAGGGCCAGATCGGGTACCCGCTCGGGCCGGTCCTCCCCGACGGCGCCACGCAGCGCCGGTGCTTCCTCCTGAGCGAGCTTCTCGGCCAGGTAGAACCGTGCGGCGGATTCGGCTGAGTTGAAACCCCGCCCGCCCTCGGCGTCCTCTGGTGCTCCCACGCCGCGAATCGCCTCGGGCCCCGGAGGCGCGCCGCCCGCCTGCGGGTCGTCGGTGAAGTGATAGCGGAATCTTTCCAAATGCGACATGACTATGACCCCTTGTTGCGCCCCTCGCGGTTGCTGCACATCCTTGACGTTCCTGCCGTTTGCACATGCCCCCTTCAAACGTCACACCGCGGTGTGCAGGCGGCAACTGGACGGTTCGGCGCACCGGGTAACCCGTATTCACTTCAACCGTGCGACGTTGAACGGCATCTCCTTACGCCCCGGGATGCGGGAACGCAATCGGGGGCCGAGGATGGAGTCATCGGGAGCCTGTTCTCGAAGCGGCGTGCACGGTCGCGGGCCGCGGCGGGGCCGCATGGCCCTCCGGGCTTCCGGGTCGCGGAGGAACTGAGATGCCCGTGCTCTTCTTCGACATCGGGGCGACCCTGGCGGATGGCCGGCTCGAGGCCGACGGCTCGCTGAAGCTCCTGCCCCGGCCGCGCGTCCTTGCTGTGCTCGACTCCTTGCTTGAGGTGCCCAAGGGCATCATCTCCAACCCCGGAACGAGCGAAGGCGCAGCCACCGCGGCTGCGGCCGCCCTTCACGAGGCCTTCCCCGGCCGTTTCCCGGACGACGGTCTCGTGCACTGGGGTCCGAAGAACAGCCGGAGGCTGTTCGACGAGGCGGTCGCGAGCGCGGAGGGTGCAGGGGCGGGAGCCGTCGGGGCCGCCGCGTGTGTCTTCGTGGGCGAGGACCCCCGGGAGCGCGCGTTCGCCCGGGAAGCGGGGATGCGCACCGCGGCCCACCCCGCGTTCACCCTCGCGGCCGTGGAGAACCGTGCTGTCTTCTGGACACGGATCGAGCTGCCGGAGGGCCGGCAACCGCCCTGGCTGGAGGCGGTCGCGAACGAGGCCGAGATCGTTCCGGTGCATGTCGCCTCCGAACGGCTCGTACTCGCCATGGCCACGACGCGCGGCGTTCAAACACTCGAACGGGCCGGATTCACCGTGGACATGCGGGGATACGTGGAGGACACGGCGGCCTTCCTCGTCCGCGACAACCGTCCGCTCCAGGTCGGCGACGCTTTCGCGGACACCCCGTCCGCCACCCGCTACGCGGCCGAAACGGCGCTGCGCGCCACGGCCGTCTTCGGCTTCGTCGCCGATGAACTGGCGGGAACGGCGTCTCTGCCGGTCGCTTCGCTGGGGCCCGCGCCGGGCGGTGTCTATCTCGCGGCGCCTGCCGGTACCCCGGTCGAGGATGTGCACCTGCCGGGCGCGAAGCCCGGACACATTGAACGGCTGCTGCCTGACCCGGCCCTCCTCGCCCCCCGCGGCGAAGTGCGGCCCGAAGACCTCACCGCGGTGGCCGGTGACAGTCTCCCCTCCACCCGGACGATCGCCGCGGTCCGTGCGGCCGTGACCCCCGACGTGCTGCACGGGCACGTGGCCCGCATCTCCGGGATCGAGCCGCTGGTGGCGGGCCGGCCTCTGAAGGTCCGCAGCCGCGACGCATCGGCCGAGGACAACGAACGGGTCGTCGAGGCGATGGCGCGCCGGTTCCAGGACCTCGGGCTGACGGTCCGACGGTACCCCTTCCGGTGGCGCGGACATCGGCTGTTCAATGTGGAGGCCGAGCACCGTGTCACCGGCGCCGACTCCACCGTGCTCATCACCGCGCATCTGGATTCCACCGCAGCCAACGGCGACTTCTTCGACGCGGACGGCGAGCCGCGCCCGTACGACCCGGCCGTGGACCCGGCACCGGGCGCCGACGACGACGGGAGCGGCACCGCGGGCGTCATGGCTGCGGCCCAGTGTCTGAAGGCACTGCTCGAAGACGGCGGAGCGCCGACCCGGAATGTACGCTTCGTACTCTTCAACGCCGAGGAACAGGGGCTGGTCGGCAGCAAGTTCTACGCACGGGCCGCCGCTGCGGCAGGCGACCGCATCGCCGGCGTCTTCCAGATGGACATGATCGCGGGCCGACAGCAGGGGAGCACGCCCACCGTCGAGATCCACAGCGGCTCCTCGGTGCCGGGCCCGGTCGTGAGCGCGTCCGACGCACTGGGAGGCCGTGTCGCGCGTACCGTCCCGGTCATTGACCCCGAGGTGACGGTCCAGCAGGTCACCGGCGCCGCCGACCCGGCGGTGGGACGCAGTGACCACGCCAGCTTCCACGAGCGGGGGTGGGCGGCCGTCGCCGTCTCCGAAGACCTGTTCTCCACGCCCGACGGCGTGCCCGGGACCGGCACCCGGCAGTACCACACCCCGGGCGACACCCTCCACGACCAGGACCACAGCACGGACTTCGCGGCCACCGTCGCGCGATCCGTCACCGCGACCGCCTTGACGCTCGCCGGTCTGTGACACGTGTTCGCGCCATCCCACCTTCCCCGCGGGCATAACATGCGTCGGCGTGGATAGGACCATATGGCCGGCGTGACGGCCGTTGGCTCTGATCGCGGAGAACGCCGAGCGGTTCCGCTCCGTCTACCGGCGCCACAACCTGTCCGGCCAGATCTTCTTCGCCCACAAGGCGAACCGGCCCAGCGCCCTGGTCCGGCGCCTCGCGACGGCCGGCCCCATATCGGTATCGACGTCGCGATCATCGGGCGGACCGGAGGAAGATGCCCGCGATGTGGAGCCCGGCCAGGTAGATGGCCGCGGTCTTCTCGTAGCGGGTGGCGAAGCCTCGCCACCGCTTCAGGCGGTTGATGCACCGTTCGACGGTGTCGCGCTGTCTCGACGTGCACGGCAGCCCCATCGACTACACACGCCGCCGCACCCTGTTCGCCACCCGCTCCCGATTCATCGACCAAAGCTGGCGCGATCTGCAGCCGCGACTGCGCTCGAACCACAGCCCCGATGCCGCGCACGCCCAACGCTGGATCTTCCACACCCTGACCGGACCACCCCCGCACCTCGCGCACCCGGACATCGCGCCCGCCACCCACGCTCAACGCCAGCAATACCAACGCTTTCGCTGGCGGATCCTGCCGGCCGAGGCCGACCTGCTCACCCGCACCGTACGGGTTCTCCTCGACGAGCACGGCATCGACGAACCGCTCCAGTGGGCGCCACGGCTCCCCACCCGTGCGCTGCGCCACCTCCAGCTGCCCGGGCCCGACCCGGACAGCATCAGCGCCGCCCAGCTCCAACGGACCGTGCCCGGCGCCGACTTCTCCATCGCACACGTCGCGCGCACCCTGAACACCACCACCGCCCACGCCATTTACCTGCTGTCCCAGCACCCCGTCGACTGGAGCCCGCCACGGTTTCGCCCGTACCCAGCACACCGCCACCCG
Source organism: Streptomyces sp. NPDC002838 (assembly GCF_040295365.1). Taxonomy (NCBI): domain Bacteria; kingdom Bacillati; phylum Actinomycetota; class Actinomycetes; order Kitasatosporales; family Streptomycetaceae; genus Streptomyces; species Streptomyces sp. NPDC002838. The sequence goes on along the minus strand of NZ_JBEOVF010000103.1, from coordinate 10,573 downwards.
CATGGGGCGGTGGCGCGTCTGGTACGAACAAGACCACTTGTCCCTGCAGGCCATCGCCGACCGAGAAGGGACCAGCCTCGCCACCGTCCGTCTCGCACTCCTGAAGGACGGCACTCAGCTCCGCCCCGTCGGGTCCTATCCGGGCCGCCCGAGGAGGAGATGATCTTTCCGGGAGCAGGGACGGTTGTGCGTGCACCCTCGGCTGTTGGTTGCTGGAACTGCGGCGTCGATGAGACTTGCCGCGGTTGCTGCTGGCAGCAGCAACGGGGGCTTTGGCGGGGTGCCAGGCCCGGACGGTCTTGAGCGCGCAGGCCCAGGATTCGAGCTGGTCGAAGAGGGGGATGCCAGCGGCGGGCTGCTCGCCGGGCTTGAAGGCCGTCAGCCGATCTGCTCCGCCAACTACGGAGCACCCCGTACGGTCCTGGCTGTGGCGGTACGGAACACGGGCCAGGACCGTCGTGTACGCAAAGCGCCTTCGGCGTTTATCCGGTACGAGGACGAGTCGGTGCGAGAAGTGCCCTTCGCGCAGCTGCGGTTGGCGGACTTCGCAGGGCCTGCGCCGTGGGGGCTTTACCCCGACCACCTCCCGGAAGTCGTCCACCGTCGCCACGTACAACATCAGTCCCTCGCGCAGATCGCGGCAGGAACCGGCATCTCGGTCACCACGATCAGAATCACGCTCACCCGTCACCACTGGGCGTGACCAATCATGGCGCGACGTCTAGCCCTGCGTTCCGAAGTCGTCCCAGTCCAGCTCCCACACATAAGCGCGATGGGTTTTCTCGACCGACACGACGCGGTGGCCGTCGGCACTGACCCCGAGCCACGTGATCTCTTCGGTATGACCTTCGAGGGTGCACAGGCATGCGCCGGTGTCGATATCCCACACGCGCACGGAATGGCGGTCCTCGCCGGTGACGATGAACCGGTCGTCCGAACTGATCACGGGCAGTGGCCAGGTTGCTTGCTGCGTGTGCCCGAGGATGTGCCGGCAGTGGCCGGTGCGCAGGTCCCAGATCCGTTTCGTCCCGTCGTTGTTGACTGAGACGGCGGTTGTGCCGTCCGATGTGGACAGGACGCAGTACACGATGCCTTTGTGCCCGGCCAGCACGTGACGGCAGCGTCCCGTGTCCACGTCCCAGACCCTGATCGTGCCGTCCTTGTGATTGGTCAGCGCCACGTTTCCGGCCTTACTCAACGTGTACGTGTTGTGTCCCCAGTCGCCGGACTGCAGAACGTGGCATCGTCCGGTCCGCAGATCCCAGATCCGCGGGCTCCGGTCACGGGCGTGCGGCGCCGTGGCGGACAGGGCGTACCGCCCGTCGCCGCTCAGCTTGACGACGAATATGAAGTCCTTGTGCGACTTCAGCTTCCGCATCCGCTTGCCGGTCATCAGGTCCCAGGCGAGCAGAGTCTTGCCGTCCTTGCCTGCGGCGATCCCGACGCGGCCATCGGCGCTCATCGCGACGCCGACGCTGCCGTCGGGAAAGACATGCCGCTCGCGTCCCGTCGGCACGTCCCAGACCCGGACGCCGTCGCGTCCGTTCGACATCGCCACCTGGTCGTCATCGCTGAACGCCAAGCCGCTGACGTCCTGGTCCAGGCGGTAGAGCTGGTTGCCGTCGCACAGGTTCCACGCGACGAAACCCGGCGGGTTCTCGCCGCTGCGCACCAGCGTCTCGCCGTCGGCCATCAGGTGGGTGGGGGTGCATCCCCGGCACGGGCACGATCTGGCGGAGCCATCCGTCCAGCAGGGCGGTGCGCCGGCCGGCCTTGGCGATGTCCCGCCAGCGATTGAGCAGGGCATGGTGGCGCTGATAGCCGGGCAGGGCGCGCGCCTGGCGGATCTCCGCGGCGGCGGCACCGAACCTGCCGTCGGCCATCAGCGACACCGTTTGCTCGAGAGCGCCGTTCACGACCTCTGCCTCCCTGCGCCGATCGGTGGCTGGGCGCGGGAAGGCGTAACTCCACGTGGCGGTGTGGCGCGCCTGCGCGATCTCCGCCAGCATGACGGTGCCGTGGTGGTCGCCGGTGAGCAGGAACCTGCCGTCGGAGCTGAACGCGGCCGAGTCCACGCCGCGCCGCCACCGCTGCAGGCAGCGCGGGGGATTCAGCTCCCACAGCTCGGAGATGTAGTACGCGGAGGACAGCGCGTACCGGCCGTCCGGGCTAACCGCCTCGCAGCCCTGGTATTCCTCGATCTGCCGCGTGATGTTGTGCAGTTCGCGGCCGGTCGTGACATCCCAGACCTGCATCTGCGCCATACGTGGCGTTATCGTGTGCTCGGTGACGGCGATCCGGCCGTCGGAGCTGACCAGCGCTCGGTGACATCGCCCGTCGATATCGCGCAGCACCCGTCCGGTGCGTGGATCCCGCACCTGTGCACCACGGCCGGGTGCCTTGCGGTACTTGTCGGAGTCGAGCGTGTCACGGTTCCGGCTGCCCACCGCGATCGCGGCGCGGGCGTCCGGCGTGATCGCCACTGGGCCGTGGAACCCTTCGCCGGACGGCCCTTCGCGCAGCACGTACCGGCTGTGCCCGGTCTCGGCGTCCCACACCCGCATGTTGCCCACGTCGTTGAAGGCCAGCACGAGGGAGCCGCTGATCGCGTAATCGCCGTAGTGGTACACCCGGTCGAGCGTCTCCGGGTCGGCCAGGACATGCATGCGCCGGCCGGTGCCCAGGTCCCACAGCTCCGCAGACCCGTCCGAGCCGCGGAAGACCGCGAGACCCGCGTCCGCATCGATCGCCGGGAGGTGCGGGCCGCGCCTGTCCTCGGCCACCCGTATCACCCGCGCGCAGCGACGTTCGGCGAGGTCCCAGATCCGGATGGTGCCGTCGTCGGAGGCCGACACGCCCGTACGGCCGTCCCGGCTGATGGACACGGCACGCACCTCGCGTTCGTGCCCGGCCAGCACCGCCGGCGGTCCTGGCCGGGGCGTCCCCTCCGCCAGATCGAGCGCGGCGGTGATCTCCGGGTCGTCCGGGGCGTCGCGAGCGGCGTCGCGCAGGGCTTGTGCGGCTGCTTCCGGGTCGCCACGCTCCAGGTGCACGAGCCCTTGCAGATACCCGGCTCGTGGGCCGTCGAGCGCTTGCAGGTCGGCGATCAGCTGCACGTCGGTCAGCCGTCCGGTACGCCACAGGTGCAGCCCGCGGTTGTACACCACGTGCGGGTTGCGCGAGTCGACGTGAACCGCCTGCTGCCACAGTGCCTCGGCCTCGTCGATCCGCCCGAGGTCGCGCAACGACAGCGCCTGGTTGGACAGCTCGTCTCCCAGCCGTGCTGCCGTCGGCAGCCTCGGCCTGGGGTAGGGCTCCCCGAAGAACTCCTGGTAGACCCCGGCCAGTTCGTCCGCCAGCTCACCCATGTCCCTCGGACGGTCCGCGGGCTTCCAGGCGAAGCACCGCTCCAGCAGGGCTATCAAACCGTCCGGCATGGCCGGGATGCGGGCGTCGCCGTTGGCTGTAGCGCCGTCCGCGACGAACGCCGAGAACACCTCGGCACCGGTCTGCCCGTAGTGGCACGGCGGGTGCCCGACGAACATCTCCAGCATGGTCAAGGCCCATGACCAGGTGTCGGTCGCCTGGGTGAGCCCCGTCCTCGGCATACCCGACTGCTCCGTCCACGCGGCGGCCTCCGCCTGTTCCGGCGAGCAGAAGGCAGGGGTCATCCCGCCGTACCCGGCCAGCACGCTCCCGCCCGGTGGGACGAGCGTGCTCTCGCCCGCCGCGGCGCGCGCCCTGGCCAGCCCGAAGTCGGTCACCTTGGCGGTCCCGTCCCGGGCCAGCAGCACGTTGGCCGGCTTGACGTCCTGGTGGACAAGCCCGTGCAGGTGCGCGTGCTCCAGCCCCCACGCGGTCTGCACCGCGATGTCGAGGATCCGGCGCAGGCTCTCCCGCGGACCGCCCTCGTACAGCATGCCGTCGCGGACGGCGTCGGCCAGGCTGCCCCCGTCCAGCCATTCGGCGAACACCAGCGGAACGCCATCGAGCCTGCGCACATAAACACAGCTCACCGTGTGCGGGTGCTCGCCAAGACCGACCCACGTCGTCGCCTCGGCCTCGAAGTCATCCTCGGCCAGCAGTTCCGCCCGGGGTGCCTTGACCGCCAGCTCGACGTTCCACCCGAGGTGCCGCACCCGGTAGACCAGCCCCATACCACCCGTGCTGATCACATCCAGGACCTCGTACAGATCCAGGATCACCGCGCCCGGCCGCCAAGCCCCCAGAACATCCGCCAACCGCTCACTCCTCCGTGGACAAGCCCCCACTCTGCCACGCTAGTTCGGGACCCCTCCCGGGACCGACGGCTTTCGATCGGCGGGAGACGCGAGATCTTGTGAGGCGTCAGATCCCTCTGAGCGCCGGAGGTGCTGTGAGCGACGACCCGACCGTTGCGCTGTCGGTGGCAGGGCGCTGGTTCACCTTCACCGAGCGCACCACCTGCCTCGTCGGCCGCGCCGACGACTGCGGGCCGAGGCTGCCCGCAGACGACATGCAGGTGTCGCAGCACCACTGCCTGTTCGACATCAACCCGCCGGATGTGCGGGTCCGCGACTTCGGCAGCCTGAACGGGACGTTCGTCAACGGCGAGGAGATCGGCCGCCGCAAGCCGGGGGAGACGCCCGAGGAGGGGGCCCGGACCGTGTTCCCCGAGCGCGACCTGGAGCACGGCGACGAGATCAGGCTGGGCCGGACGCTGCTGCGGGTCGAGATCGTTGCCGGGCAACGGGTGCGGACCCGCGCTTACTGTGCCCACTGTGGCCGTGACGCTGAGCAGGCCGACCGGAACCGCGAGGGCGACATCGTCTGCGCCTCGTGCCGCAACGACCCCAGCGACCTCGTCCGCGAGCTGACGCCTGGCTATGAAGTCGTCCGGGAGCTCGGGCGAGGCGGGCAGGGCGTGGTCTACCTCGCCACGCACCTGGACACCGGTCGCCAGGTGGCGTTGAAGGTGCTACTCGCCCAGATCGCGGTCCAAGGCCGCGCCAGGGCGTCCTTCCTGCGGGAGATCGAGAGCAACCGCGCGCTGCGCCACCCCAATATCGTGGAGTTCTACGACAGCGGTTCGTACGGCGCCGGCTTCTACCTGGCCTGCGAGTACTGCGAGTCCGGCAGCCTGGACGACCTGCTGGTCGCACAGGGCGGCACGCTGACGCCGGACGAGGCGGTCCCCATCGTCCTGCAGATGCTCGACGGCCTGCACCATGCCCACACCGCGGAGCGCGGCCTGGTCCACCGGGACATCAAACCCTCGAACGTGCTGCTCGCCGGGACCAGGCTCACGCCGGTGCAGCCCTTCGAGGTTGAGGTGCAGGGCGAGACTGTCGCCATCCCCTCGCGGATCTACAACGAGGAGCCGGAGGCCGGCTGCAAACGGTCGCTGACTAGAACCCAGCAGATGATCTCGCCTTGCCTGTACGCCCGCACAGTGATGGCCGGGTCCGCCAGCGCCACCTCGAACAGATCGTGGCGTCGAGCGAGCCATGGGTTGTCCCATTCGTGGTGCAGTTGGCCGGCGAGTACGTGTTGGAGGTCCTTGACGTGATCGGCGACGGGCTTCCCGACCTCGCTGTCCCGGGCTCGGCCCGCCGCAGGCTATATGGCGAGTTCATCGCACGGAATCCAGCCTTATCGCACGCACGGAGCGATGCGTGGTGAGTTAAGCCGCGCCGCGACGCATGCGTCACGCCTCCTCATGCCAGGGGAAGCCATCCGGGTCCGCGGCGGCACGGGTCCAGACCCGCTCATCGTCATGGCCGCGGATCTGGTCCAGGAACGGGAAGTCCTCCGGCTGCACGGCCAGTTTGGCGACAGGGGTCACTGGTACGGGACTTGCCCATTGGGCCAGCTGCACCGAGACATCGCCGACCCGCATCCGCGGCTGCAGCTCGAAGGTGCCAGCGGGCAGCAGGTAAACCGTGCCGGGACGCCAGGGCTGCTGCTTCAGCGGCTGCGCGCTGATGGAGAAGTAGTAGTGCGGCTCGCCGAGCCGCTCGCTGCCGTTGGCGAGGCGGGCGCAGCCATTGATCAACGACATCGGGTGGCGGTCCCGGTCCAGGATCGCGTAGTACATCGGCCAGAGCCCGTCGCCGGCGGCGAAGACCGCGCGCCGGTTGCCGAACTCGCTGCTGTCGTCCGGCTGCCGGGGTTCGAAGCGGCTGATCGCCGGGTCGCCCGAGCCGTGCAACAGCAGTCTGCCGCGGTCTGCGGCATGGCAGAGGAACTGCCATTTCGGCGCCTCGAGCCGGTAGTCGATGGGCTCATCGGGACCGTTCGCGAGCGCTTGCTCCAGCAGTCGGTCGAAGGATGCCGACGTTCTGCGGTCCGGGGGTGGAGCGGGACGCGTCATCCAGTACGCAGGCAGCTTCATCAGAGCAGCCTATCCAGCGCACCGCTCGGGACACCACGAATCCGGTTGGATGCGCCCCCGGGTCAGCAGCGAAGCAGGCCGACCATCAGCAAGATCCGGCTCATCGCCGTCACCGCTGGCCATGACGCCCGATCACCCGCCGAAATCTGAAACAGGCACTTACCTTGTCGTTTAACCAATGCGGCGTGGTTTTGTGGCCCACCTTGTGGTGGGCGGGGCGGCTGTATGCCTCACCGGTTGCGAGGACTCTGCCTACTTCATGACGGGTGACTGGGCGGCCGTTCTTCGAGCCCGGCGGCCTGCCGGGCCCAGGACGGGACGGTTTCGGTGCGCTGGCCGGAGTGCCGGTTTTCGTGCGCAGGTTTCTGAACCCCGCCGGACTCGGGCGGGGGTGAGCCTGTTCGGCTCGGCCGGCTTCTCCCAGGGACGCCGGAGATCGGTGGCCAGTGGTCGAACGAGCCGGAGCTGGGCGTAGGCGGCGATCACCAGCCATGTCCACCGGTTGGCCGCCTCCGAGGCTCGAAACAGGGGCTTGGTCCACCCGAGCGTCTGCTTGAACAGGCGAAACGTATGGCTCCAAGTCGAAGCGGCGGAGGAAGGACTGCCAGCAGCGGTCCACGTCGGCTTCAGTGGCGACGGTGCCCGACCACCACAGCCAGACAGGCGTGTTCACCCCGCCGCTGGGCAGCTTTTCCACGACCATGCGGATGACGGTGCTCTCGATGATGGGCAAAGGTCCGTCGTGGTCGCCCCAAGCCGCCCGCCGAGTCAGCCTCGGGTGCAGCCGGCCCCACGCCTGCGCGGTCGCCTTTCCATAGAGGCGGGTGTCGGTGACCGTCACGGCCTGCTCGGTGCCCCAGGTGGCGGAGTCACCAAAGACGAACTCGCCGCCGTGCTTGGGCGGTCGGCCGCCCTTCGGGTCGTAGGCCCGCGGCGGGGTCGGCCTGCGCATGACGCGGTCAGAGCGGAGCCGGCCGAGGAGCTCGACGGGCAGGTCACGCAGCGGGTGAGCGATGCGGGGTGCGTCATATCCGGCATCCAGCACGACCAGGACCTCGGGGTCACCCGGCTTCCATTGGCAGGCGGCGACGAGCCGTTCGACGACTTCACGGAGCTGGACCGTAGTCACCGCAGTGACGTCCGCGCCGGGTTCCAGGCGGACTGCGTCCAGCACCGCCGTCCAGGACATGCGCCAGGTCTCCAGCGCGGCCACGATCGAATAGGGCCAGCCGGGGACCATCTGGTGTTTGCCCTCGCCCCGGCCGAAGGTGTGGCAAAAGGACCGGTCAGGGCAGGTGTTGGCGTCCGGCCGTAGCCACGGCGAGACGTCCGCAGCCAGCACAATCCGACCATCGGCCGCTCTCGGCAACGGCAACGAGGCCACCGCACGCCGCAGCCGGGCCACATCGATCCGTCCCTGGTTCAGGCCGCCGTCGAGGGCCCCATGCTCGCGACGGTGTTCCGGCGCGAGCGCCAGGTCGACCAGCGTCCGCACCGGCGCGTCCGTGCACAACAGCGCGTCGCCGGCGCCTTGCGCGCTCGCGACACCCGACGTACGACCCGTTGCTCGTTCTCGTCACGGCTCGGCCGCGCCCGGAACACCACCGTCCAGCACCCGCCCCCGAGTACCCGAACCGCCCCGCCACCAGGACTTATACCCAGAGAGAGGGATCCAGCACTCGCGGCTGGGGTCAACGAGAGTCGGTCGGGCCCGCGGTCGGCCGGTTCGCGTCCCCGGCCGGTGCGCAGACCTTCCAGGTGCCTTTCTCCTTACGGAAGTACAGACGCACAGCCGACTGCGCCGGGCGGGTGACTCGGGCGCTTGCGGTGTCGTTCTCGACACGGATCTCGGCGACCTCCACCGGTCTGACCGACGGCTGCGGGGACGGCGGCGGCCGGGAGGGATCGAAGTCGTCGTCCTGTGTGATCTCTTGGGCCTCCGAACTGCAGAGCAGCTTGAGGATCGTCGACTGTTCGTCTCGGTCGACGGCGGCGGCGAAGTCCTCCACGAGCGTGCGGATCCGGGTCTCGTCGGTGTCGGCCGGCGTTCGCACCATCAGGTACAGGCCGACGCCGCACGCCGCGAGCAACAGCACGCCGGCGGCCACGACGGCTATGACCCGTGACCGTTTCCAGATGCGATGGCCGGTGGGACCGGGAGCGGCGGGCGCCGTGCCGTCGGGCACTCCGAACGCCAGCGGGCCAGGTGGACCGGGCGGGCCAGGAGGGAGAGGCGGGACTGGTGCGCCCCATGCGGTCGGCGGGGCCGGTGAGGCGGTGGGCGGCTGGGGGGTCTGTGGCGTTATGGGCTGATCCGGCTCGTGTGACACGTGTTCACGCCCCTCCCCAAGCACGGTGCCGTCCAGGGGGATCGCCGACCCCGCAGTGGGCCGCTGGTGCGACGTAGCAGCCTACTGTCCGCCACCTGGGCGACCAGTCCCCCGAATCTACGGTCATCTAATATGATGAGCAATCAACTTCCCGACTGCAAGGTCGCGTTCACGGGGGAAAGGACCGCGACGATGCCACGAGCGGCTTTGACGCAGCGTTGGATACGACTGATCGTCCTCATCCTCACCTTCGCCTTCCTGGTGGTGCCGGCCCCTGCCGCACACGCAAGTCCGGCCGATCTGTGCGCCGAACCGCTGGCCGCGGTGCAGGCGGTCAAGCAGAAGATCACCGCGCATAACGCGAAGCCCCACCTGTTCGAACTGCCACGGCAGCAGGCCGCGTACAACGCCTACAACGCCGAGGCGATGCAGCTCAATACCGAGCAGAGCGCGGCGGTGGCGCGGCTGACGGTCTGCGTCGAGGCGATGAAGACGCTCGAGGACACGGGGTCAGGGTCCCCGGCGCTCACTCAGCCAAAGCCCGCTGACCTCAAGGAGATCAAGGACGCCGCCCAGCAGGTGCCGCAGGGCTGGCAGCCTCCGTCCCCGCCCGCGCAGGGAAAGCCCTGGCGCGTCCCAACGGGCTCGCCGGTCCGCCCGCTCTACCGCGTGCTGCGAGATCTCACACCTCAGACCTTCCGCAATGTGACCCTGGGCGGCCAGACGCGCCCGACGATCGGCGCTCGGGATCCCGCCTACCCGGCATCCTCCGGGTACAAAGTCGGCGGTCCGGACCGAAACGGCCTGTCGGCCGTGTCACCGGACCACGTCATCCCCCTCGCGGAGATCATCCACATGCCCGGCTTCCTGAAGCTCACGCCGCAGAACATGTACCAGGTAGTCAACGCGCGTCTGAACCTCCAGTGGCTGTCGTACAAGGCCAACTCGTCCAAGTCCTCGCGCAGCGTCGCCGGGATGACGGGCGTCGACCCACAGTGGCAGGCGAACCAGATCCAGCTGGAGAACGAGATCCGTAACAAGCTGCTGGATACGATCAAAAAGCTGTTGGAGAGCCAGGGATGAAGGGAGCGCACGGTGTCGCAGGCTGACCTCGCCGCCATGGCGGGCACCTTGCCGGGCCTGGACCTGACGCTAGTCGAGGCGGACTCGGCGGGCCTCGACCAACTGCCGCGCCCATGGCGGCCGATCGCGGCGGAGACCGACCCGCAGACGCGGCTCACGGCAGCGCTCAATCTCTGGAACGCGCCGTTCCTCGACGCGCTGCCGCAGTTCGCGGCGGCACTGCAATCCCGCTTCGCCGACGTCAGGGCGTGCCGGGTCGACGGCGAGTCGGCCCTGCTGTACCTGGCGGAGCACCCTGACGGCCACCTTCTGTCCTGGATCGGGCTCGACCCGGCCGGCTTCGTGAAGCCACGGTTCTGGGAACACATCCCCGAGCCGCTGCAAACGTTTCTACGTCAGGTCCACGCGGGCTTCACCTCCGGCGGGACCACCGCGTTCGGCCCCATGCACCCCCGCCACATGCAGACGCTCGCCGAGCTGGCGGGTGAGCCGGACGGCTTGGCCGACTGGGACGAGGAGCAGGACATCGCCTCGACCCGGCTGCTGCTGCTCACGTCCAACGACGGCATGGTCAACTACTGCGTGTCCCCGGACGTCAAGCCTGCCGAGCTGGCCATCGTGTTCCAGGGTGACATCGACCCGGTCCACTACGGCACAGCGCTGGACAGACTGCTCATGCGGCGGCTGGAGCGCTAGTGACCTGAGTCGGAGATTCGTCGGCAGTAGGCGGCTACTTTGTCGAGGATCTCGTCGGCGGTCTTCGTCCAGATGAACGGCCTGGGGTGTT
>NZ_JBEOVF010000102.1:0-17517 GCF_040295365.1 Streptomyces sp. NPDC002838 | reverse complement strand
AACATAATACTTTTTTTTTTTTTTTTTTTTTTTGGGTTTTTGTTCTTTTGTTTTCTTTGGGCTTGGGGCTTAAACTGGATACCCCCTCACAACGCCCTTGGTCGTGGGTGTCCACCCACCCCGTGGCGACCCTCCTTCCATCAACGCCCCCCAGCCCCCACACACAGCAACCCCTAAGAAGCCGTATCTCAATCGAATATGATCGCTTGATTTCCGCTGGTCAGGCATGGCCTGGCTTGGGATGAGGGAGGCATCGGGCATCTTGTTCGCGCTCCATGAGCGAGGGGTGCGCGATGGCGTCGGTGCTGGGAATGCTGGAGGAGCGGAAGACAGCTGCCCGTGTGCGGGTGGATGGGCTGTGGGAGGAAGTTGTCCGGCTGGCTGGGGTGTTGGAGGTCGCCGGGATCGGGCTGGACCGGTGGGTGATCGCGTGGGAAGAGCTGGTCGGGGCTCTGGCTGTCTCGGTTGCCGAGACTACCGGTGTGACCGGGGCGGGGGCGGAGCGGGAAGCCGCGCCCTTGCCCGCGCCGGTGCCGGGCTCGGTGGTGCCACCTTGGCGCGAAGGATTGCTGGTGCTGGTGCTGGGCTCCCAGCGGATCCTGGGCGTGCTCGACGAGCGGCAGCCGACGGGCCGGACCGCTGAAGGCCAAGGAGATCACGGTGGAGCTGGGCTTTGAGGCGACGTCGGCGAAGGTCCGAGGGGGTGCGCTCGAAGGTCAGGCGCCCGGCGGGGTGTGGGTGGCTCGTGCAGGAGATGTCGGGGATGTTCAGCGCTGGACGGCGGCCCGTGCCCGCGCCGGAGGCCGCCTCATCCGTGTGACCATCGCCCACTGGATCGCAGCCTCGCTGCTGGTCGGCAACGTCTCGTAGTTCCGGACCGGTCGGCGTGAATGCATCAGCCACGTGAACGTGCGCTCTGCCACCCAGTGCCTGGGCAGCACCACGAACGCCTCCATGTTGTCGGTGGGCTTGACGACCTGAAGGGTGAGCGCGAGTTTCTGCCGGCACCAGTCGACCAGGCCGCCGGTGTAGCCGCTGTCGGCCAGATCAGGCAGATGTCACGGTGCAGGCGGCGCAGCCGCTGCAGCAGGCCCACCGTGGTATCCCGGTCCCCGACGTTCGCGGCGGTCACCGCGACGACCGGCAGCAGACGGAGGCAGTCGGTCATGGTGTGCGGCACCGAGGCCGCGGCCTTCACCGACTGCGCATCGATGATCCCGGCCGTCGGCTTCGCCTCACGGCCCTCCCGATCCCGGATCCGTCCGCGCAGCCGGTCGTGGAACTCTGTGATCAGGCCGTGCTCGCGCCAGCGGCGGAAGAAGGCGTAGACCCGGCCCCAATCGGGGAAGTCCACGGGCATCGCCCGCCAGGAGATCCCGCCCACGACCAGGTAACGGATCGCGTCCGGTATCTGGCAGTAGCCCTCGGGCTGCCCGCCCCGGCCCTGGAGCCAGGCCGGCACCGGTAGCAAAGGCCGGATGGCCGCCCATTCCGCGTCCGACGTGTCCGAGGGATACCGGCGTTCCCGGTCCGGATGGTCGGCCGCGTTGCCGTACACATGCGCGAGGCAATCACACGATGGAGCAGCCGAGTTGAACTGAACGGGCTCGGGCGCGTACAACAACGACACCAGGGCCTCCCGGCACTGCTCGGTTAGATTCGCATCCCCGAGTTACCGAGAGGCCCTGTCGTCATGCGCGTACAACGGGAAGGTCACTTCGGCGGGAAACCTGTTCGACCCGCACGTCCCATGATCGGTTGAGATACGGCTTCTAAGTGGCCGCGGTTCGCGTGAGCGTGGGTGGCGCGGTGGCGATGATGGTGTCGAGGGTGGCGCGGGCGGCTTCGAGTACGTGAATGGATGCGGTTATCCGTTCACGCTCACGGTGGAGGTCGTCGACGAGTTCGGGGCAGTCGGCGATAAGCCGTTCTCCGTCCTTGCCCATGCACGGCAGCACGTCGGCGATCGTGGCTGTGGACAGGCCGGCGGCCAGGAGGTTGCGGATGTGCGCCACCACGACCACATCCGATGGTGAGTACTCCCGGTAGCCGCTCGGGCGTCGAGTCGGGGCGAGCAGGCCCTGATCCTCGTAGTAGCGGAGCAACCGCTCACTGACACCGGTGCGACGTGCGAGCTCGCCGATTCGCATGGGTTCTCCCGGGCTTGACTCTGACATCGGTGTGAGACTTTAGCGTCGGCTGCATGACAAGTCGATCGGTTGTGACCACCGAACAGGCGAGCCTGCGGACCTGGCTGGGGCTTGCGGTGCTCGCCCTGCCCACCCTCCTGCTCGCCGCAGACATCACGGTGCTCTACCTGGCCACACCACAGCTGGCGGCGAGCCTGCGGCCCACCGCCACCGAACTGTTGTGGATCACCGACAGCTATGGGTTTCTGATCGCCGCCTTCCTGGTGCCGATGGGCAACCTCGGTGATCGCATCGGCCGGCGCCGGTTACTCCTCATGGGCGCCGCGGCGTTCGCCGCCGGATCGGTCATCGCCGCCTACGCACCGACGCCGACGGCGCTCATCGCGGCGCGCGCACTGCTCGGTGTCGCCGGTTCAACGCTGATGCCGTCCACGCTCGCGCTGATCAGCAACATGTTCCGGGACCCGACGCAGCGCGGGATGGCCATTGGAATCTGGGCGGCGTGCCTTTCGGGCGGCGTCGCGCTCGGCCCCGTCGTCGGCGGCGCCCTGTTGGCATCGTGGTGGTGGGGCTCGGCCTTCCTTATCGCCGTGCCCGTGATGGCGCTATTGCTGGTCACGGCGCCGTTGGTACTGCCAGAGCACCGTGACCCCGCGCCCGGTCGCGTCGACCTGATCAGCGTCGCCCTCTCCCTGGCGAGCGTGCTGCCAGCGATCTACGGCATCAAACACCTCGTCGCGGGCAGCCCCATCACGACCAGCATGATTTCGATCGGCGCGGGCACCATTTCCGGTGCCTTGTTCGTGCGGCGTCAATTGGTGATTCCCGACCCGTTGATCGACGTGAAGTTGTTCAACGTGCGGCAATTCCGGGTCGCGATGATCGTGATGACGGTCGGCATCTCCGCAACCGCGGGCGTCTACTTGCTCGTCACGCACTATCTGCAACAGGTCGCCAAGCTGTCGCCGTTGCAGGCGGGCCTGTGGTTGCTCCCGTCGTCCGGCGCGATGGTCCTGACCTCCGTGCTGGCCCCCGGGCTCGCACGGAGGTTCGCACCCGGACGGATCGTCGGCATCTCACTGCTGACCTCCGCGGCCGGGTTCGCGACCCTCACCCAACTGACCGCGGATTCGGGACTGCCACTGGTCGTGCTCAGCATCGTCGTCGTGTATCTCGGACAGGGACCGATCATGGCCCTCAGCACCGATCTCATAGTGGGCTCGGCACCACCACGCAAGGCCGGAGCAGCGTCGGCACTGTCCGAGACCGGCACCGAATTCGGACTCGCCCTCGGCGTCGCGGTCCTGGGCAGCATCGGTGCCGGCGTGTACCGGCAGCACATCGGCGTCCACATCCCGCGCACCCTGCCGCCGGATTCCGCAGAGGCCGCCCGGGAGGGCCACAGCCAGGCGGCGGCGGCCTCGACGGAACTACCGCCGGCAGCCGGTGCGGACCTGCTACACGCCGCCGACGCGGCATTGACCTCGGGCCTCGTGGTGATCGCCGCGATCGCTGCCGCGGTGTCGGCGGGGCTGGCCATCCTTGCGTGGCGAGCCGACTGACCTGCGCTCGCGGGCCTCAAGACCTCTCAGATCACCAGGGACAGCAGGAGGACGAAGAGCAGCGAGGCCGACGTCACGCTGGCCTCTTCTGACCCTTCCCCATAGGTGTCGCATCGCTGGACTTCAGGCCGCGTCTAGTGCCGTGACCGCATAGGTTCGCCGGTTTGGCCAGGCTGGGCCCCCGTCCCCGTACGGCGACGATGTGCTCGTCGAGTATCGGAATGATGCCCGGACATGCTGCCCGCCTTGCCGATGCGGCCGTCCAGGCTTACGTCGGTGAGCGGCAGGACGTCGAGGTGGTGGTCGGTGCGCGGGTCACAGGCACAACCGTTACGCGGTCCGTAGCCATAGGTGGTTACCGGACAGTGATGAGCTTGAAACGAGAGGGAGTTGACGGCGCGCGTATGGTGGAGAGGAAACGCATCAACGCCCGCCCAGGCTGTGAGCCGGGTGGGCCGAACGGGGGAAGAAAGGTGCGTGCCCGATGACGATCGGGCTCCTCTCCGCGATTGCTGCCGTGTTCTACGGGAGCACGGTCTCGATCCTCGCTCTTACTGCGACCTTTGCTCGGCGCCGCACGCTGCGTCGTTGCTCCAACGCTGGTGGAAAGCCTGGTCCAGCACGCCCCCAGGGCTTCGGCGTAGTCACAAGACGTCCGGTTCGTGATCATCCGAGGCCGAGGAGTGCGAGGGGGCGGCGAGGGTCGCGGGCGTTCCGGCGGAGGCCAGCCGCGATGTTCTTCACTCCGGCCGTGCGGAGGGCTCCGATGGCGAGATTGCGCCAGGTGGCCATCGCGCGGGGCGCATTGCCGGTCCGCAGCTGGGAGGCGTCCTCGGTGAAGGTGGTGTCGCGCACATGGTGCAGGGCCTCGATCTTCCAATGGTCGCGAACGAGTTCGGCGAGCTGGGCCGCGGTGGCCTGCTCGGCGGCCAGGCTGGTGACGGCGTAGACCGTCTTGACGGTGGCCTTGCCGGTCTTGCGGTCGGTGCGCCGGCGCTTGACCTGGACAGCCTGGCGGGCTCCGGGGAAGACGAGGCTGTTCACGGCGGCGACCTTGATCCTGCGGATCTCCGAGCGACCGTGGCCGATGCCCCGGGTGCGTCCCTGAAGCGGGATGTCCTTCCAGGGAAGGGACTTGATCTGCTGGCGCAGCTTCTTCTGGTTGCCCTTGACGATCACGATGTAGTGGGCACCCCGGCCGAGGAGGTAGTCGGCGTGCTCGCGCTGGGTGTGCATGGCGTCGCTGGAGACGACGGCTCCTGCGAGGTCGGCGACGGTGTCCAGCAGCGGCTGGAAGCAGGTGATCTCGTTCGTCTTCTCGCCGACGTCCAGCTGGGCCAGGACCAGACCGGTGGCGTGTTCCAGTGCGGCGAGCAGGTGGATCCTGCGGCCCTTCGCCTTGGCCGCGCCGCGCAGACTTTTGCCGTCCACTGCGAGGCCGCGCAGCCTGGTCGCCTTCGGTCGGCGGTCGGCGGTCGGCGAGCCAGCGTCCGACCGCCCGGTCCAGCGCGTCGCCGTCGATGCGGGCCAGCAGCCGCCGGACCGTCGTTTCCGCAGGCAGAAACCGCTTCGGGAACAGTGGGTCGAGGCGTACGCCGAGGCGTTGAAGGATGTGCGGCGGGGCGTCGGCGATCCACTCGCTGACCGCCAATGCAGAGGTCGCCCCCGCCAGAACCGCACACGCGGTCAGCGCGAGCACGGCAACCAGAGCGTGCCGTACGCCGCGTGGGTCTCGCGGGTCGGGCACCTCGGCCAGCCGCTCCAGCAGGGCGGAACCTCGTCGGATACGACCTTGGGATGCGCGCGGAGCTGGTCAAGGGCAGGCGGGATCAGCGGTGATGCGTCGGCAGGCACGGTCTTCCACTCGGATCACGGGGCGCAGAGAACTCCATGATCTTGGAATCCGCGCCTCGGAAGTGGGTCACGATCCACGCGTCGCCGACACGTGACAGTTTCCCGTGTCGGCTGCCTCAACCTCACGATCAAGATGGTCAGCGGCCATGCTCAGGGCGAACACGTCACGTGAGCGATTTATCCGCCATGACACGTTCCAAGGATCGTTGACCCATCCGACTCATGGCCGGGTTGCTTTCGACGTAGTACCAGACCAACCCCATCGCTTGAACGAAAGCCCACGCCTTGCCTCGCTCCCACTCAAGGTCGTCGCTGCCCAGGTGATCGCGGAGCACCTGCCGCGGCCCAGCCTCGAGCAAATGCCACGCGCTCACGAGATCCAGCGAAGGGTCAGCCGGCCCGAAGCCGCCAACGTCGAGAATCCCCGCAAGCCGACCAGCGGACACGAGCACGTTGCCAGGAATCAGATCGCAATGGGCCATGGCGTCCTCAGCTGCACCTCGCGGCAGCTCACGCAAAGTTGCCCAGATGCGGCGAAGCCGAGGGACATCCAGGAGTTGCTCACTGTGTCTGAAACAGGTCTCCATCCACGCGTCATGGGACTGCAGGTCGCCTCCTCGACCTGTGCCGGCGAACGTGCGGCCATGCGTGTCGATCGCGCGTAGGTCGCCGATGAGATCGGCCAAGTCGCGGGCAAACGCAGACGATTCGCCTGGGTCCTCGTTGGCGGCCACGACGCCGGGCAACCACGTCTGTACCGACCACGGAAGCGGGTAGCCTGCCCCGGGTTCACCAAGCGCGACCGGCTCGGGTGTGGGGAAACGAGTGTGACCTACCAGCTCGCGCGCCGCTTCCATTTCGGACTCCAGCCAGCGCCGCGTCGACTCGATGTCTGCGGACTCAAGAGGGAACCGGGCTGCGAACCGATCGCCAATGCGGAAGATGGCGTTGACCGTACCCTGCGCAGCGATGCTCCTGACTGGCAGGCTCCGCCACTCAGGAAACTGGTGATCTACCAACGTGCGCACCGTCTCAGGTGACACCGTCAGCTGGTTGGCGTGCATCTTCACGGTGGAAGCATCCGCATCACGAGCTTCAACGGCAACCCGTTTTTTGGTCGCGCAACCTTGCCTGCTGGTAGTCCGGCACGTGGTGGGCTGCCCCTGAGTGAGTGGTTTTGAACCTCGGAACCGCAGCTCAGTGCCATCGCGCCAACGATGACCAGTAGGGGCAGTGTTCGCGTATTTGTCACAGTGACCGATACGCGAACATAGAGGTACTGCCATCCTCGAAGAGTGGGGATGATCCGCTCACACTGGCAGATCGAGGGCCCTGCACCATGTGAGTGCTCAGGCCGGCCGAGCCGTACGGACAGGACGGTGCACGGGATGTGCGGTCGGGGCCCGAGGACTTGCATGCCTTGCGCATTGGAACCGCGCCGGGTGGCGGCAGGCTGTGCGGAGAGGACGAGGAGGCGCACATGCGCGTGGGGATGACGGTATTGCCGGAGTATTCCGGAGAATCCGCCCGGAAGATCTGGGCAAGCGTCGAAGAGTACGGGTTCGACCACGGCTGGACTTTCGACCATCTTGGCTGGGACGGGCTGCTCGACGGCCCGTGGTACGGCACGGTGCCGACGCTGACCCTCGCCGCACTGGTCACGTCGCGGCTGGAGATCGGCACGCTTGTGGCCAGCCCGAACTTCCGCCACCCGGTGGCCTTCTCCCGCGACCTGATCGGCCTCGACGAGATCAGCGAAGGGCGTCTCACTCTCGGCGCCGGCGCCGGCGCCGGCGCGGAGGGCGGGTACGATGTCGACGTTTTCGGGGCGGGAGCGCCGAAGAGCCGGGTTCGCAGGTTCGTCGAGTTCGTCGAGCTGCTCGATCGGCTCCTCCGCGAGGACCATGTCTCCTTCCAGGGTGACTGCTACTCCGCCGTCGACGCTCGTTCGGTGCCCGGGTGCCGGCAGCGGCCGCGGCTGCCGTTCATAGTGGCGGCTGGCTTCGTAGGTGTTCGTTGACTCCGTTTGTAGGTGAGTTCTGACTCCACCTGGCGGCCGGAGGGTCTCGTTTGGTAGGTGAGAAGTGACTCCACTTTGGGAGGTGTCGGCCCACGGTGCCCAGGGCCGTCTGCGCGGCGTCAGTCGTGACGGGCGAGCTTGGCCGAGGAGACGAGCAGGATCAAGGCCAGCACGGGGATGAGCACCAGGTCCGAGAACACGCCGACCAGCAGCCCGCCCAGCATCGCGCCGGCGATTGAGCCTGCGGCCATGACCAGGGTGAAGCGGCGGTTGGCGCCCAGCACCGCGAAGCTGCCGTCCCGGCTGTATCGGGCGAAGGCGACCAGCATGGTCGGCAGCGACACCAGCAGGGACAGACTCCCTGCCGTCTTGATGTCCACGGCGAACAGCAGCACGATCGTCGGGATCAGCAGCTCGCCGCCGGCCACACCCATGATCGCGGCGACCACCCCGATGCCGAACCCGGCGACCACGCCCAGGGGCACTTGCGCCCACAGCGGCAGCGACAGCGTCCCGACGGTGGTGACGTGGGTGACCAGCAGGGCCGCGGCCATGAGCACCATCAGGGCGGCCAGCACCTTGTAGAGGGTGGAGCTGCACATCCGCACCGCCCACGTCGCTCCGGCCCAGGCGCCGATCAGGCTTCCGGCCAGCAGGTTGACCGCGATCGTCCAGTGCGCGGCCAGTGCGGAGGCGGGAACCGCTGCGAGCCGTGCGGGCAGCGCGACCAGCACCACGACCAGGCTCATCGCCTTGTTCAGGATGACCGCGGAGAGCGCGGCGAACCCGAACAGGCTGATCAGCAGCGGCAGGCGGAACTCCGCGCCGCCCAGGCCGATCATCCCGCCCAGGACGCCGATGGCCGCTCCCGCACCGAAGACCAGGGGCATCGGGTGGGTGGAACGTGCGGGAACGGTGTTCTGGTCAGTGGCCATGACGGGCATCCTCCCTGGTGGAGGGACCTGTCCGCCATGGCGCGGGCTCACGTTCGGGGTAAGGCACCGGCCACCGGCCCGGCATTCGTCCGGACCTCCCAACCGCTGACCCAACGGCTGTAGAGCGGGGCCCCAGCGCCGGTAGAGGGTGCAGATGTCGGCGTACGGATTGATGCACATAGCTGCGTACGGATGGACGTGCACAGCGATGTGTACGTGCACTGCTTCGATCCGGATGAGGGGGCCCGGCTTGTTCACATGTTCTGGCCGTGGTGATCCACAAGGGCGGCGAGGAGTCGGGCCAACTGCTCGCGTTCCGAGGGGGTCAGTGGCGCAAGCACCTCGTTTTCCACCCCGGCAAGCAGTTTGTCCAGCTTCAGTAGTTGCCGGTGCCCCTGCTTGGTGACGGCGATGATGTTCTGCCGGCGATCGGCAGGGTTGGGTGAGCGTTCCACCAGTCCGCGATCGGCCAGCTCGTTGATCACCGTGACCATGTCGCTGCGGTAGATCCCCGTCCGGCGACTCAGCTCCGCCTGGCTGGCGGGTCCGAACTCGTCCAGCGTGGCGAGCGCCGCGTAATGCCACTTGCGGGCGCCCGCGCGCGCCAACTCCTCGTTCACCAGGCGATCCGACTGGATCGCGGCCAGTGCCAGAAGCCGGGTCCCCAGATTCCGCAGCCGCGCGGCAGTGGCCAGGCGGTCGGTCGAGCTCGCCTTGTCGGGCGTGCTGTTGCTCATGCCGCGATCGTACGTTGCGTTAGTCCCACTAACAAACTATCGTCGCTAACAAGAGGAACGTTAGTGTGACGAACGATTTGGTGCACCAAACGCTGGCCGTCCGAACTTTTGGACGCCGAATGAAGCCCCTGGAGTTGAGACCATGATCAAGCCGTTCCGCATCGACATCCCCCAGGCCGACCTCGACGACCTGACCGACCGGCTCTCCCGCACCCGTTGGCCCAACGAGGTCGCCGACGCCGGGTGGGACTACGGCTTCCCGCTGGCGCGGCTCAAGGAGCTGGCCGAATACTGGCGAACCGGCTACGACTGGCGCGAGCACGAGGCCAAGCTCAACGAGCTTGCGCACTTCACCACCGAGATCGACGGCCAGAACATCCACTTCGTCCACGTCCGGTCTTCGAAACCGGACGCGCTCGCGCTGATCCTCACTCACGGCTGGCCCGGTTCGTTCCTGGAGTTCCTCGACGTGATCGAACCGCTGTCGCGCGACTTCCACCTGGTGATCCCGTCCATCCCTGGTTACGGCTTCTCCGGGCCGACCCACGAGCGCGGCTGGGATATGGTCCGGGTCGCGCGGGCCTGGGCCGAGCTCATGCGCCGTCTCGGGTACGAGCGCTATGGCGCGCAGGGCGGCGACTTCGGCTCGGGCATCTCGACGGCGCTCGGCGCGGTGGTACCCGAGCAAGTCGTCGGGGTGCACGTCAACTACCTGCCGACCCGGCCGGCCCCGGACGCCGACATCGAACTGTCCGAAACGGATGAAGCCCGGCTGGACAAGGTCAGGCAGCTGATGGCGAACCGTCCGCCGTACCAGGCTCTGCAGGCCCTCACCCCGCAAACCATCGGCTACGCGCTGACCGACTCGCCGGTCGGCCAGCTGGCCTGGATCGCCGAGCGCTTCGCACAGTGGACCGACCCTCGCTCGCCAATCAGTGACGATCGCATGCTCACCGACATCTCGCTCTACTGGCTGACCGCCACCGCGGCTTCCTCAGCGCGGCTGCACCACGAGGCTCCGCAGCGGATCGAGCCGTGCCCGGTACCAGTTGGCGTGGCGGTGTTCGCGCACGACATCACGCAGTCGGTGCGACCGCTGGCCGAGCGACTGTACGACATCAGGCACTGGTCGGAGTTCGAGCGAGGCGGCCACTTCGCCGCCATGGAGGTGCCGGACCTGCTCGCCGAGGACGTCCGGGACTTCTTCCTCACCCACATCAAGGACGACCACCGGATCGCCACCCGTTAGGACACACTGCTGGCCGCGAACTCCCGGGCACTCGGAGCTCGCGGCCAACAGGCCGTTCGCCTCCGATGTCTAGCCCGCCGCGCTCGGCGAGCAGGCATCCCAACTCGCCGTCGCCCGGTGCTGGAACAGCACGCTCGCTACCGCTGGACGGGGAGCCGGCCGAGGTCGCCGAACGGATCGAGCACTACGGCAAGTGGCTGGCGGGCAGCGGTGAGGTCCCCAAGCTGCTCCTCACCTTCGACTCCTCGCCGTTCCTTGCCGATCGGCAAGGAAATGGCCGTTTGGTGCGCGGCGAACATCACCGCGCTGCAAACCCGACACGGCGGCCCGGCTGGTCACCACGCACCCGAGGACCAACCCCAGGCCATCGCCGACACGATCGGCGCATGGGGCGGCAGGCTCTGACCAGCGACCGGCAACACTGATCACCTTCGTCACCGAACACCTGCCCCCAACACGCCACGTCCCTGTGCACGTTCACCCGTACGCGCCTGTGCACGCGAGTCCGCACGCCGACAGCAGACGTTGGTCTGCGGTCGGGAGTCAGTCGGCAGCCTGCTGTGCTGCGGCCTGTTGTTCGGCGCGGGCGCGGGTGGCCGCCAGCCGGTAGGAGTCGGTGCAGGTCTCGATGATGTTCCCGCCGAACGTCAACCGGTCCACTATGGCCGCGCAGAGCCTTGGATCCGTAAAGGTTTTGGTCCACCCTCCAAAGGATTCGTTGGAGGCGATCGCCACAGAATTCTTTTCCTCACGCTCCGTCAAAGCCTGGAACAGCAGCTCCGCCCCGCGACGGTCAAGCTCCATATAGCCGAGTTCATCAATGCACAAAAGGTCGACGCGGCCGTAGCGGGCGATGGTCTTGGCCAGCAGCTTCTCGTCGGCGGCCTCCACGAGCTCGTTGACGAGCTTGGTGGCCAGTACGTACTTCACCCGGTACTCGTGCATCGCCGCCTCGGTGCCCAGCGCGATCAGCAGATGGGACTTGCCGGTTCCGCTGTCGCCGATCAAGCACAGCGGCAGGCCCTTCTTGACCCAGTCGCACTTGGCGAGGGTGTGGATGGCGGCCGCGTCGATGACGGGGTTGGCGTCGAAGTCGAACTGCCGGATCGACTTCTCGCGCGGAAAGCCAGCCGCTTGATCCGCCGCTCGGAACGCCGACGGGCCCGGTCATCGCATTCGGACAGCAGCAGCTCGGCCAGGAACCCGCGATACGTCATCTGGTCACGGGCGGCGGCTTCGGCCAGCTCGGGGTACTGGGAGCGGATGGTGGGCAGCCGGAGCATCCGGCACGCCTGGTCCACCGCGGTGTCGGCGGCCTGTTCGGTCAGTCCGCGGTTGCGCTTGGCGGTCACGGTGCCTCTTCCTGGTATGCCTGGCCGTCGGCGGGACGCCGGCGGAATCGCAGCAGCTGGTCGTAGGCGGCCACCGACGGCAGCGGCCTGGGGTCGGGCGGCAGTGCGGCCAGGCGCCGCTCGGTCAGCGAGGTCACCGTCGCCCCGCCGTCCACCCGGCGCGGCCGGATGACCAGGTCGGCCGGCTGCTCGACGCCCTGGTCGGCCTCGCCCCACTTGCGGGCCTCCAGGGCGACCGCGTCGGCGGTCAGCGCGCCGGCCCGCAGCGCGGTCGCGATCCCTGCCACGACATGCTCGTGGACCATATTTTCCGTTGCAGCAGCAGGACCGCGATCAGCGCGCGGGTGCCCTCCGCGTCGCCGTGGGCGGTGCAGGCCGCCTGCCACCAGGCGTCGTGGACCGGGGTGAACTTGCCCGCCGACCTGGCCTGGTCCAGCGCGGTCGCCCCTGGCAGCGCGCCCGGTTTGCGGACCAGGGCCTCCAGGTAGTGGTCCAGCACCAGCCGGGAGCCGCCCTTGGCGATCAGCCGCTCGTGGCGGGCGACTTCCTTGTGCGCGTCGTAGACCACCAGCTCGGAGGCGTGCAGCACGACCCGCACCAGCCGGCCGATCAGCCGCACCGGCACCGAGTAGTGGTTGGTGCGCACGCTGACCTGGCTGTAGCGGTTCACCCGCAGCGAGGACACCAGCCCGGTCTCGAAGTCCTCCTCGGGCAGCGGGACCAGCAGCGGGCGCTCGACGGCGAACATCTCACCGATGGTCAGCGCCCGCTGCATGATCCGGCGGGCGTCGTCCTCCTCGTCCCAGCGCTCCACCATCGCGTTCAGCTCGGCCAGCGAGGTGACTTTCGGGACGGGGACCAGGTGGTTTCTGCGGAACCAGCCGATCTGCCCCTCGACGCCGCCTTTCTCGTGGGCGCCGTCGATGCCGGGATTGCAGTAGAAGCTGTTGATCGAGACGTGCGAGCGGAACGCCGTCCAGCGGTCGCTTTCCACCCGGCCCCGGGTACGGCCCAGACCTGGCTGACCGCGGCGCGCAGATTGTCGTAGCGGACCTTGCCCGTCGGCACGCCTCTAATATGCGGGTCTCGATGTCAAGCCGCCGACCACGCTGAGGGCAAGCTTCATGAGAACAATTGTGTCGAGGAGTCCGGCTGGGTCGATCTAGGGTCGGCGCCATGGTCTCCATCAAGCTCTTCGACTCCGAGCGCCGCGTCATCGAGGCTGCGGAACGGCTCGCAGCTTCCCTCGGAAGCGACCCGAACCACACCGTGGCCGCAGCGGCGATGGACACGGCCGGCAGGATCCATGAGGCGGTCAACGTCTACCACTTCACCGGCGGACCGTGCGCCGAGCTCGTCGTGCTCGGTGCCGCAGCAGCAGCGGGAGTCGGCCCGCTCGTCACAATCGCTGCCGCGGGAGATCGGGGTCGCGGCCTGATCCCGCCGTGCGGCCGCTGCCGCCAAGCGCTTCTCGACCTCCATCCCGACGTCTTCGTCGCCGTACCGACCGACGACGGACCGGCACTGCGCCCGATCCGGAGGCTTCTGCCGGATACCTACTTCTACCCCGATGCGGATGCGCGTCGAATTGTTCGGTTCAACAAGCGCTACTACGAAGACATTGCTACCGCACGGAAGACCTCCACCGTCCGCTATGAAGATCCGATCGCGCCGGGTCCCGCAATCTTCCTCTTCGAGGACGACGAAGCCCCCCGCACGTTGGAGGGCACCGTCACCGGCGTCGAACGCCACCGGCTCGATCGCCTCACCGCCGAACAGGCTCGGCTCGATGGCTTCACGAGCATCGACCAGCTCAAGAAGGGCCTCCAAGGCCACTATCCCAGCCTGCCCTCTGATGCCGAAATCGAATTTGTGACGTTTACGGTCGAAGCGCCTGACGCCGTGGAGTGATGCAGCGTGGATGACTCCATGCCCGATGGGATCGCAGTGCGGACGCCTTGCGATCCCAGCGGGCGCCCTTTTGTTGATATCGGCGTCACATCACATCTGGCCGGATCGTTCAGCTTGAATGGGGCCGTCAGGACGCTTCTCCATCGAGTCTGCTGAGGAGTCCGTCGAAGATCTGCTCGCGTGTGACTTGTCCCTTCGCTGCCGCGTCGTCTCGCTGGCGTTCGAGGGTGGGCCGGAACTCGATCGTGGTGACGAAGAACGTGCACGATTCACAGATCGACTCGAAGTGGCAGTCCATCTCGACGGGGCGAGCACAGTAGCCGTTGCCGAGCATCCGGCGATGCATCTCCCGGCGAAGCTTGGCCATCTCCGAGCCCTCGGCATCGGCCGGCAGCTGACGCGGGGCGTCGTAGAGTGCCTCCACCTTCTCCGAGACGGCGAAGTACTCGTCGGCGACGGTGCGGTCGGCGATCCGGGCGTAAACACGGGTCATGGACAACGACCTATGTCCAAGCAATGCGGCGATGGCCTCCAGCGACATGCCCCGGTTGATCGCCTGAGTGGCCAGAGTATGCCGGAGCTAGTGCGGGGTGACCCGGCCGAGTCCAGCCCGCTCGGCTGCCTTGCGGACCGCGGCCTCAATGCGGGAGGCATTGACCGGGCGGCCGTGGTCGGTGAACAGCAGGTTCGAGCGCAGGCCCTCGGGGCGGTGCAGCAGCCAGTCGTCCAGCAGCGTCTTCAACTGCGGGTGCAGGGGGACGTAGCGGTCGGTGTGCATCTTGCCGACCGGGACGCGGAGCCAGTAGGCGGAGCCGATCTGCACGACCGCGTCGACGGTGAGGCCGAGCATCTCGCTGCGGCGCATCCCGGTGCGGGCGAGGATCTCGATGGCCAGCCGGGTGAACGGGTCGGAGTCCTGGCGGGCGGCGGCCAGCAGTTTGGCGGCCGCGGCGTCATCGAGGAAGCGAGGCAGTGGTTCGTCCGCGATCGGGAAGTCGCTGTCGAAGACCAGCTGGCGGGGCGGCCGGTCGGCGGCATCCCACTCATCCAGGCGGCCGAAGAAGCCGCGGAGTTTGCTGAGCCGGTCGCGGACGGTGTGCCGGTGCAGCGGTCCTCCGCGGGCGGCCGGCCGCTCAAGCAGCCACTGCCGGTAGCGTTCGACGTGCCGCCGCTTGAGCTCCGCGACGCAGGTCACGGCCGTGTCCTCGGCGGCCACCAGGAGGGCGAACTCCCGCAGTGTCAGCTCAGTGTTCTTCACGGTTCCCGGCCGCAGCGTCCCGGCGATCTGCTGCAGATAGTGCTGCATCGTGTCCGCCAGCCCGGCAGGGACGCGGGCCCACTCGCGGGCGCGTATGTCGGCGTGGTCCGGGGAGCGACGGCGTGGGAGCTGGTCGGTCAACTCGCAGTGGAAGAGCGTCGCTTCCAGGTTGAACAAGGCGGTCGAGAGGGCCTTGACACCGCGATTGGGGATGCGGCGGGCCGCCTCCAGCAGCAGGCGGCGTCCCTGGTCCCAGTCGCTCTGTTGCAGCTGGTCCGGCTGCTGTCCGAACAGGGCGATGAAGTGGGCCAGCAGGTTGAACTGGGTCATGGCCACCGTGTCGCGGAAGCCCAGTGTGCGGGCGGTCTCCATGAACCGCAGGTGCAGTTCTGGCTCGGTGCGTGCGAGCACGATGCCCAGCCTCGGACGCCGGGCGACCAGGTAGTCGGCGCCCGGCTGCATGCGTCCGGTGACCGCCAGCCAGCTGATGAACCGGTGCGTCTCGTGGTTGAAAGCAAGCTGGCGTTCCAGCGGCAGCTTGCGGAAGTCGTCGAGGTCGGGCACTGCGGCGAGTAGGACTCGGGCGCCCCAGCGGACCTTGTGGTCGGTGTTCATGCCCTGCGCGGCCCGGTGGGCGAGGTAGAACTCGACAAGGTCCGGGCGCACGATCGGCAGGGCGGCGGCGCGGGCCCGGCGCATCAGGACTCCGCCCGGTCGGCGTCGATGGCGGCACAGGCCTGAAGGTATTGCTCGACCAGCCAGCTGTTCGCCAGGTGGATGTAGATCCGGGTCGACTCGATGGAGCGGTGGCCAGCCTGGGCCTGTACCGCTTCCAGGGCCATGCCCGCCTCCCGCAGCCGGGTCAGGCAGGTGTGGCGGAGCTGATGACAGGTCAGCCTCGGTAGTCCTGTTCGCTTCCGGACACCATCGAGAATCTCGTCCAGACCATCGGCGGAGAGCGGTTGGCCGCGGGTGGGTCCGCGCAGCACCACGAACAGCCGATCGTGGTCGACGGGCGGACGCTCGCGATCCAGATAGTTGCCGACCGCGCTGAAGAACTGCGCAGAGACGGGTATCAAGCGCTGATGGCCGCCCTTGCCCTCGCTGATGAAGACCCGACGTTCGCCTGGTGAGAGGTCGCCCAGCCGCAGGCCGAGTACCTCGCAGCGGCGCAGCCCGCCGAGCAGCATCGCGAGGACCATGGCCCTATCCCGTGTGGTGTTCACGGCGCCGAGCACCGTTTCGACCTCAGCCGGTCCGAGGACGCGCGGGAGAGTCCGGGGCGTACGCATGAGCGGTGCCCCGCGGTTGCCGCTGCGGCGGCGGTTGGCCAGCCCCGTCGGCACTGGGTTGCGATCAATGGCCAGGTCGTCGCGGGTCATGAGGTAGCCGAACAGCCCGGAGATGCTGGCGAGTCGGCGCTTGATGGTCCGAGCCGAGAGTCCTGCTTCACCGTCTTCGAGCCGGACGACCTTCGGTCCCCGCCTCGGCTTCTTCTGCGCGGTGATGAACGCGAAGACGTCCGCGGTGACGACGTCGGCAGGCTCCTTGGGCACCACCGAGAAGAAGACCTTCAGGTCGTAGGCGGTGGCCAACAGAGTGTTCGGCCGGCAGCGTGCCGCCACGAACTCCAGATAGTCGTCGACCAAGGCGTGCCCCAGCGATGCCGCGGGGTTCCCCGCGGCATCGAGGCGTCGTACCAACTGCGGCTGCCAGGCCATCTGGGCTCCTCGACGGGAGCGACCATCCTGGCCGGCAACGTGAGATCGCGGAAGAGTTGTCACCCACATAACCGCCCAGCACCTCCAGTGCATGGACGTGGCCTTCCAGGAATGCTTCCTACCCGCACGAAGCGAAGATCTTGTGCACGGCCTTCCCACTGAACGAAAGGCGCAGTGAGAACAGGAACACCTTGGTCGAAACGCCGTTCAGGTGGATCCAGACGTCCCCGAAATCGACCTCCGCCTCATCGCCGGGGCGGTGGGTCTGCGGCACGAACGCCTGTGGCGGGCCCCGGCCCTCCTCGACGCGGATCTCCGGGCGCCGCTGGAAGATGTAGGCGCGGACCATCGAGTAGGTCACGCCCTGCGCGTCGTGCTCGTCGATCAGCCGGTCGAAGACCCGTTTGACGGTGTGCCGCTGCTTGCGCGGCGCGTCCAGGTCATCCCGCAGGATCTGGTCGATCGTCGCCTTGAACGCATCCAGGCGCGAGACCCGGGCCGGGAGCTGCTTGCGCGGTGCCGGCCACACCGACTCCAGCGCCATCGCGACCGTCCGGCGGCCCACCCCGTACTTGGCCGACAAAGCCCTGCTGGACAGCCCTTCGACCCGAGCGTCATGGCGTATCGCCGCGTACAACTCGACCTTCGAAACGGGCACTTGAGCCACCCAGCGCTAGGGCGTTTCGTTTGGATCATCGGGCGGACCAGAGGAAGATGCCTGCGATGTGGAGTCCGGCCAGGTAGATGGTCGCGGTCTTCTCGTAGCGG
>NZ_JBEOVF010000101.1:11254-19262 GCF_040295365.1 Streptomyces sp. NPDC002838 | reverse complement strand
GGTGACGCAGACGACCAGGAGCAGGCCGAGGCAGTCGGTCACGATGTGCCGCTTGCGCCCGGGCACCTTCTTCCCGCCGTCGTAGCCGCGTGAGGCGGCCGGCACCGTCGCGGCGGCCCGCACCGACTGCGCGTCGATGATCCCCGCCGTGGGCTCGGCCTCACGGCCGGCACCGGCAGCAACGGCCGGACTCAGCCGATCATCTCCGCAAACAAGGCAAGTCGGAAGCCTTCGCACCCACCGGCAGTCGGGCGGGGGCCACAGGCTCTCGCCCGCCCACCGGCAAACCGCAGGACCCCAAAAGCCTTCTCGGCCGCTGCCTCATACCGCGTCCGAGAGCAGTTGATGTATGTCCGGATCAAGTTGCGGCGCGCCAGGTCAGAGGGCCTCGAATCAGAGCAGCAGGTCAGGCGTTTCAAAGAGTTGTCCGGCCCTAGTCGAGATGCCACAGGCCAGAGGCTCTCGAATAGGCGACGCAGACCTCACTTACGGCTGGCCGTGACAGCCGACGAGGCGCCGCTCGGGCCGGACCAGGCTGCTGCCCGGCTGGGCGTGAGGAGGGTCGACTTCGACTACATGCGCGACCTGTTGTGGGTACGGCCGGCGGAACGGCGTGAGGTGCGTTTCGGCACGTCGAGGGCCGGGGCGGTGATGGTCCCGCTGTTCACCACGGCGCCCGTCGACGCGCTGCCCGGCGCGCACCCCGAGGTCGACTGGGCTCGCGCCGTGCGGCGGCGCGGCCGTACCGCAGCGGCCTCGCCGGCCCGGCCGCCTGCTGGCAGCGCGGGAGTAGCCAGCAGGCGGCCGCGGTGTCCCAGGGGCGCAGGCTGAGGGGGTGGAGTGGCCCGTAGACGTCGCCCTGGCCCGCCCGGTGACGCAGCTTCCGACGGGACCGTGGGCCTACGAGTGGACAGGGTTTGCCATTGTCCGTTGTCCATGGCCAAGTCAGGACCATGAAGGGCGGCTGGCCCACTCGCACAGATCGCCGCACCGTTCGGTGTCGGTGGACTGATCGCCTCCGTCATTGCCCTGTCCGTCGGCTCATCCCTCTTCAGACGTCTACTAGTCACCGACACCCCCGCCGCACTCGAGCAGCGGCGGGTCGCATGTTGGACTGACCTGGCCGTCACCCCGTACTTGTCACACGGCGCCGGGGTCCGCGCTGCGGCCGAAGACCCGTGCTTCACAGGTCTTGGAGCTTGTCGACGCGGACGGGACCGCCGGTGGTGACGGACTGGACGGCGGCGAGGGCGATGGCCAGGGCAGCGCGTGCGTCCTCGCCGGTGGCGGAGGGGGTGCGCTCGGTGCGGACGCTGTCGGTGAAGTCGGCGAGTTCGGCCACATAGGCGTCGTGGAAGAGGTGCTGGTCGTAGGTGACGCACTCGGCGGCGACGCCGTCCGGGCCGTATGCGGTCAGGTGGGTGCGGCGGACGTCGCCCATGGTGAGCATCCCGGCCGAGCCGAGGACCTCGGCGCGTACGTCGTAGCCGTAGACGGCCTGGAAGCTGGCCTCGGCGGTGGCGAGGGCGCCGTTGTCGAAGCGGACGGTGACGACGGCGGTGTCGAGCAGGCCGCGGTCCTTGAAGTCGGGGCGGATCAGGGCGTCCGCCATGGCGAAGACCTCGACGGGTTCGGCACCGGGATTGAGGTGGCGCAGGACGTCGAAGTCATGGATGAGGGTCTCCAGGAAGATCGTCCACGGCGGTATGCGGGCCGGGTCGGCCAGAGCGGGGTCGCGGGTGAGCGAGCGCAACAGTTGCGGTGTGCCGATGGCGCCGGCGGCGATCTTCTCGTGGGCGGCCCTGAAGCCTGCGTCGTAGCGGCGGTTGAAGCCCACCTGGAGGAGCACGCCCGCATCCGCGGCGGCCGCGATGGTGCGGTCGGCCTCGGCGAGGGTGACCGCCATCGGCTTCTCGCAGTAGACCGCCTTGCCCGCCTTGGCGGCCGCCTCGACCAGGTCGGCGTGGGTACGGGCCGGGGTGGCGATCACCACCGCGTCGATGTGCGGGTCGGCGAGCAGTTCACCGATGTCCGTGTAGGCGGTGGCGCAGCCGAGCCGGTCGCCCAGGCTCCGCGCGGCGCCCGGGGTGGGGTCGGCGATGGCGACGAGCCGGACGCCCGGGAGGCGGTGGGCGAGGGTCTCGGCGTGGAACGAACCCATCCGTCCGGCGCCGAGGAGGCCGACGGCGAGAGGCTGCTGGGTGGTCATGCGGGTGCTCCGTACGTCGTCGTCAGGGTAGGTACAGGCAGTGGAAACAGTCAGACGGTGAAGGCGGAGCGGAAGCGCTCCAAAGCGAGCTCGCTGTCGCCGGAGGCCCACGCCTCCATCGCCACCGTGCCCTCGTAGCCGAGGCCCACCAGGGCGCGGGCGACGGCGGGGTAGTTGATCTCCCCGGTTCCGGGTTCGCGGCGGCCGGGGACGTCGGCCACCTGGATCTCGCCGATCAGGCCCAGGGCATGGGCCCTGCGGACCAGCTCGATCAGATTCCCCTCGCCGATCTGGGCGTGGTAGAGGTCCAGATTCATCCGCAGCCCGGGCCGGTCCACGGCCGCGACCAGGGCCAGGGTGTCGGCGGCCGTCGCGAACGGCACCCCGGGGTGGTCGACGGCGGTGTTGAGGTTCTCCAGGGTGAAGACGACCCCGGCGCTCTCGCCCAGCTCGGCGAGGCGGGTGAGCGTGCGGTGGGCGGCGATCCACATCTCACCGGTGACCTCACCGGTCACCGGCACCACCGGCAGGCCCTGGCCATCCAGTCCGGTGCCGTGCAGGTTCAGGCGAGGGCAGCCCAGTTGCTCGGCCGCCTTGAGTGACTCCTCGGCGGTGCTCAGGAGTTCGGCCGCACCCTCCTCGTCGGTCAGACTGCCGCGGATGTAACCGGTCATGGAGGAGAAGTTGGCCGGGGTCCGGGCCAGAGCGGCAAGGTCGTGCCGGGTCCAGTCCCAGATCTCGACCTGGAAACCGGCGTCGTGGATGCGCCGTGCCCGCTCGTCGATCGGCAGTTCCAGGAAGACCATCTCGGCGCAGGCCGCCAGTGTGTACATCGCCACGTACCTCTCTCCGCGACTTCGGGCTAGAACGTTCAAGGAACTAGAACGTTCTAGAACTCCGTGGAGCAGCAGTACGCCAGCTGTCGCCCTCCCCTGTCAAGGCTCCGGTGGCGTGTGAAAGCTAGAACGTTCTATAGTCGACTCTGTAGGAGACGACCCCGACCAGGGAGGACAGGTTGCCGGCGACCCCAGCGGTCCCCAACGGAAAGCGACCGACGCTCGCCGACGTGGCGTCGCGGGCAGGGGTGTCCACAGCGCTGGTCTCCATCGTGATGCGCGGCGCGAAAGGGGCCGGCCAGGCCACCCGCGAGCGCGTCCTTCAGGCCGCGCGGGAGATCGGTTACCGACCCGACGCCCGGGCCCGGCTGCTCCGCAGCCACCGCTCCCATCTGCTCGGGGTGCAGTTCGGCCTCCAGCATCCGTTCCACTCCGACCTGGTGGAGGGCATCTACGCGGCGGCCGAACCGGCCGGGTACCAGATCGCGCTGAGTGCCGTGGCCGCCGGGCGCGGCGAGCAGCGCGCCGTCGAGACACTGCTCGACGACCGCTGCGAGGCGCTGATCCTGCTCGGCCCGCAGGCCCCCGCCGCGCGGCTGGCGGAACTCGCCGGGCAACTGCCGGTCGTCTCCGTGGCCCGCCGGCTGCGGCCGTCCGTCCCGGGCCTGGAGGTCGTACGGACCGCCGACGACGAGGGAGCCGGCCAGGCGGTGGACCACCTCGTCGCTCTGGGCCACCGCGACATCGCCCACATCGACGGCGGCCGGGCACCGGGCGCAGCCGACCGGCGCCGCGGCTACCGCACCGCCATGAACCGCCACGGCCTGGGCGAACTCATCCGCATTTTCCCCGGCGGTCTCACTGAGGAGGAAGGCGCCGAGGCCGCCCGAACCCTGTCGGCCACCCGCCCGCGCCCCACCGCCGTACTGGCCTTCAACGACCGCTGCGCGACCGGCGTACTCGACCTCTTCCTCCGCTCCGGCATCGCGGTCCCCGGCGACATCTCCGTCGTCGGGTTCGACGACAGCCATCTGGCCCGCCTGGCCCACATCGACCTCACCACCGTCGGCCAGGACATCGCACGCCTCGCCGGGCTCGCCGTCGGCCGGGCCGTCGCACGCCTGGAGGGTGCGGAGATCCCCGCCGGGGAACAAGTCATCACCCCCCGTCTCGTCGTCCGGGGAACGTCCGCCCCGCCCCCCTGAAGGCAGATCCCGGGCGTGCGCGGCCTGTGTGTTCCACGGCGACGACGCCGACCACACCGAGAAAGTACCGGTTCGACTCGACGTCGTACATGCCGACCGGCCTGATCAGGAACGGCTACCCCTCGGGCACACGCCACTCGTCCAGTTGCTCATCGAGGCCGCAAACAGCTCGCTGAACTCCCGCATGAACGGCGACACATCCCGCGGCCACATCAGCTCGACGGGTGAAGTGCACCCGCCATCCAGTGATCGACATGGCGCCGGACGATATCCCGCGGACAGCTCAGCAGCGCATAAATCAAGGTCGACGGCCACCGGACCGTGCTGTGGCGGACCGAGGACAGTGTCCGGCTGCAGTCGCGTTCCGGCCGCGACGTCACCGCGCACTGGATGGATCTGGCCGTGGCCGCCATGCGCCTGCCGCCCGGCGTGATCCTGGACGGCGAGGCAGTGGTGTACCTCTCCGACGCCGACGGCAACGCGCGGATCAGCTTCGAGGCAGCGCAGTCCCGCGCGCTCTCCAGACCGCGCCGGGCACGGGAACTCGCTGACCGGCACCCCGCGACGTACGTGGCGTTCGACGTCCTGGCCCATCCTGCGGCGGGCTTTCCTGACCTGCGCCCGCGTCCGTACGTGGAGCGCCGCCAGGTCCTCCTGGACGTGCTCGCCGACGCCGGTCCGCCGATCCTGCCGGTGTGGTCGACCACCGACCTGGACGAGGCCCTGCTCTGGTACACGGCGCTCGAAGGAACAGGCGTGGAGGGGATCGTGGCGAAGCCGCTGCGAGGGGCCTATAACTGATCGTTTCAGAATGAGGTTCGTAGGCGGCGGAGACAGCTGAGGCTGCCAGTTGGTTCGAGCGGGACCGTGGACGCCTGGGGCCTAACGCAGCGCGGCGGCGACCAGTCCTTCGAGGGCCTCGCGCTGTACTTCGCCGCCGTTCACCAGTCGGTCGAAGACCAGTCCGTCAATGCAGGTCAGTAGAGTGTGAGTGCGGTTCTCGACGTCGGTCACGCCGTGCTTGGCGAGGAACAGCCGGACGGCCTCGCGGCCGACGTTCTCGCGGGGCACGAGGATCTCGCGCAGCTCTTTGTCGCGCACGCTCTCGACGGCGCAAGCATGGCGGGCGAGCGAGCGCCGGCGGCCCTCGCCGGTGAGTCGCTGTCGGGTGAGCGTCACCATGCCGTCCACCAGTTCCTCGACGGTACACAGAGGTGGAAGCTCGTCGGCCGTCGTTTGAAGTTCCGCCTGGTCGAGTTGGACCAGGCGGGCGACGAGTCCGGTCAGCAGCGCGGCGCGGGTGCGGAAGTAGGCCGAGGTGGTGCCGGGCGGCATGGCTGCTCTGCGGTCGACCGCGCGGTGGGTCAGGCCGCGCATCCCTTCGTCGGCGAGGACGTCGAGAGCTGCGTCTGCAAGGAGGGTGCGCCTATCCGAAGCCATAGCCCCTTTCTACACCCGTAGAGACTCAGGATAGAGTCGGCTTCTACAAATGTAGAAGAAGGGGGCTCCGGCATGGGGAACACGGCAGTGGTGGTCGGAGGAGGCATAGGCGGGCTAGCCGCCGCAATCGGCCTGCACCGCATCGGATGGGACGTGACGGTCCTCGAGCGTTCGTCCATGCTTGAGGACGCGGGGGCAGGCATTTCATTGGCTGCCAACGGCCTGCGGGCACTGGACGAACTCGGCGTCGGCGGGGCGGTTCGGGACGCGTCGCGAGGCCAGTACAGCGGCGGCACTCGGACGCCCCGGGGCGGCTGGCTGGCCCGGATGGACGGCTCGGCACTGGAGAAGGCGGTGGGCACGCCGATCATGGGCATCCCCCGTTCCACCTTGCACCGACTGCTACGCGAGGGCTTGCCCGCCGGGTCACTGGCGATCGACTCCGAGGCGGCAACGGTCGAGCAGGTCGGCCCGGGGACAGTTCACGTCGGCTACAGCACCACGGCCCTGGAGGCCGATCTGGTAGTGGCGGCCGACGGTATCGGCAGCAACGTCCGCGGCCAACTCTTCCCAGACCACCCCGGCCCGGCCCACAGCGGCTCGACGGTGCTGCGCGCGATCACCGAGCACGCGGTCGATCTGCGTACCGACTTCGAGCTGACCTGGGGCCGAGGCGCGGAGTTCGGACACATCGCTTTCCTGGACGGGAAGGCCGAGTGGCACGCCGTCCTCAGCCTCCCCGCCGGAACGCGGTTCGCCGACCCACTGACCGAACTGCGCCGACGATTCCACACCTGGCACGACCCGATCCCCGCTCTACTCGACGCGACCCGGCCCGAGGCCGTGTTGCATCACGACGTGAACGAACTCCGCACGCCTCTCCCCTCATACGCGGTCGGGCGGATCGCGCTGCTCGGTGACGCGGCCCATGCGATGACCCCCAACCTCGGACAGGGCGCCTGCCAGGCACTGGAGGACGCGGTCACTCTGGCCGCCGCCCTCGGTGCCGAGTCCACCGTCGAGGCCGCGCTCGCCCGCTACGACGCTGAGCGCCGGCCGCGGAGCCAGGCCGTCGCAGGGGCCGCCCGGCAGGCCGGGAGAATGGGCCAGCAACTGTCCCACCCGCTGGCCGTCACCCTGCGGAACACGGCGATGCGACTGACTCCGTCCCGGGCCGCCACACGTATGATCCTGCGTCACCACGCCTGGGTCCCGCCGTCGCTGAACTGATCTGGTTCGCGCCCGCCACCTCACTACCAGGCACCTTCTGGGCCAAGTCGAGCTGCGGGTCTTGCCGTTGGCGGTCACGGTGGGCAAGGTGTCCGGGTGCGTACTGATCTTGTTCCGGACGATCTGTGGGAGCGCGTAGCCCCGCTGCTGCCGCCCACTCCCGAACGACGCCGTCGCAACCCCGGGCGCCTGCGCGTTCCCGACCGAGTGGCACTCGCTGGCGTGATGTACGTGCTGCGAACCGGTGTCGCCTGGCGCGACGTTCCGACGGAATCCGTGGGCTGCTCCGGTGTGACGGCTTGGCGTCGGCTGCGGGACTGGACCGAGGCTGGTGTCTGGCCACGCCTGCACGCCGCGCTGCTGACCGAGCTTCGACGCGGGGGCTTGCTGGGGCTGGACGACTGCTCCATGGACGGATCGCACATCCAGGCTCTCAAAGACATCTCAGGGGGTTAACAAGTCAAGCCGTCTGCCTGGTCGGGGTGACGGCAAGCCGAGGCGTGCTTCAACGATCGGCATACGTCACCATGGTCGGGGAACCGACGAAATGCGGCTTGTGAGGTGACGGAATGCTTGGAGCGGTCACCTGGCCTGGCGGCCGCGAACGTCGTCCCCACGGAAGTGGAGCTCACGACTCCCAGCCGGCCACCGTCGAGAAGTCGGCGTGCCCCTCATCGACTCAGTTCCTAATGCGGGCGAGGGTGGCTTTGCCTGACCCACTGTTGTAGCGCAGCAGGAAGTTTGAATTGTCGGCCTTCATTTCGACGACCGAGGTCCATCCGGCGCCCCAGTTCCCACTCCACCACTGGTCCATGGCGCCGTCAGAGCTGGCCCCGTTGACGTGAGTACGGCCATCCCCGATCTTGTACGACAGCAGGAACGGCTCGGCCCCCACATGCCCGGGGACGATGGAGGTCCAGCCGGTGCCCCAGTCGTCGCGCTGCCACACCGGATTCATGGCGCCATCTTCGGCGACGGTGTTCAGGTGGGCCTTGCCCGTGCCAGCCTGGTACGACAACAGCAACGTCGTGGTCCCAGTATTCAGTGACCAGACTTCGATGGGGACGATGGAGGTCCAGCCGGTGCCC
>NZ_JBEOVF010000101.1:0-11156 GCF_040295365.1 Streptomyces sp. NPDC002838 | reverse complement strand
CCCAGTCGTCGCGTTGCCACACCGGATTCATGGCGCCATCCGGTTCGACGGTGTTGAGGTGCGCCTTGCCCGTCCCACCCTGGTACGACAACAGCAACGTCGTGGGCATCCCCCCTCGCCAAATCTGAAT
The DNA here is from genome assembly GCF_040295365.1 of Streptomyces sp. NPDC002838. NCBI lineage: Bacteria > Bacillati > Actinomycetota > Actinomycetes > Kitasatosporales > Streptomycetaceae > Streptomyces > Streptomyces sp. NPDC002838. The sequence goes on along the minus strand of NZ_JBEOVF010000101.1, from coordinate 11,026 downwards.
GGGGACGATGGAGGTCCAGCCGGTGCCCCAGTCGTCGCGTTGCCACACCGGATTCATGGCGCCATCCGGTTCGACGGTGTTGAGGTGCGCCTTGCCCGTCCCACCCTGGTACGACAACAGCAAAATCGCGGCTTCTTGCTCCGTCCGGACTGAGATGGGGACGATGGAAGTCCAGCCGGTGCCCCAGTCGTCGCGTTGCCACACCGGATTCATGGCGCCATCTTCAGCGAAAGTGTTTAGATGCGCCCTACCTTCACCGTTTTTGTACGACAGTACGAACATCGTGTCGAGATCTGGCAATCGCTGCGGGATCTCAACGATGGAGGTCCAGTCGTGACCCCAGTCCAAATGCCACATCTCATCGAAAGTCACCATGAGAGTAGGTTATTCCACACAAAAGCCTGATCAAGCGACTGAACGGGTGAGGAACGGATTCTATGTACTTACGACTGGGACGTCATTAGCTGCACGCTGCAGAAGACTGCCGTAGAGAGGCTCACCGAGAACTGCACCACTCAACCCGGGATCCCCGCACCGCGCTAGCTGCGCTTCAGCAGCTCAGAGCTTTCCGTCGGTTGGCCTGGTCTGCCGAGCGGAACAGCATGTGGTCGCCCGGTAGGAGCGGTCTGTCGGTGAGGGTGGGGTCCGTGGATCAGAGCGAAGACCAGATCTTGGCTGAGGAGCTTGCTGCTCTCGGCGCAGTGGGTGGGGGTAGTGGTCGCTTGGTCCGGGTGGTGGCCAAGCTGATGAGGAAGAACGTCCATGAGGTCGATCTGCTTGTTCCCTTGCCTTTCGACGATGCGGTGAAGCGCGTCTCCGGTGTGCTCGGGAGGGCAGGCCACGTTATTGAGACCGTGCCAGTTCGCCTTGGTGAGGACGAAACTATCCGCATCGTCGCCAGCGGCGGTGCCGGCGGTCTGAATCCCGTAGTGGTGACCGCGCGAGTGCTGAAGGCGATGGGGACAGCTCGGAGGTCTGGCTTCGTGCAGCTGCCAAAGAGGGTCTGATCAGGCAGCGAGCCGGGGAGAAGACCGCCGTCCGTCTCGCCGCCCAGTTGAGCAGGGCAACCGGAGCGGACAGGGCAGGCGGGTGAGCGGCAAGCCGACAGCGGCCCTGACTATGTCTGAGCGCTCGACGCTTCCGGAAACAGAGCCATCGGCGCGAAGGCGCGTTGTTCGTCGAACAACTGCCGGGTCTTGAGGCAGTGATGGAGCTGGCCGAGGAAGCGGTTCAGCAAGTGCCGTTGTGCGGCGGCATGCCAGTCTCCGTGCTCGCGTCGGCGTCGGTAGTGCGCGTTCGCTCCCGGTGAGGCGGTGAGGGCGGCGAAGGCCCAGAGGAAGCCGGCGTTGATGAGGCGGTTGTTCTTGACGAACCGGCGGCCGACGAACCGCTTCTTGCCGGAGGCCCGGGTGATGGGCGCGGATCCGGCGTACGACTTCAGCGCCCGGGCGTCGGCGAACCGTGCCCGGTCGTCGCCCAGCTCTGCGAGCACGCGGGCGCCGAGCATGGGCCCCAGGCCCGGGAAGCTGAGCAGGATCTCGCTGTCGGCGTGCTGGTGAAAGGCGGCTGTGGCCGCCTCCGCGAGGTCGTCCGCGGCGTCGCAGGTGGCGTCCAACTGCTTGAGCAGGGCCAGGAGCTGGTGGCCGAAGGCATCCTCGACGCCGGGCAGCTGGTGGGCGTACTCGGCGCGGAAGACGTCCCGCAGCCGCTCGGCTTCCGCGTCGCAGCCACGGAGGCGGCCACTGCGTTTGAGGGCGCCCCTCAACTGGGCGAGGGTGAGCTTCGCGGCCTTGGCCGGGGTCGAGGCCAGAGTGAGGATGACACGGGCATCAGCCCTGGTCAGACCGCCTTGCTTCCCCTGAAAGGCCAGCAGAGCAGCGGGGTAGTACTCGCGTAGGAGCGAGCGGACCTGGTTGGCGACCTGCTGCCGAGCCCAGACGGCGTCCTGCTGGGCTCGGGCCAGGACCGTAATCGCTTGGGCGAGTTCGGAGTCGGCCGGCAGAGGCCGGTGGGCATGTATGTCGGTGCGCAGGATGTTCGCCAGGACCAGGGCGTCGCCCGGGTCGGACTTCTTGCGGCTGACGCCGTGGCGGTCCCGGTAGCGGGCAGCGGCGAGCGGATTGATCGCGAAGACCTGACGACTGCCGGTGCGCAGGCTCGCGACCAGGAGGCCGTGGCTGGTCTCGATGGCCACCGGTATCGGATCTTCTGGGCTGTCACCGTGCTCGGCTAGGAGGGCCAGGAGCTTGTGGTAGCCGGCCGCGTCGTCGGTGATACGGGCCCTGGCGAGCAGAGTGCCGGCTTCGTCGACGAGGGCGACGTCGTGGTGGCGCTCTGCCCAGTCGATACCGCAGAACACGGTCAAGCTATCCTCCCAGATCCGTCCGTTTATGCAGGTCACAAGCACATGCGGGTCACGCGGCGCCCTAATCCAAGGACTCGTTGGTCCGCCATCTCAGTAGCCGTTCGCGACACCAGCGCACTCCAGGGGCTCGATCTTTCTGCAGAGCTCGCGGGCTCGCGGATGAACAAGAGGTCGACCCTGGAGCGGGCTCGCGCCGTGACGATCAACGTCCAAGCAGTCCCCGCAAGTTTCGCGGTGACCACGGAGGCGCCGGGCTGCGCCGCTCTTGACAGAGGCCTCAAGGGCCCGGGGAAACGGAGGCATCAGCCCGGCGCCCGCGTCATCACCACGAACCCCGCAACGGACAGCGATGCCGCTCTTTGAGGAGGCCTTGACGGCCAGGGGGGATCCAGGCATTCGCTGTCCTGTGCGAGCAGTTGCCCCGGGTCGTTGCATGGGCCCGGGGCAACTGCTTACACCCTGGATTAGGGGGGATCTTGTCGGCCCCTCACCGGTCGACCGCGCCCGTCCTGGCTCCAAGCACCACCTGATCGTCGACCGCCAGGGAACCCCGCTCGCGGTCACGCTCACGGGCGGCAACCGACACGACGTCACCCAGCTCCTGCCGCTGCTGGATGCCATCCCAACGAATCGGGGGCTCCGGGGACGCCCCCGCCACAAACCCCGACGGTTGTATGCCGACCGGGGCTACGACTTCGACAAGTATCGCCGCTTGCTGTGGAAGCGCGGCATCAAACCCATGATCGCCCGACGCGGCGTCGCCCACGGTTCCGGTTTGGGCAAAGTGCGCTGGGTGGTCGAGCGCGCCTTCGCCTGGCTGCACCAGTTCAAACGACTACGCATCCGCTACGAACGACGCGCCGACCTCCACCAGGGCCTGCTCGAACTGGCCTGCAGCCTCATATGCCTCCGCCGCCTACGAACCTCATTCTGAAACGATCAGTTAGAGGCACACCGCCATCTCGAGAAGGGGCTCCACGCCGGGAAGAAGATCGTCGTCACGGTCTAGGAAAAGTCCAGAAGGAGCCGCCTTTTGAAGGCGCTTCAACCGGAGAACCGGGCGGTGAACTGGGCCTCGATACGGTTGAGCCAGGAACTGTTGGTCGGGGTGTAGGCGATGGACCCGAACGATCTCGTCCTGGCTGTCCAGCTCAGCGGGGAACTTCACCCTGTCGACCGGTGCCGGGCTTGCCGGCCCTGCGAGTCACAGGAACTCGCTCCGGTAGGTCGAGGCCAACTCGGCCGCGCGGCGGCGGCGCTCCGCGAGCTCGTTCTCCGACAGTTGTGGCGGCGGCGCGTCCTTGCCCGCGACGACATCGCCGATGCGCGTGAAGTACTCGTCCTGGCCTGCGGGGGTGCACATGCACAGCATGCGGGCCGGCGCACCCGAAGCGTTGCGGAAGTTGTGCGGGGCGTTGGCCGGGATGTTGATCGTGGACCCGGCCCGTATGGTGTGCTTCTCGCCGCGGAAGGTGAACTCGATCTCGCCCTCGAGGATCGTGAACATCTCCTCAAAGTCGTGCCGGTGCGGCGGCGGGCCGCCGCCGTCGGGGACGCGCATGTCGATCAGGCAGTACCGGCCGTTGGTCTGCTCGCCGGTGACCAGCATGGCGTACGTGTTGCCCACCAGAGAGATGTACGTCGTGCCGGGGTCGTCGGGGTCCGCCACGGTCAGCGAGCGGGACGGGTCGTCGTCGGGGATCATCGGAATCGTCTCCTTCAAAGGTCAGTCAGGTGAGGATCAGGTGCCGGACGGGTCTCATGCAGTCCGGGAGTCTCCCGGCCGTCGATGCGCATGCTGCCCGAAGTGGGAGTCCGGCCCGGCCGCGCGGTGCTTCAGTGGGTTCTTGCCGGTGTCCGAGGGGCCCCATTGCGGCGGGCAACGGGGCGAGGGGCCACCTGTGTGGAGCGCTTGCGTACCCCTCCTGCGGCACGGGGTGAGCGCGCTCGGTGCCGGCTCAGATCGACTTGAGGACGCGGATGCGGTCGGCGATGGCGCGGCGGGCGACGTCGGAGGTGAAGGCGATGGAGTCGAACTCGTGCGGGGCGCCGGGGTGCAGGTGGAATTCGACCGGCACGCCGGCGCGGCTGAGTTTGGTGGCGTAGGCGGTGTCTTCGTCGCGGAAGACGTCGAGCTGGCCGACCTCGATGTAGGCCGGCGGCAGGCCGGTCGCGTCCTCGAGCCGGGCTGGGGCCGCCGTGGCCGGGACGTCGGGCCCGCCGGCGGCCTCGCCGAGCAGGGCCGGCCATGCGGTGAGGCTGTCGTCGTAGGACCACAGCAGGTAGGGCGCGATGTGTGGATCGGGGGTGGTGGTGCGGTCGTCGAGCATCGGCATGAGAAGGATCTGCCGGGCGATCTTCGGGCCGCCGCGCTCGCGGGCGAGGATCGACACGGCTGCGGCGATTCCGCCGCCGGCGCTGTCACCCATCACGCCGATCCGGTCGGTGTCGGCGCCGAGTTCGGCGGCGTGTTCGTGCAGCCAGCGCAGTGCGGTGTAGGCGTCCTCGAGCGGGGTCGGGAAGGGGTGCTCGGGGGCGCGGCGGTACTCGACTGACAGCATCGGTACGCCGCTGGCGGAGACGTAGCGGGCGAGCGGCCCGTCGAACAGGTCGATGTGGCCGAAGATGTATCCGCCGCCGTGGAAGAACAGCACGGCCGGGCCAGGCGCCGCGCCGTCCTTGGTGTACCAGCGCATGGTGATCCGCGCGCCGTCGCCGGTGGTCGTGTAGTGCTCGCTGGTCTTCACGTCGGCCGGGACCGGCTGGGCCGTTCCCGCGGCGCCGATGATCGGCTCCCACATGGCGCGCCGCGCCGCGATGTCCCCCACGGCCGGTGGTGTAGCGTCCGCCATCGCGCCGGCCATCGGGGCCAGCGCCTCGGCGATTTCGGGATCCAAACTCAGTGCCATGGCCTTTTCCTTTCGGTGGAGGATCGGCGTCAGGCGACGGGCGGGACGACGATGACCTTGCCGTGCACCGCATTTTCGGCGGCCCGGGCGTGGAGCGCCGGCAGCTCGGCCAGCGGCACCCGCTCGGCGACGTCGACGCGCAGCTCGCCGCGGTCGATCAGCGCTACCAGCTGCGACAGCTGGTCGGCGTCGCTGCGGACGAACAGGTCGATGCCGCGCACGCCGCGCTCCTGGTCGGAGGGCGCGGGCATCCATACCGTCGTGTTCACCACGACCCCGCCCGGACGGACCAGTGTGACGAGCGCGGCCAGCTCGGCCGGGTCGACCGGCGCGAGGTTGAGCACGACGTCGACCGGCTCGGTCACCGCCGCGCTCACGCCGGTGGTGGTGTGGTCGATGACCTCATCGGCGCCGGCCGACGTGACCGCCTCGCTGCTGCGCGGGCTGGCCGTGGCGATCACGTGGGCCTCGGCTCTCTTGGCCAGCTGCACGGCGTAGCCGCCGACCGCTCCGCCGGCGCCGTTGATCAGCACGCGTTGCCCGGCCGTCAGCTTGCCGTGGTCGAACAGCGCCTGCCACGCGGTGAGGCCCACGAGTGGCAGTGCGGCGGCGTCGGGCAGGGGGATGCTCTTGGGCGCCGGCGTCAGGACCTCGGCCGGCGCGAGGACGTACTCCGCGGCGGCGCCGTTCCCGTCCATCGGCAGGAAGCCGATGACGTCGTCACCGACCGCGATGCCGTCCACGCCCTCGCCCAGCGCGTCGATGGTGCCGGCGACGTCGATGCCGGGAGTGTGCGGCAGCACCACCGGGATGGGGCCGCGCATGAAGCCGCCGCGGATGTTGCCGTCGACGGAGTTGAACGACGTCGCGGCGACGCGGATCCGGACCTCACCGGCCCCGGGGACGGGCTGCTCCACGTCCTCGTAGCGCAGGACGTCGGGGTCGCCGTACTCGTGGAAACGTACTGCCTTCATTTCGGTTCTCACCTTCACTGCGGTCGATGTTGCTTCGAATTCGAAGCAAGTGTGATGACGATACCTCTGCTTCGAATTCGAAGCAAGCGTTGTCGGTCACTGCCGGTGCGAGCGCATCGCCACGGCGAGTTCGGCGGCGGCTTGGTCGATGCAGGCGCGCAGTCGTGCCGCGTCGCTGTGAGCCGTGGCCGGCCAGTCGGCGGGGTCGGCGACGACGACCGTGGGCACGGGGTCGGCGTGCACGCTGGCCAGGCGCCTGCGTAGCACCTGCGCGAGGTCCGGCGGCCGCCAGCGGGAGCCGCTGTTGAGCGCCAGCAGCACCGGCATGCCGGAGAGGACACCGTCCCCGAGGACAGCGAAGAACAAGTCGAGCACCTCGCTCGGGGAGGCGGCGAGCACCGGGGTCGCCACCACGAGCCCGTCGGCCGCCACGACCGCCGCGATCGCCTCCCGCAGGTCGAGGCTGACGCGGTCGTGGGTGGAGTGCTGGGCGAGGTCGGCCGCCAGCCGGTGCAGCTCCAGCACCTCCACCTCGGCGCGCGCACCACCGACCGCCAGTGACCGGCACACAGCCTCCGCGACCCAGTCCGCGAGCAAGCGGGTCGGGCGCCCGTAGCCGACGCCGGCGCACAGGACGGCCAGAGACACCGGGCTCCACGCGGCGGTGTTCATCCCGGCATCGTGTTCATGGCTTCCTCCCCGCGGCCGGGCTGTCGTGCCGTCACCGGGGAGGGCCGCGGACGACGTTGCGCGAGGCAAGGGATGTTCATGGCCGGTCCTCGAGATCGTGGGCGGCGGCGCCGTCCTTCTGCTCGCAACCCTGCGCCGCACCACTGCCCGATCTCCATGTTCTGCGGTGCTCAGCCGGGCCCAACACTGCCCACACCGTGCGCGCACGAGGTCACGACATCAGACCCGTGAGACCCTCGCGTCCGGCTCAATACACCCGGCCGGGATGGCATCGAAACACGCGGAGAAGTTCGGTTCCAGCGCCGCCTGCGGTAACTGGTGTCGGGGGACGGGGTTTTCTCCCCAGCCAGGTACACGCGAACGTGGCCAGCTGCGCGGTCGCCACAGGGCCGGGGCCGCCCGATAGCCAGCCAGCCTCGGGTCAGGGCGGGCTGTCCAGGGTGGGGCGCTGCCCCATCGCGCAGCGACGCCCGAAGGGCGCCCTTGACTGGCCGCCCTGTCCTGCACCCTCAGAGATCGGGCGGCCCCGGCTCTCCGGCCTGCACGAGATTCTCTTCAGGGTGGGGACGTATCCCTGTACCTCGCTGGCCGCGTTCAGGTGTACGCCGACAACTGGAAGTCGGCACCCCACACTCTTCGAATTCGAAGCAGTAGACTTCGGTCATGCCTGATTCACCGCCGTCGCTCGACCCCGTGCAGCTCGGCACTTACTTCGACCTCATCGAGGTGACCAGCCTGCTCCGGCATGCCGTCGAGCAGCAGCTGCGCGAGGCCGGCGATCTCAGCTATGTGCAGTTCCAGCTGCTGGCCCGCCTCGGGGACTCGCCGACGGGCAGTCACCGCATGACCGACCTGGCCGACGGCGTCGTCTACAGCCGCAGCGGCCTGACATACCAGGTGGATCTGCTCGAGAAGAAGGGCCTGGTCATCCGCGCTCCCTCGCCGAACGACGAGCGGAGCATCACCGTCACCATCACCGATGCCGGGCGTGCGCTGCTTGCGAAGGTGCTGCCGGGTCACGTCGAGGTAGTCAGCGGCCTCCTGTTCGGGCCGCTTTCGCGCGACGACGTCAAGGCTCTCGCCAGCCTGCTGGCGCCGGTGCGCGACCACATGCGCTCGACGCCGTCTCGCTCGGCCGCACCTCGCCGCCGCAAAGGCGGAGCATAAGGATCCGACCCAGGCCACGCAGAAGGGACCACGATACGTCCCGCTCGACGTGGGGCCAGTGGAAGAAGCGACGAGCCACGCCGAGGACAGGGACTGTGGCGTAGCACCCGGACGACGTCGAGTCGGTGCTGCATACATGCGAGCAGCGCTCTCCGTCCCGGGTGCTGCCCCGCGCTCGGTGCTACTCACGTCGAAAGCGCTTCATCAATAGGATCTTCGACGGCAAAATGGGTCTGACGAGAGGAGCCCGGATTGGGTGCGAGGGGCCTGGCGGGCCGGCTGGCCGCGGCACGAGCCGGTGCGCTGGTGGGCAGGGAGCCGGAGCGGGCGGTGCTCGACCGGATGCTCTCGGGCGCGGCGCAAGCGCCGTTTGTGGCGTACCTGCACGGCCCCGGTGGCATCGGCAAGTCCTCGCTGGTGCGCTACGCCGCCCGGCAGGCGGAACTCACCGGCCGCCGCGTGGTGCACGTGGACGCACGGTTCCTCGACGCCGATCCGCGCCGACTCGAGGAGGCCGCCGCCCCGGCGTGCACCGAACCCGGCACGGTGCTGCTCATCGACACCTTCGAGCAGTGCCAGCCCCTCGAGACGTGGCTGCGCGAAACCTTCCTGCTCCGGCTCGCCGACCATGCGATCGTGGTTGTGGCCAGCAGGACCGCCCCCGACGCCGAATGGTCGCTGGACCCTGGATGGGCGCAACTGTTCACCGCACTGGCCGTGCAGCCGCTCGACGCCGCCCAGTCCGACGCCCTGCTCGCCGCCCGGGGTGTCCCCGCCGAGCAGCGCGGCGCCTTCGTCGCCTTCGCCGGAGGCAGCCCGCTCGCCCTCTCGCTGGCCGCCTCCGTGCCCGCCGCGGCACCCGGCGCACCGTGGCACCCCACCGGCGACATCCTGACGACCCTGGTCGAGCGGCTGGTCGGCGACCTGCCCGGCGCCGTCCACCGACGCGCCCTCGAAGTCGTCGCGCAGGCCTACGTCACCCGCGAGCCCCTGCTCCGCAAAGTGCTGGGTGACCAGGACACCAACACGGTGTTCTCCTGGCTGCGCCAGCTGCCCTACATCGAGGCCACCCCTGAAGGGCTGCACCCGCACGACGCGGTGCGGGCGACCCTCGAGGCCGACCTGCGCTGGCGGGACCCCGAGCGCTACGACGACGTCCGCGCCCGCATCTCGCTCGCCGGCCTGCACGCCGTGCGCTCCGCCACCGCCGACGACGCGCTCTTACGAGTCGCGGAATGGATGTTCCTCTTCCGCGACCAGGGCGGCCCGGACAATCTGTACAACTACCGGACGCACCCCCACATCAAGGACACTCCGCTCCGGTCCGAAGACGTGCCCGGCGTGCTGCGCATGGCCGAGGAGGCCGAGGGCCCGGCATCGGCAGCCGCGGTCGCACACTGGCTGCGCCGCCAGCCGGAGGCCTTCCGCGTCCACCGCTACGCGGGCTCTTCCGCACCCGCTTCGTTCATGGCCATCCTGCGGCTGGACGCACCGCTGCCCGAGGACCGCGCCGAAGACCCGGTGATCGCAGCAGTCTGGGACCTCGTGGAGGCGGCCGCTCCCCTGGGACCGGGCGAGCACCTGGGCATCCGCCGCTTCGCGGTGCAACCCGGCGGGCACCAGCGGCCCTCACCCTTGATGGAACTCATCAGCCGGCGCACCATCGCCGAGGAGATGACGAGCCACGGACGCGCGGTGACCTTCACCGTCTTCGAAGACGCCGACCGGTGGGGACGCTACCTCGCCAAGGCCGGGATGCCGGAGGTCGCGGCCGTGGACGTCGGCGGCCTGCGACAGCACGTCTTCGGCCGGGACTGGCGACGGCAAACAGTGGAACAGTGGGTGCAACACCGGGCTCGCACCGCGGTCACGCCCGTAGCGACACGGCCTGCAAGCGCCTCCACGAGCGGCCCAGGCGACCAGCTGCCGCGCGCCGCGTTCGAGGAAGGCGTGCTCCAGGCGCTGCGCACCTGGCAGACCCCACGCGAATTCGCGACCAGCGTTCTGCTGCACTCCCATCTCGTGCCGTCGGGCTCACCCGACCCGGTCGCGGACCTGCGCGGCGCCATCACCACCGCCCTCGACGCGATACAGATCGACCCCGCGGGCGTCAAAGCCCACGAGGCTCTCACCGCCACCTACATCACGGCCTTGCGCACCCACAAGGCCGCCGCCCGGCGACTGGGGGTGCCCTACGGCACCTACCGGCGCCACCTTGCCCTGGCCAAGGAACGCCTCATTGAACAACTGCTGCGTCAACCGGCCACGACATCCACACTGCCCCCGCCACACTCGTCCCCGGAGGAGTGAGGCCACCGCGGTACCGCGGGGCAACGTCCTCCGCGAGAAGCGCGTACTGCCACTCGTTGCCGTTCAATGGCCACAAGAAGAAACTCCTTCATCCCTACCTTCATCTGCCTCCCTCGAGGCGTTGGTCCGCGAACCCGGCGTGCTGGCCGGGGGCAGTTGACTCTGTCGGGGATCTTGGGGTTTCCCGGTGCAGCAGCAAGATCGACGGGCATGCTCGGGTAGTTCCGCCGACCGATACAGCTGTCGAGGTGCTCGTTGTCCCTTCGTCCCCGTTCCGGTGAGCAGGTCCCGTCTCTGACTGCGCAGGTTGCGCGGGCGAGCAACCCGGACGGCACGACGGCGATATGGGTACGTGACCGCCTCGATGGGCTGTGGTGCGACGAGGACTTCGCCGACTGGTACCCGCGAGACGGGCGTCCGGGTCTCTCACCTGCTCAACTGGCCACCGTCTGTGTGCTGCAGTTCCTGCTCGGCCTGTCCGACCGGCAGGCCGCCGAGGCGGTCCGCTGCCGCATTGAGCGGGAGGCGGCTGCCCGCGTGCGGGTGGAGGGGTTGCGGGAGGAAGCCGCGCGGTTGGCTGAGGTGTTGGAGGCCGCGGAGATCGAGCTGGA
>NZ_JBEOVF010000100.1:0-20081 GCF_040295365.1 Streptomyces sp. NPDC002838 | reverse complement strand
GGTCGATGGCCAGGTCCCCGTGTGTGTCGATCTTCGGTATGCCCCCGTCGGCGGGCGCGCCGGCCGCCCGGCGCAGCACGGCACGGATGCGCGCCGCCAGCACCCGTGCCTGCACGGGCTTGACCACGTAGTCGTCGGCCCCCGCCTCCAGCCCTACGACGATGTCCTCGTCGTCGCCCCGCGCGGTCGCCATGATGATCGGCAGCGTCTGGTCGAGGGCGCGCATCCCCCGGCACACGTCCAGTCCCGGCATACCCGGCAGCATCAGGTCCAGCACCACGACGTCCGGCCGGAAGGACCGCAGCCGCTCCAGCCCCTCCTCCCCCGTCTCGGCGGCGGCGACCTCGTGGCCCTGACGGCGCAGGGCGAGGGCGACGCCCTCCCGGACGGCACGGTCGTCTTCGATCAGCAGAACTCGTGGCATGGCTTCAGTATCGAGCCTCCAACAAACCTCCGTTACCAATTCGTTGCCATTCGAACCAGGCTTGATCACATCGCGGCCACAACCTGAACGACCATGACCGCGCACAAAGCCACACCCTCCCGCAGCCCCCGCCGTCGGAGCGGCCCCACGCACGCGTCGGCGCGCGGCCGGAAGGGGCCGTTATGGGGCGGGCTCGCCGCGCTGACCGTCCTGGGCGCCGCCGGTTTCGCGGCCGTGGTTTCGACGCCTCCGAACAGGGAGGAGGCGCCGAAAGAGTCCCGCTCCACCGCGCAGGCCAAGCCAGTGGAATCCAGCCCGGCACCCGCCGCACGGCCGACGCGCGGCCCCAAGCTCCTCTCCCAGTTCGTCCGCCCCCGCCAAGCCCCCCATCCCGGCACGGGCCCGGGCACCTTCACCACCGCGTCCGGCACCAGAGCCAAGGCGGGGAAGGGCACGACCCTGCGCTACCGGGTCGACGTCGAGGACGGCATCGACCTGTCCGCCGCGGACGTCGCCGAGCAGGTGGAGCGCATCCTCGGCGACCGGCGCGGCTGGACGGCGGACGGTCACTCGGCGTTCCAGCGGGTCGCGGGCGGCGCCACCGACTTCGTCGTACGGATCGCGACGCCCGGGACCGTGGACCGGATCTGCGGGCAGTACGGGCTGGACACCGGCGGCGAGCTCAACTGCAACGTGGCCAAGAACGTGATGGTCAACCTCGAACGCTGGCTGCTGGCAACTCCCGTCTACGCCAAGGACGTCACGGCCTACCGAGCGCTCATCATCAACCACGAGGTTCGGCCACTTCCTCGGCCACGGCCACGTCGACTGCCCCGGTCCGGGGAAACCGGCCCCCGCGATGATGCAGCAGATCAAGGGCATGCACGGCTGCGTGCCCAATGTCTGGCCGTACGACGAGGAGGGGCGGTACGTCACCGGGCCTGCCGTTCCCTGAGTCCTGACCCCCGTTGAGGCTCAGCGCTGGTACCGGGCCAGCACCAAGTTGCCGTCCTCTTCAAGGCGTTCGCGCAGTTCCTCCAGTCCGATCGCCCCGCTGTAGTACTCCTGGAAGGCGGGTGTGGCGACCTTGTCCTTCCACTCCGGATAGCCCCGGACGGACTGTGCGGGCGCCGGGCGCAGCTGCGCGGCGAGGGCGGTGCCGGTGGCCCAGCCGTCCTTCGCGGTGTGCAGGGCGGGGTCCTCGAGCGCCTGGGTGCCGGTGGGCAGCATCCAGTCGCCCAGGGCGAGCCGGACCATGTTCCGCGGCCGGAGCAGGAAGTCGATGAACTCGACGGCCTCCTTCTTGTGCGGGCTGTCCTCGGCGACGGACAGGGTCTGCGGGCTGACCCCCTGGGTGAGCCCGTCGGCGCCGGCCGGGGCGGGCAGCACCTGCCAGTCGAAGCCCTTCGGCGCCTGCTGGACGATCTGCTGTCGGTACGAGAACCCGAGCGGAACCATCGCGTACTTGCCGCCGAAGAAGCCGGGCAGAGTGTCCGAGCCGCCGCTGCCCAGGGTGGTGGGCGAGGCGCTGCGGTCGGTGTTGGCCTGGTCGTGGATGGTGCGCGGCACGATCTCGTCGGCGGCCTCGAAGCGGACGGTCACCTTGCCGTCCGCGCCCCGGTGGAAGAGCTGTCCGCCCGCCGACAGCGACAGGTTGAGCGTGGCGGAGACGGGCTCCTTGAGCGGCCAGGCCACGCCGTACTTGCCGTCGCCGCTGAGCCGTTCGGTGATCCGGCGGAACTCCGGCCAGCTCCATGGGCGTTCGGGAGTGGGGATCCGTACGCCGGACTCCTTCAGCCAGGCGGCGTTGGCGATGAGCACCCGCGGCTCCTGGAGGAACGGCACGCCGTAGATTCCGTCGCCGAAGGTCGCCGTGTCCCAACTGCGCTGTGGGATGTCCGACTTGAGCCGGGCGGGCAGCAGGTCGGTCAGGTCGGCGAGATAGCCGCCGTAGGCGAAGTCCGCGAGGTCGTCCGAGGCGTCGTGGATGATGTCGGGCGCCTCACCGCCCTCGAAGGAGGTGAGGAGCTGGTCGTGGACGCTGTCCCAACTTCCCTGGACGTACTCCACCTTGACGTCCGGGTGGGTCGCGTTCCACTCCCGCACCAGCTCCTTGTTGGCCTCGACGGACTCCTGCTGCCAGGCGAGGGACTGGAAGCGGAGGGTGATCCGGCCCGTGCCGGAGTCGCTGCCGCCGCCTGTGCAGCCGGCGAGGAGCAGGGCGAGGGCGAGGAGGCCTGCGATTCTGATGCGCATCAGCTCTTCACCGCCCCGGCGAGCATGCCGCTGGTGATCCGCCGTTGGATGATCGCGAAGACGACCAGGGAGGGGAGGGTGGCGAGGAGGGCCGCGGCGGCCAGAGGGCCGAGGTCGGCGACGCCCTCCGCGCCGATGAAATGGGTGAGGACGACCGGCAGGGTCTGCTTCTCCGGCGTCTTCAGCAGCACCAGCGCGAAGAAGAACTCGTTCCACGCGGTGATGAACGCGAACAGTCCCGTCGCCACGATCCCCGGCGCGAGCAGCGGCGCGGTCACCGACACCAGCGTCCGCACCCGCCCGGCCCCGTCGACCGCCGCCGCCTCCTCCAGCTCGGCGGGCACGGCACGGACGTACCCCACGAGCATCCACAGCGCGAACGGCAGCGCCCACACGACGTACACCAGGACCAGCCCCGCCAGGGAGTTGATCATCCGCAGGTTCTTCAGCACCAGGAACAGCGGGATGATCACCAGCACGAGCGGGAACGCCTGGCTGACCACCACCCATCCGGTCGCGGCCTTCGCGAGCCGCGTGCGGTGCCGGGCCATGACGTACGCCAGCGGAGTCGCGATCAGTACGGCGATCAGCGCGGCGCCGAGCGCGGCGAGCAGGGAGTTGCCCGCGGCGCGCAGCAGCGGCTGCTCGTCGAAGGCCTGCCGGAAGTTGTCGAGGGTCGGGTGCTCGGGGATCCAGGTGGGGTGCAGACTGCCCAGCTCGCGCGGCGACTTGAAGGCGGTGGAGACCAGCCAGAGGAAGGGGAAGGCGAGGAAGACGAGATACGCGAGCAGGGCGACGTACTGGCCGACACGGCCGCCGGTGCTGGTCCTCATGAGTCGTCACCTCCCTTGATCCGGCCCACCAGGAAGAGGGCGAGAAGCACGGAGATCAGCGCGACCATCACGCAGCCCATCGCCGCCGCGTAGCCGAACTGGCCGTAGCGGAAGGCCTCTTCGTAGGCGAAGAGCATGGGCAGGCGGGTACGGCCGCCGGGTCCGCCGCTGGTCAGGACGTAGACCAGGGCGAAGGAGTTGAAGTTCCAGATAAAGTTCAGGGCGGTGATCGCGAGCGCGACCGGCCGGAGCGCGGGCCAGGTGACCGTCCGGAAGCGCCGCCAGGCGCCGGCGCCGTCCATCGCGGCCGCCTCGTGGAGTTCGCGCGGGGTGTTCTGCAGACCGGCGAGCAGGGCGACCGTCGTCTGGGGCATGCCGGCCCAGACGCCGACGACGATCACCGCGGGCAGGGCGGTCGCGAGGCCGCTGAGCCAGTCGCGGCCGTCGCCGAGGCCGAGGTCTCGCAGGGTCTCGTTGAGGACGCCGGCGTCCGGGTTGTAGACGAGCCGCCACATCACGCCGACGACGATCTCGGGCATGGCCCAGGGGATGATCGCCAGGGCGCGGGCCAGCCAGCGCAGGCGCAGTTCCTGGTTGAGGAGGAGCGCGAGGCCGAGCGCGAGCAGGAACTGCGGGACGGTCACCCCGACCGCCCAGACCAGACCGATCCGGAACGACTCCCAGAACAGCGTGTCGTGCAGCAGATCCCGGAAGTTGAGACCGCCGATCCACTGCGTGGGCTCGGTCCGGCCCGACTGCGCGTCCGTGAAGGCCAGCAGGATCCCGTACAGCAACGGTCCGACGCTCAGCACGAGGATCGGGATCAGCGCGGGCAGCACCAGGAACCAGGCCCCGTGGTCGGGAGGCCGCCGGCCCCCGTCGGCGCGTGGTGCGCCCTGCGCCGACCGCTTCGTCGCGGTCACCAATGTCACGTAATCGGCTCCTGTCGGGTCCACTGCGCGGCTCGTGACGAGGGTCTGTCCGGGCCCGGCGGGCCTTCGTCATGGTCGTGAAGGGGGTGTGCGTCGTCAAGGCACCTCGTATGCCTTCCGACCTGTGCGAATGCGAGACTGGCGGGCGAGTGGCGGGAACCCGACGCCGTTCACGGAGGCATACGAGGACTGGGAGACCGAGGGATGGACGAGGCACGGGCGCGTGACGTATTGGTCGCGGCGGGGGTACTCCCCGGCCCGGCACGGGACGCTCAGTTGCTCGCTCTCGGCGAGAACGCGGTGTTCGCCGCCGGTGACCTGGTCGTCAAGGTGGGCCGCGACGCCGAGCTCCTCGACCGGGCGCGCCGCGAACTCGACATCGCGGTGTGGCTCGCGGAGGCGGGCGTGCCCGCGGTGCGGGCGGCTGAGCCCAAGGCGTTGCTGGTCGAGGGGCACCCGGTGACGGTGTGGCACCGGCTGCCCGATTCCGTACGGCCCGCCGAGCCACGGGATTTGGCCGAACTGCTACGCCTCGTCCACGCCCTGCCCGCGCCTCCCTTCGAGCTGCCGCCCCGTGACCTGCTGGGCGGTGTGGAACGCTGGCTGCGCCTCGCGGGCGACGCGATCGACCCGGCCGACGCGGCGTACCTGCGCGAGCGCCGCGACGGCTTCGCGACAGCCGCGGCAGCGTTGACGCCGCATCTGCCGCCAGGTCCGATCCACGGCGACGCGCTCCCCCGCAACGTGCACGTCGGCCCGGGCGGTCCGGCCCTGGTCGACCTCGAGACCTTCTCCGCCGACCTGCGCGAGCACGACCTGGTGGTCATGGCCCTCTCGCGCGACCGCTATGGGATGCCTGCCGCGGCTTACGACTCGTTCATCTCGGCGTACGGCTGGGATGTGCGGGAGTGGTCGGGCTGCGGGGTGCTGCGGGGGGCCCGGGAGACGGCGAGTTGCGCGTGGGTGGCTCAGCATGCGCCGAGCAATCCGAAGGCGTTGGTCGAGTTCGAGCGGCGGGTGGCGTCGTTGCGGGACGGGGATGAGTCGGTGCGGTGGTATCCGTTCTGAGCGCCTAGGGTTCGGGGACTTGCTCGTTTCGGGCGGCTACGGGTCCTATGCGGCTGGTCGCGCCCGCGCGGCGGAGCCGCATATCGTCACAGCCCCGCGCCCCTTGGGGACGTCACCTCGCCGTCGGTGTCTTGGTCCTGGATGGTTCTTGCGGCGCGACGCAGCTCGGTGAGGACCGTGCGGACCGCCTTGCGCGCCGTTCGTTCCGGGCGGTGCAGGGCGTCGATGTGCCGTCTCGCCCGCACCCCGCTGAGCGGCCTCAGGACCAGCTCGGGGTGCGGACGCATCGTCCAGCGCGGCATCAGCGCGAGGCCTCCCCCGGCGGCGACCGCCTCTGCGGCCACCGCGAACTCGTTGATGCGGTGGACGAGATGGAGGCGGCGGCCCGCCGCCGCGGCGATGGCCTCGATGGTCGCCATGACCGGGAAGCCGTCGTGCACGGTGATCCACGGCTCGTCGGCCACGTCGTCCGGAGTGAGCCGGCGTTTGGCGGCGAGTGGATGGCCGGCGGGCAGTGCCACGTCGAGCGGTTCGCGCAGCAGCGTGGTCGCGGTCACCGCGCGCGGCCAGGGCGGGGCGTGGTCGAGGCGGTGGGCGAGCACGAGGTCGTACTCCCGCGTGAGCCGGGGGAAGTCGTCCTGGGCGACGTCCTCGTCGGCGAGCGCGAGCACCGGGTGTCCGGGACCGGTGAGAGCCCGCAGCAGCAGGGGGAAGAACGCCGCGCCGGCGCTGTGGAACGCCGCCACCGACACCCCTCCCTCCGGTCGGTCCACGAACTCCTCGACCGTGTGCCGGGCACGCGCCAGCGCCGTCTCCACCTCGATCGCCGCGCCCGCCAGCGCCTGCCCGGCGTCCGTGAGCACCAGCCGCCGCCCGTGGCGCTCGGTCAGCGGCACGGGGATCGAGCGCTGCAACAGCCGCAGCTGCTGCGAGATCGCCGACGGTGTCACCAGCAGCGCCTCGGCGACCGCGGTGACGCTGCCCAGTTCGCCCAGCTCCCGCAGAATCCGCAACTGCCGTTCGTCCACCTCCTCAGTGTAGGAGCACTCTGTAGGACTGCTAAAAGATCGTTTAAGAAAGTGGTTCTGGGCTTCAGCGGGCTGCTCGGTGCACCGTAGGCGGGTGTCCGACGCCCGCCGTACCGATGCGGTACTTCTCCTGGTCGCGCTCGTCTGGGGTTCCAGCTATCTGTCCGCCCAGACCGCCACCGCGGCTCTCCCCGTCCTGCTGGTCCTGCTCGCCCGGTACGCCCTGTCCGCGCTCGCCTGTCTCGGCCTCGTCACCGCCCGGGCCGGCTCCCGGGGCGGCCCCCGCCGATGGACCCGCGACGAACTCCGGGCCGGCATACCCCTGGGGGTCACACAGGCCGCCGTCCTGGTCGTGGAGACATACGGCGTCGCCCACACCAGCGCCGCCAACGCGGGGCTGATCATCAGCCTGACCATCGTCCTCACCCCCTTCCTCGACCGCGCCGGTCATCCGGGCGGGCTGCCTCCCGCCTTCTACGCCGCCGCCGGCGTGTGTGTCCTCGCCGTCGGACTCCTCATGTCCGGCAACGGATTCCACGCGCCCCGCCTCGGCGACCTGCTGATGCTCGGCGCGGCCCTCGTCCGCGCGGTGCACGTGGCCCTCGTCGGCCGGCTCACCGTGGGCCGGGCGATACGCCCGCTGCACCTGACGACGGTGCAGACCCTCGTCGGCACGGCCCTGTTCCTGGCGCCGGCCGCCCACGAGCTGCCGACTCTGGCCCGTACCGACGCGGCGACCTGGACGCAGCTGGTCTATCTCGCCCTGTTCTGCAGTGTCTTCGCCTTCCTCGTCCAGACCTGGGCGGTGCAGCGCACCTCGGCCAGCCGGGCCAGTCTGCTGCTGGGCACGGAGCCGATCTGGGCCGCCGCGGTCGGCATCGCCCTGGGCGGCGAGCACTTCACACCGCTCACCGGCCTCGGCGCGGCCCTGATGGTCGCCGGTACCTACTGGGGTCAGACGGTGGAACGCGCCCACCGCGCCAAGGTCCTCCGCGCCGAGGTCCTTCGCGCCGACGCCCGCCCCACCGACACCCCGCGAACCGACACCCTCCGCGAGACCGAAACCCAACGCACCGAAGAGGACCCCCCATGCCCGACCACGACACTTACCAACGTCTGATCTCCCTGCTCGACACCTCCTCCGTCGACTACCACCTCATCGACCACGCCCCCGAAGGCACCACCGACACCGTCAGCACACTGCGCGGGCACCCCGCCTCCGAGGCGGCGAAGTGCATCGTGCTGCGGGTGAAGGTGGACCGCCGCACCACACGGCACGTCCTCGCGGTCGTCCCCGGGGACCGGCGTGTGGATCTGGATGCCGTCCGGGCGCTGTTCGCGGCGCGTTACGTCGGGTTCAGCGACGCCGAGACGGCCGAGCGCCTGGCCCGCGCGGTGCCCGGCACCGTGCTGCCCTTCAGCTTCGAACCCGAGCTCGAACTCGTCGTCGATCCGGACGTCGTGGCACAGGACCGGCTGTACTTCAACGCGGCCCGGCTGGACCGGTCCCTGCGCATGTCGGGTGCGGACTACGCACGGGTCGCCCTGCCCCGGGTGGAACGGATCGCCGGCCCGGCACTTGTGTGAAGGCCCCGCTCCGGTGTGACGGCCCTGCTCACACCGGCTCGTCGGCGAACTCCCGCAGGGGCCACGTGCCGTCCACCACCGCTGCCGCGTCGCCCTTGCGGCGCAGGAAGCTCTGGAAGTCCGCCGCCCACTCGGCGTACCACTCGATCTGGCGGCGGTGCAGCTCCGCCGGGCCGAGGGCCGCGACCTTGGGGTGGCGGCCGGCTATGGCGCAGGCCAGCCGGGCCGCGGCGAGGGCGTCGGCCGAGGCGTCGTGGGCGGAGTCGAGCGGGACGCCGTACTCCGTGCAGACCGCTTCGAGGTTGCGCTTGCCGCGGCGGTAGCGGTCGGCCCAGCGGTCGATCGTGTACGGGTCGATGACCGGCGCGGGGTCGATGCCGAGGCGGTCCCGCAGGGACGGCAGGCCGTGCCTGTGCAGTTCGGCGGAGAGCAGCGTGAGGTCGAAGGCCGCGTTGTAGGCGACGACCGGGACGCCCGTCTTCCAGTACGCCACGAGGACGTCCGCGACGGCGTCCGCCACCTGGTCGGCCGGGCTGCCCTCGGCGGCCGCGCGCTCGTTGCTGATCCCGTGCACCGCGACCGCGTCCGCCGGGATCTCCACGCCCGGATCCGCCAGCCACTCCCGGCGCCCCACGGGCTGCCCGGCCCGGACCTCGATCACGGCCGCCGTGACGATACGCGCCTCGCGCGGATCGGTCCCGGTCGTCTCCAGGTCGAAGCCGATCAGCAGCTCCCGGTGCCAGCCCATGGGCGGTCCCCCTTCTTGGTGGTGCTTTCCCCCAGTGGTCCCCACGATCCCATGAGCCACTGACAATCAGAGGACCGCATTCCGCTTAGCCGCCGGGACAGTTCAGGACATGCGGAGCGAATCCACCCAAGATTCCGGAGATTCCGGGGCCGACGACTTCAGGACACCGGCCGCGAATCCACCCAAGCCAGCTCGAACTCCTCGCGATAGGTCGGAAACAGTCCGCTCTCGTCCACTTCGCCCGGCTTCACCAGCTTGCCCCCGCCGCGCAGGACCAGCACCGGCGCCTCCATACCGCGCGACCGGCGCAGATAGGACTGCACCACGGCGATGCCGTCCGAGCCGTCGCCGTCCACGAGGTAGGCGGTGAAGCGGGGCGTCTCGTCGTAGACCTGGATCTCGAAGGCGCCGGGGTCGCGCAGCTTCGAGCGCACCCGGCGCATGTGTAGGATGTTCATCTCGACGGCGCGACTCAGCTCGCCGCGCTTGATGCCGAGTTCGCGCTCGCGCCGCTTGACGGCGCTGGAGGCCGGGTTCAGGAACAGCAGCCGCACCCGGCAGCCGGACTCGGCCAGGCGCACCAGGCGGCGGCCGGAGAAGTTCTGCACGAGCAGGTTGAGGCCGATGCCGACGGCGTCGAGGCGGCGGGCGCTGCCGAAGATGTCCTCGGCCGGGAACTGGCGCAGCAGCCGCACCCGGTCGGAATGCACCGCGACCACGTCCGCGTACCGGTCGCCGACGAGGTCCTCGACCGCGTCGACGGGCAGCCGGCGGGCGGACGGCACGTCGCTGCCCGTGCCCAGCATCTCCAGCAGCCGGGCCGAGGCACGCTCGGCCTGGCCGAGGACGGCCTCGGACAGGGCCCGGTTGCGGGAGACGACGTTGCGGGTGACCTCCAGCTCGTCCAGGGCGAGTTCGACGTCCCGGCGCTCGTCGAAGTAGGGCTCGAAGCACGGCCAGTGCTGCACCATCAGCTCGCGCAGCTGCGGCAGGGTGAGAAAGCTGAGGACGTTGTCGTCGGCCGGGTCGAGCAGGTAGCCCTTGCGGCGGCTGACCTCGCGGACGGCGACCGCGCGCTGGACCCACTCCTGCCCGGCCGGTCCGGCGGCGGCGACCACCCAGTCGTCGTGGCCGTGGACGGGTTCGTAGATGGGGCGCAGAACGGCGGCCACGACGGCGCGCAGCCGCTGTTCGACGAGGTTCAGCCAGATGTAGGCACGGCCGGCCCGCTGGGCGCGCGTACGCACCTCGCGCCAGGCGTCGGCGTCCCAGTTCAGCTCCGGCCCGATGGCACCCGTGTCCATCGGCCGGGCCAGCGACACCGTGCCGGGCGGGACGTCTGTGGAGTTCCCCTCGTGACCCTCGTCACCAGGGGGCAGCTCCAGCCCTCCCGAGCCCACCCGCGCACCGCCTTCCGCTCCCCCGAGCACCGCCCTTGTCAACGATCAAGGAAGGGTACTCCGGGAGCGGTCGGCGGTGCAGCCGGATGGACAGGTAGTTTCTCAACTACCGTCCCGCGGGCGCCCGTTCTCACCGGCGAGCGCCGGCGGAGTGAGCGGATTCATAGCGGTGACGTCACGCGGTGCGATGGAGAAGCCCTGCCAGTGGACCGGCATGGGCTGCTGGTCCTCGTCGCGGGCTATGTGGTGGAAGCCCACGTTCACCCAGGCCACGGGGTGGGTGAGGGTCTGCCCGTTCACCCACTTGTCGACGGACTTGGGATGGGTCTGGTCGCAGCGCGGGTTGTTGCTGGCGAACAGCTCGCACTTGTTGTACTGGGTGAAGTAGACGTCGTGCTTGGTGAAACTGCGGCCCGGGTAGCGGGTGGTGGGGCCGGGGACGATCTCGTACGACCGTGCGTGCCAGTCCTTGTTCTTGCCGGTCGCGCTGACCATGCGCCACCAGCGGTAGGTCTTGGCGTCGCCGGCGCCTTCCTTGGTGACCTTGGTGCGGGTGGTCTTGGTGGTCGGGGTCAGCCGGCCGCGGGGGGTGACGACCGAGTCGTACTGCTCGACATGGTTCTTGGTGGAGCCGTCGAGGGCGAAGTCGAGCCGCCAGAAGGCGTTGTGGCTGTGGCTGGTGGCCTTGGCCCTCGGGCCCTTGCCGATGGGCCAGCCGCGCCCGTCGCCCGCGTCATAGTCGAACGGCGAGAGGCTGCCCGTCGCGCCGACGTTCATGTTGATCGTGCCGTCGTCCTGGAAGCGCCACTCGGTCATGTACTCGTACCAGCCGACCTGGTTGACCGTGTAGACGAGGAGGTCCTTGCCCTGGGCCTGGTAGACCTTGTTCCCGGTGTCGCTCTGCATGCGGTAGGCGTGGCCGCGGGAGCGCGTGGTGGTGCACAGGCCCTTGATGTTCGGGTTCTCGTCCGGGTAGTAGTCCGGGACCTTGACGGTCTTGATGGTGCCGCCGGGGCACTCGGCAGGCGCCAGGGGCATCAGGTCCTTGGCGAAGTCCTGGCCCGTCAGGTCGTCGTACTCCTCCTTGCCGTCGTCGTACGGGACGTGGATCTGGCCGAGCCGGGCGCTGTTGAGGACCTTGATCGGCTTGGCCTCGCCCTTGGGCTGGTAGGAGACGTCGTCCAGGATTAGGCCGGCCATGCCGTCGTAGCGCCAGCACATCCGCCAGGTCGTGCCGGTGGAGAGTTTCTGCTCGATGCGGTAGGCGGCACTGCAGTCGGCGGCCGGCGCGGCGGCCGCCCTCGGCTGGGCGGCGGCCGGTCCCGTGCCGGTCGTCAGACCGGCGGCCAGCGCGGCCACGGCGAGGCCGAGGGCCGTCCGGCTGCGGGCACGGCTCATTTCGTTCAGGCGCATGAAGAAGTGGCTCCCTTGCAGGAGGTGCAGGTTCGAAAGGTGGACGGAGGTCGGGTCAGCGGTCGAGCTCGGCGACCTTGCGGGTGCTCAGGTCGATCACCAGGGACCTGGTGTCGATCCACGGCCCGTTCTTGACCTTCGGGAACAACCGCACGCAGCGGTGCTCGCCGCACTTGTCCAGTGCGGCGGGCTGGGCACCCGGCGTGGACCGGTAGACGCCGCCGCTCAGCCTCAGCTGGTCCGGGGAGGTGAGCTCCTTGCCGGTGGCGTCCTTGTAGTCCGCCTTGAGGCCCGCGCCCAGCGGGTCGGCGATCAGGAGGCTCGCCGCCTCGATGCTCTCGGCCCGGCTCGGCGGCGGCTGGACGCCCCGCTGCTCGGTGGTCTGGACGACCTTTCCGGCGTCGAGGTCGACGGTCTTGGTGACGAGGGTGTCGTCCCGGTAGTCGTAGTACGTCACGTCGGCACGCCGGGGCCCGTCCGAGGTGTCGGCCTGGTCGGCCTCCGGCTCGGCGAGGCCGACGGTGAGGCGCTGCGGCCCGCGCTCGCCCTCGACGTTCTCGCTGGCGTTGAACAGCTGACGGTTCACAGCGATCTGTTCGACCCGCTCGATCTCGTCGTCGGTCAGCGGATCGCTGCCCTTGCCCTTCTCACCCTCGGCCGGGGCCTGCTCGACGACCCCGGGTGCGACGGCCGCACCCTGGCCCTGGCCCTCTTCCTGCCCTGCCTGTCGCGTGGACTGGCTGCCCGCCCGTCCGGCATCGGTTTCATCGGCCCCCGCCGTCCCCGGAAGGGTGATTCCGACCATCACGGCGGTCGAGGCCACCGTGATGGCCGCACCGGCCACCACCTTTCCCAGATGGCGGTGCACTATCTCGCGCACATCTTCCCCCTACTCCCCGAACCTTCACGGGAGTATGTGTTTGCCCCACTGGTTCGGCATACCGGCCGCGTTGACCTGGGTATGCACTGGTCGCCCGGTAAGAGGGACGTAAGTCATAGGTGGTTCCATCACTTTCGGGGACACTCGACGCCAAGGCGCCCCCAGCGGCGCGGGACACCTGGAAGAGTCGTATCCATGCAGGTCTGGCCTGGAGAGGCATATCCACTCGGTGCCACGTACGACGGCGCCGGCACCAACTTCGCGGTCTTCACGGAGGCCGCGGACCGAGTAGAGCTGTGTCTGCTGCACGACGACGGCTCGGAGACGGCGGTGGAACTGCGGGAGAGCGACGCGTTCGTGCGGCACGCGTACCTGCCGGGCGTCATGCCGGGACAGCGGTACGGGTTCCGTGTGCACGGCCCGTACGCCCCCGAGCGCGGCCTGCGCTGCAACTCGGCGAAGCTGCTGCTCGATCCGTACGCGCGCGCGATCAGCGGTTCGATCCACTGGGGCGAGGAGGTCTACGGCTACCACTTCGACGCACCCGACAAGCGCAACGACCTGGACTCGGCGCCGCACACGATGACGTCCGTCGTGGTCAACCCGTACTTCGACTGGGGCGACGACCGGCGCCCGCGCACCGAGTACCACCACACGGTGATCTACGAGGCCCATGTCAAGGGCCTCACCATGCGGCACCCGGGGCTGCCGGAGGAGCTGCGCGGCACCTACGCCGCGCTCGCGCACCCGGCGATCATCGAGCACCTGACCGAGCTGGGCGTCACGGCACTGGAGCTGATGCCCGTACACCAGTTCGTGAACGACCACCGCCTGGTCGACATGGGCCTGAACAACTACTGGGGCTACAACACCATCGGCTTCTTCGCCCCGCACAACGCGTACGCCTCCTGGGGCGACCGCGGCCAGCAGGTACTGGAGTTCAAGTCGGCGGTGCGGGCGCTGCACGAGGCCGGCATCGAGGTCATCCTGGACGTGGTCTACAACCACACCGCCGAGGGCAACCACCTGGGGCCGACGCTGTCCTTCAAGGGCCTGGACAATCCGCAGTACTACCGCCTGGCGGACGATCCCCGCTACTACATGGACACCACGGGGACCGGGAACTCGCTGCTCATGCGGTCCCCGCACGTCCTGCAGCTGATCATGGACTCGCTGCGGTACTGGGTCACGGAGATGCACGTCGACGGGTTCCGCTTCGACCTCGCGGCCACTCTGGCGCGGCAGTTCCACGAGGTGGACCGGCTGTCGTCGTTCTTCGACCTGGTGCAGCAGGACCCGGTGGTCTCCCAGGTGAAGCTGATCGCCGAGCCCTGGGACGTGGGCGAGGGCGGCTACCAGGTGGGCAATTTCCCGCCGCTGTGGACCGAGTGGAACGGCGAGTACCGCGACACCGTACGGGACCTGTGGCGCGGCGAGCCGCGCAAGCTCGCGGAGTTCGCGTCCCGGCTGACCGGCTCGTCGGACCTCTACCAGGACGACGGCCGCCGCCCACTGGCCTCCATCAACTTCGTGACCTGCCACGACGGGTTCACGCTGCGCGACCTCGTCTCGTACAACGAGAAGCACAACCACGCCAACGGCGAGGACAACCGGGACGGCGAGAGCCACAACCGGTCCTGGAACAGCGGCGTGGAGGGCGAGACCGACGACCCGGCCGTGCTGGAGCTGCGCGCCCGGCAGATGCGGAACTTCATCGCCACGCTGATGCTGTCCCAGGGCGTGCCGATGATCAGCCACGGCGACGAGGTCGCGCGCACCCAGCGCGGCAACAACAACGCGTACTGCCAGGACAGTGAGCTGGCCTGGGTGGAGTGGCCGGACGGCGAGGGCATCAGCCAGGAGCTGTTGGACTTCACGCGCGCGATGGTGTGGCTCCGCAAGGACCATCCGGTCTTCCGCCGGCGCCGTTTCTTCCACGGCCGGCCCGTGGAGGGCACCCACGACGAGCTGTCGGACATCGCCTGGTTCACCCCGGAGGGCCAGGAGATGACCCAGCGTGACTGGGACCGGGCGCAGGCCTCGGCGCTGACGGTGTTCCTGAACGGCAACGCGATCTCCGAGCCCGATGCGCGCGGGGAACGGATCACCGACGACTCGTTCCTGCTGATGTTCAACGCCTCCCCCAGGACGCTGGACTTCGTGGTGCCGGTCAACCACGGCCGGCAGTGGCAGGTGGTGGTCGACACCGCCCGCACGGACGGCGTACCGCCGGGCGCGAAGGTGCAGGCCGGGGACCGGCTGACGCTGGTGGACCGGAGCATGACGGTGTTGCAGCGGCCTGTCTAGGGCTGTGGTGCACATGGAGGGGTTGATGACACGAAAGGCTGCCGGGCGGGTACGTAGGTTTGCATGACACCTGAGCGACCTGACCCGGCGGTGCCGACGGCCACGTACCGGCTGCAGCTGCAGCCCGAGTTCCCGTTCGGGGCCGCGGCGGCGGTCGTGCCGTACCTGGCATCGCTCGGCGTCTCGCACCTGCACCTGTCCCCCGTCCTGGAGGCCGTCCCCGGCTCCCCGCACGGCTACGACGTCGTGGACCACGCGCGCGTGCGCGAGGAGCTGGGCGGCGAGGAGGGGCTGCGGGCACTGGCGGGCACCGCCCGCGAGCACGGGCTCGGCCTGATCGTCGACATCGTCCCGAACCACATGGCCATGGCCCCGCGCCACAACCGCGCCCTGTGGGAGGTGCTGCGCGAGGGCCCCAAGTCGCCGTACGCGCGCTGGTTCGACATCGACTGGGAGGCGCAGGGCGGCCAGGTGCTGCTGCCGGTGCTCGGGGGACCGCTGGGCGCGGAGATCGACCGGTTGGAGGTCGACGGGAACCTCCTGCGCTACTACGACCATGTGTTCCCGCTGCGCGAGGCCACCGAGGATCTGCCGCTGCCGCAGCTGCTGGACGCGCAGTGGTACCGGCCGGTGTGGTGGCGCCTGGCCCGTACCGACCTCAACTACCGCCGCTTCTTCAGCATCTCGGAGCTCATCGGGGTCCGGGTGGAGGACCCGGAGGTCTTCGAGGCCACACACGCCAAGATCCTCGCGCTGCTCCACGAGGGCGTGATCGACGGCCTGCGCATCGACCATCCCGACGGGCTCGCCGACCCCGACGCCTACCTGCTGCGGCTGCACGAGGCGACCGGCGGCCGCTGGACGGTCGTGGAGAAGATCCTCGCGGACGGAGAACCCCTGCCCGCCTCCTGGCCCGTCGCCGGCACCACCGGCTACGACGCGCTGCGGCACATCGACGGCCTCTTCACGGACCCGGCGGGCTTCGGTGAACTCCTCGGCCAGTACCGGCGGTTCGCGGCCCCGCAGACGGACCGGGGCGGGGACTGGGAGGCGACGGTACGGCGGGCGGCGTACAAGGTGCTCACGCACGAACTGGCCACCGAGATCGAGCGGCTGACGCGCGTGGCGAGCCGTGTGTGCGATTCGGCGCCAGAACCCGCGCTGCGCGACCGCGCACCCTGGGCACTGCGCACCGCGCTGCAGGAGCTTCTCGTCCGCCTGGAGGTCTACCGGCCGTACGCCTCCGGGGACGCGTCCCGGGTCGTCACCGAGGAGGCCGCGGCCGAGGCCAAGCTCGCCTTCGTCGTCCCCGAGGAGGCGGGTGCGGTCGACGTCGTACGGGACCTGGTGCTCGGGCGGTACGGAGACGAGCCCGGCCATGTGGAGTTCCGGACGCGCTTCGCGCAGACGGCATCGGCCCTACGGGCCAAGTCCGTGGAGGACACGGCGTACTACCGCTATGTGCCGCTGCTGTCGGCGACCGAGGTGGGCGGGAACCCGGGCAGCCCGGCCGTGCCGCCGGAGGACTTCCACGCCTACTGCGCACGCGTGCAGCGCGACTGGCCGGCGACCGGCACCGTGGTGTCGACGCACGACACCAAGCGCAGTGCCGATGTGCGGGCGGCGCTGGCCGTGCTCACCGAGTGCCCGCAGCGGTGGGCGGACGTACTGGCCGAGGTGACGCGCACCGGGGAGGGCGTACCGGACGCGCAACTGGCATGGGCGGCCTGGCAGACGGTGTTCGGGCTGGGTCCCGCCACCGCGGAACGCGTCCAGGGCGCCCTGCTGAAGCACGTGCGCGAGGCCGGGCTGTACACGAGCTGGACGGAGCAGGAACCGCCGTACGAGGAGGCGGTGGCGGCTTTCGTCGCGGCCGGGCCGTGCGGGGCGGCGGGCGAGCGGGTGACCGCCTTCCGGGACTCGCTGGCCCCGCACATCCGGGCGAACGTGCTGGGCACGGCCCTGCTGCACCTGACGATGCCGGGCGTGCCGGACGTCTACCAGGGCACGGAGGCCGAGTATCTGGCCCTGGTGGACCCGGACAACCGGCGGCCCGTGAGCTTCCCGCCGTCGGCCCCCGGCGACAAGGGTGCGCTGACGCGGGCGGCGCTGCGGCTGCGGGCGCGGCGGCCGGAGGTCTTCGGTGACGCGGCTACGTACGCGCCGGTGGCCGCCGAGGGTCCGGCCGCTGCCCACTGTGTGGCGTTCGTGCGGTCTGGGGCGGTGCTCACCGCCGTGACCCGGCTGTCGCTGCGGTTGGCGGAGGCGGGGGGTTGGCGGGAGACGGTGTTGGCGTTGCCGCCGGGGCGGTGGGTGGATGTGGTGGGTTCTGGGCGGGAGTTCGTGGGGCACGCGCGTGTGGGGGAGCTTTTTGAGGGGGTGCCGGTGGCTTTGCTGGAGCGGGTTGGCGAAGGGGAGTCGGAGTGATGCGGCTAAGGGATGTCCCGTAAATGATCTCCGGATCGGCTCAGGCAGGGTTGGCCGCCGCACGACCCTCTGATCTAGCCGGCGAGGGCGAGGTTGTGCATCCGGGCGATGCCGAGCATGGCGTGGTGGACGCCGTCGCCTTTGAGGCGGCAGTCGCGGAGGATTTTCCAGGTCTTCATGCGGGCGAAAACGTGCTCGACGCGGGCGCGGACCTGCTTGTAGGACTTGTTGTATTCCTCTTTCCAATCCGGGAGTTCGGCCTGGCCGCGCTCACAACGGTGCGGGATGACGAGTCCGGTGCCCAGGTAGCCGCCGTCGGCGATCGTGAGGGTCTTGCCGACAGCGGCCTTGGCGCCAGACTCCTCCCACGCCTTGCAGTCGTTGCGGTTGCCGGCGAGCGGCCGGCCGACCGCGACGACCAGGCGGGGGTCGGCGTCGATGACGACCTGGTTGGTGGTGTACCGATAATTCTTCGACCGCTCGGCGACGGTGTGCTCCCGGGTGGGGACCAGGGTGCCGTCCACGATGAGCACGGTGCCCTTGGCGAACCGCCTGCGGGGCCGCAGGGCAAGCGCGGGACCGAGGTGGTCGATAATCCGGTCGGCCGCGGACTTCGAGATGCCGAAGAGCGGCGCGAGTTGGCGCATCGTCAAATTCGTGCGCAGTAGGCCGACACGAGCAGTACCCGGTCCTCCAGCGGAAGGGACCACGGCCGGCCCTTGCGGACCGGATCCGCACCTTCGCGGCGCAGCGCGGTCACCAGCTTCCTGAAGGAACGCGGGCTCAGCCCACTGAACGGGGCTATCCAAGACGACTCCGACGCCGTGATCACACCAGCCACCACAAGATCGTTCCATGATGCCCGGCACAACATCGCGCTCCTCTGTCTCCCCGCCCAGCGCAGGCCACGCCGCATCCTGTAGCAACGCCCACGTTCAGTCTCTACAGTCACCGCATGGCCACCGAAGACGAGCCCCCAAGTCAGGCCGACATCGCCGCGATGCTCACCAACCAGACGAGCGCGTGCAAGCCAGCACGCGAGGCCATCGCCGCCGGCGCCGAGGTAAGAGTTAGGGATAGGGCGGTGCCCCAGTGGATGGTCGCCGGCATCGCCGCAACGAGGTTGAAACGGTCGTTGGCCCGCGGCCTGCAAGAGACCATCGGCCTCGACGAGACCGTTGAGATCCTCGCAGGGCACCGCGGCGAGCAACTGCGTACCGGGAACATCGACGCAGCAGACCGGCTCTGGTTCTTCACTCTGTACTTCGACGCCGCCGGGACCGAGCTCTTGGCGTGCAGCGGTGTCAAACGCTCTCGGAGGCCCAGCACGAAGGACTCGTTCGAGCCCTGAGCTGATCCGCATCCGCCCTCTGCCCGACCGCAGCCGCCGCTACCTGCAGAACCTCAGCTTCGAGCAAGCATGACGTCACTTCCTTGTCAACGGCTTCTCGCCGCATATCTGCCACCGACGTGACCTCTAGCCCCCATGTGGGAACTCCTTCCGACCTTTACGTCAACTATTGCCGTTAAGATGCGGTAGCCCCACCAAAGATTGATCCTTGGCGGGGCCATTTCGCTGCGCTGAAATTCAGCTGAGATCCCGGTAGTGAGCTGGTAAATATGCGACCCACCTGTCGAAATCCTTCGCAATGCGAGCAGGTGGTGGCTCACGCTAGACGGTCGACATGCGCAATGGATCTAGGAGGTTAACCCCGGAACCTTCGAGGCGCTCCTCCAGCGCTTCTGTCCCGCTCACTTTCGCGAGCTCCGCTTCTTCCGCGGAGATCGGAATGAGCCAAAGATACGTGATTTCCTTCCCTTCCGTCATGCAGATAGCCGCCCTTCTGTCCAAGGCGTATGGCCAGGACACAAGAAGATGACTGTTCTCGGAGCCCTCCATCCACGGTCGTCCAATGTCCAGCACAGATCCGTGGCTCAAGCGATGCTGCGGATAGCTGTGATAGTGGGCGACCATTGCGAGAGTCTCGACATGACGGGGAGACTCGGTGGGTGACATGATGAAGAATTCCCGCATCTCCTCGTCGTCGACACCGAAAGCACCAGCCGACAGATAGATGTACGAATCGCCTGGCCCGAGAGGAGAGATCCGCTGCACCGTAAAACTGGGCAGCACGTCTCCGATCGGGCCGATTACCCACCGAAACTCCTCGTGAAGACGGTCGGGCCAGCTAGCCGTCAGATGCTGTCGTAGTTCCTTGTGTACCGCTTCCGAGTATCCCATTACCTCATCCCGAACGCCTTGGCGATTCGCCGAGATATTCTCGCCATGACCGCACCCTGACTTCTCTGACATGCAAGGCAGGCAGCCCCATTGATCCCGACTTGCGCATATGCGCGCCGCTGAGCGTCCGTCATCTGCCATCCTCCGTGGAAGTAGTAATGGAGAACGAGTGGCGGGTCATGCTCGGGGACCGGCGCATGCCTTGCGCCCAGTTGCATGATATTGCCACACTCCGGGCACGGTTGCCCTGTCGCTGCAGAACGAGCGGCCTGCCCTGCCGGGGAGGTCGTCTGGGCGCCACCGTAGTCGCGCTGCCGGTTGTACCTCTGAGTCGGCATTGCAGTCTGCGTATCCGTGATGACGCCGCTACTGTCGACCTCGAATCGCGCTACACCACAGTTGTGGGCGAGGACTGGGGCCGCCCCGGCGAGGACGTAATAGGTGTGGGTGTCGGTGACGGTGAGGTTGTGGACTGTTGCCTGTCGGGCTGTCCATGCCTGGATGGCGCTGATCTGGGTCCAGGTGCCTGAGGAGGT
>NZ_JBEOVF010000099.1:0-21291 GCF_040295365.1 Streptomyces sp. NPDC002838 | reverse complement strand
TTCTCGCCGCCCATCAGGGCGGGCGTGAGGTAGTAGCCGAGGCAGAGGATGAAGCACAGCACGCCGGCGTTGACCAGGCCGGGGGCCACCAGGGGCAGGTAGACCCGGCGGAAGATGGTGATCCGGCCCGCGCCCATGCTCGCCGCGGCGGCCATCAGGCGCCGGTCGATGCCCTTCATCACCGCGAACAGCAGCAGCACGGTGTACGGCAGCATCACGGCGGTGGTGCCGATGACGACGCCGATCTCGTTGTAGAGCAACTGGACGGGCGCGCCGGGGACGTGCATGTCCGTCAGGGCGTTGTTCACCACGCCGTTGTCACCGAGCAGGATGATCCAGCCATAGGTGCGCACCAGCGCGCTGATGAAGTGCGGGACGACCACCACGAGCATCGCCAGGCCGGCCCACAGCGGCTTGAGCCGCGAGATGGCCGAGGCCAGGACGAACCCGACGACCAGGGCGAGCAGGGAGGTCTCGGCGGAGATCCGCAGGGTCGTGAGCAGGATCTCCAGGTTCGCGCCCTGGAAGGCGTCGATGTACCAGTGGAGGGTGAAGCCGCCCTCCTCGCCCTTCAGGCTCAGCATCAGGGTGCTGAAGATCGGATAGACGAAGAGGACCAGGAGGTAGACGATGACGGGCGTGGCGTTGAGCAGGCCGAAGCGGGTGCGCCGTTCGGACAGCGCGCGGCCCAGGCTGCGCTTGCCCGGGGCGGGTGTGGGTGCGGCGGGCGCCGGGGTGGGCGCCAGTGCGGTTCCGGCCATCGTCATCCCCCGTGTTCCGCGTCCGGGAAGACGCTGACGTTCGCGGGGTCCGCGGTGAGGCCGATGCGCTCGCCGAGGTCGGGGGCTCGGCCGGCGGGCAGTTCCAGCCGTACGAGTTCGGTGGCTGCCTCGCCGAGAGGGCGGACGGTGACGCGTACGAGCGTGCCGACGTAGGTGACGGTCTCGACCGTCCCGGTACAGAATCCGTCGTCGGGGGGACACAGGGCGAGCCGGCCGGGCTGGACCGCGGCACGGACCCGGGCCCCTTCGGTCCCCGCCTGCGGGCGGGCCTTCAGTACACCGCCGGTGTCGAGACGTACCAGGGTGTGGCCGGACGTCTGCTGCTCCACCTGGCCCGGCAGGAAGTTGGCGGCGCCGAGGAAGTCGGCGACGAACGGGGTGCGCGGGCGCTCGAAGAGCTCCTGCGGGGTGTCGAACTGGTCGATCCGGCCGTCCCGCATGACGGCGATCCGGTCGGAGAGGACGAGGGCCTCTTCCTGGTCGTGCGTCACATAGATGACGGTCAGGCCGAGTTCCTGCTGGATGCGCTTGATCTCGGTCTGGAGCTGGTCGCGCAGCTTCTTGTCGAGGGCGCCGAGCGGCTCGTCCATGAGGATGACCGGCGGGCGGTAGACCAGGGCCCGGCAGAGCGCGACGCGCTGCTGCTGGCCGCCGGACAGCTCGCGGGGGCGGCGGCGGGCCATGGCGGACAGCCCGGCCATCTCCAGGGTCTCGCCGACCCGGCGGCGCTGTTCCGCCTTGGAGACGCCCCGCAGTTGCAGGGGGAAGGCGACGTTCTCCCAGACCGTCATGTGCGGGAAGAGCAGGTACTGCTGGAAGACGAAGCCCAGGCCGCGCTTCTGCGGGGCGAGGCGGGTCACGTCCCGGCCGCCGACGACGATGCTGCCGGAGTCGGGCTCGCAGAACCCGGCGATCATCATCAGGGTGGTGGTCTTGCCGGAGCCGGAGGAGCCGAGGAAGGTGACGAACTCGCCGGCCGCGATCTCCATGGAGACCTCGTCGACGGCCGTCACTCCCCCGTAGGTTTTCCGAAGCCGTGTCACGGACAGGGGCTTGCCGGAACCGGTCAGGCCGGCCGTGGAGGCCAGGGACAGCTCGGGCATCACGTCGGTCTCAGGCATGCGTCCACTCCTGCCAGCGCTTGGACACGGCGTCCTGGTTCTTGATCCACCACTCGACGTCCAGGTCGAAGCCGGACTCCAGGTGCTCGGGCGAGCTGGCCAGGTTCGCGGCGGTGGCGGGCTTGAGCTTCTTGTAGGCGGCCGGCACCGACGGGGCCATCGGGTAGATCTCGGCGTAGGCCGCCTGTACCTCGGGCCGCAGGGCGAAGTCGATGAGCTGGTAGGCGGCGTCGAGGTTGGCGGCGCCCTTGGGGATGCCAAGGGCGTTGCTCTGCCGGCGGGCGCCGTTCCACTGGTAGGCGAGCGGGGAGCCGCCCTTGATCAGGGCGTCCAGGCGGCCATGCCACACGCTGGAGGCGTCAACCTCCTTGCGGCCCAGGAGCACGCCGGGCAGAGCGCCGGTGTCCCAGAACTTGCGGACGTGGGGCTTGATCTCGCTGAGGGCCTTGAAGGCGCGGTCCACGTCGAGCGGGTAGAGCTTGTCCAGCGCCACGCCGTCGGCGAGGAGGGCGAACTCCAGCTCGGGCAGGTCGGCGTCCAGGGCTTGCAGGGCGCGGTTGCCGGAGAAGGTCTTGGTGTCCCAGAAGTCGGCCCACGAGGCCGGCTTCCTTCCACCGAACGCGTCGGTTCGGTACGCCATCACGCTGGCCCAGTAGTTCTTGCCGACCGCGTTGGACGTCACCAGGGTCTTGGCGATGCCCGCGTTCTTGAAGTTCTTCAGCCGGTCGTAGTCGAGGTCCTCGGTGGCGTCCTGCTGCTTGAAGAGCACGAAGTCGGCCATGGAGTCGTCGATGACGTCGAACTGGGGGCGGCCCTGCTTGATCTGGGCGAGCATCTGGGCGTACTCGATGTTCACCACCTTGACCTGGATGCCGGTCTCCTTGGTGAACGGCTCATAGATCGCCTGCTGGTTGGCGTCGCCGTACGAGCCGCCGCTGTTGCGGACCACGAGGGTCTTGGAGCTCTTGCCGCCGCTGCCGACGGACCGGCTGGTGCCGGTGCCGCAGGCGCTGAGCGATGTGGCGGCGGCGATGCCTGCGGCCACGCCGCCGACGCCGCGCAGAAACCCTCTGCGGTCTATCCGGACATCTCTCACCGGGTGCCTCCTGGTGGTGCGGTACGTGAGGAAGGGGAGCGTGGGGGTGCGTGCTGGTGGGATCTCGTTCTGGTGCTGCGGGGAGGGGACTTGCTGGGGGTGGTGGGGTCAGTGGCCGCCGGAGTCCTGGGGAGCCGGGGCGGCGATGGCGGCGAGTTCGGCGCCGGGGGCGACGGTCAGTCCGTGCATGCCGTAGAAGATCCGGCCGGTGGCCGGGGAGAGGACCTTGTGCTCCCGGCCGTCGGCCGGGTCGATGACATGGCCGAGGACCTGGCCCTCCGTCACGTCGTCGCCGGCGGTGAACGCCGGATACCAGAGGCCGGTTGCCTCGGCGGTGACGCCGGCGGCCCAGACCCATGCGCGGACGGCCGTGTCGTCCTTGGGCTTGATGTCCAGGACGCCGAGCCGACCCAGGACCCCACGCAAACCCTCGACGAGACGACGGGCGGTGGCCGCGTCGCGTTCGCCGAGCTGGCCGGTCTCCACGAGGATCGCCGGGACGCCTTGGCGGGCGGCGGCCGCGTGACTGTTGCCGCCTTCGGCGTTCATTCCGAAGATGACGTCCTCGATGCCGAGCGCGCCGGCCATGTCCGCTGTCTGCACGTCCAGTTCGGGGTCACCGGTGAGGCGGTAACCGACGAAATCTGTCAGGACCTCGTCGATGCCGCCGGAGTGCAGGTCGACGTAGGCGTCGGCATCGTCCACGAGGTTGGTGAACAGCCACGCCGCGAGACGTTCGGTGGGGCTGCCGTCGGGGTCGCCGGGGAAGACGCGGTTGATGTTCACGCCGTCGAGCGGGGAGACGCCGAGGCGACCCTGGTAGACGGCCGGGGGGTTGGCGACCGGGCAGACGATCACCTGACCGTGCACCTCGCCGGGCTCCAGCAGAGCGGCCAATCGGGTGGCCGCGTCGACCCCCGTGAACTCGCCGCCGTGCACGCCCGCGGTGATCAGAACGCGGGGGCCGGGGTGGGCGCCGTTGACCAGGGTCAGCGGGATGTCCACGGTGAGAGTGCCGAGGTCGGCGGGGACGGTGCCGCGCGTCTTGGTCCCGGGCTCGGCGCGCAGGACGCCGACATCGAGGGTGCTGGTCATGGCCGTCACGCCTCCGCTCGGTCGAGGGTGGAGATGAAGTCGATGGGCTGGGGCGAGGTGCCGTCCAGCGCGAGGTCGGCGGCGATGTCACCGAAGGCGGGCGAGAGCTTGAATCCGTGGCCGGAGAAACCGGCGAGCAGGACGACGTTCTCCGCGCCCGGCAGCGGCCCGACCAGCGGACGGCTGCTCTCGGTGTAGCCCTCCATGTAGACGGAGAGCCGGGTCGGATCGGGGTTCAGGTCCGGCATGTGACGCCCGATCAGCTCCGTGAAGATCTCCAGCTCCTCCGGGGCCACCTCTCGGTCGAGCCGGTTCGGGTCGCCGGCCGGGCGGTGCAGGGCGCGGGAGAGGCCGAGCTTGACGGAGACGCCGTCCGGGGAGGGCAGGCCGTAGCAGTGCGTGGGCGCGGTGCGGATGAAGGCGGGGCGCTCCTCGCCGAACCAGGCGTCGGTGGTGGGCACGTACCAGGCGCTGATGAGGCGGCGGATGTCCACCTCCCACGGCAGGTCCGGGAGCAGGTCGTTCACCCACGGGCCGGGGGTGACGACTGCGGTGTCGAAGTGCTCGCTGCCCGCGTCGGTGCGGATCTCGACACCGTTCGCGACGGGGACGATCTCGCGGACCGTGGTGTAGCGGTGGATGCGGGCGCCGAGCTCCTCGGCGCGGCGGGCGGCGGTCTGGATCGTCAGCTCGGGACGGATGAAACCGGCGCGGCGGTCGAGCACGGCCGCGTCGCCGTCCTCGATCCGGAACTGCGGGAAGCGCTTGGCGAGCAGCTCGGCGTCGAGGACCTCGTGGTCCAGGCCGTGCTCGGCGATCGACTCGAGGACCGTGGCCATCTGGTGGTGCTCGGTCGGCCCCATCAGCAGGCAGCCGGTCAGGCGGCGCAGCTCACGGCCGGTCTCCCGCTGAAGCTGCTCCCACAGGGCGTCGGCGTGCTGGAGCAGCGGCACGTACCGGGAGTCCTCGAAGTGGGCGCTGCGGAAGATCCGGGTCTCGCCGCCGGCCGCGCTGCGGTCGTGGCCCGGGGCGAAGCGGTCGTAGCCCACGACCTCGGCTCCACGGGCGGCCAGGCGCCAGGCGGCCTGGCTGCCCATCGTTCCGACGCCGACGACGGCGACGCGCTTCCTGGCAGCTGACACAGGGCTTTCCTTTCGTATCGCCGCGGCGCATGCTGGGCCCCCGGCGTGAGGCTGTTCGATTCGAGGCGGTTTGGACGGGGCCGGGCCCTTCGGCGGGACCACAGCTCGCAATCGTCCGCATCTCGTAGCTCCGGCTCACTTTTGCGGGATCCCTCTCGAAGCCGTGCCACATTGTGGAATGCTGTGCTAGAATCTGGCACGAGGATGACAGCGGCAGAGAGGGGAGTCAAGAGGGTGTCCGCAAAGAATTCCGAGGATTAACGGGGGGAAACCGGATGGAAATGAAGAGCGTCACCAGATCGCTGCGCATCCTGGAGGTGGTCGCCCAGCATCAGCCCGTGACCGTCGGGGAGCTGACCAAGCTCTTCGGACTGCCGAAGTCGACCGTGCAGCGCACACTCGTCACGCTGGCCGAGGCGGGCTGGCTGCGGGCCAGCCGCAAGGACACCACCCGCTGGGAGATCGGGGCGCGCATCCTGGCCGTACGACCCGCCGCCCTACAGGGGTCCAGCCTGTTCGCCGCCGCCCGCGAACCCATGGTGCAACTGCGGGACAAGGTCAACGAGACCATCCACCTGTCGGTGCCGGACGCACTCCAGTGCATGGTCGTGGTGGACCGCGTCGACTGCGACCACGCCGTACGGACCTTCCACGCCATCGGCGACACCTCACCCCTGCACGCCACCGCCACCGGGCGCGCGGTCCTCGCCCACCTGCCGAAGCAGGACATCGCGGAGCTCATCACGCAGGGCCTGGAGCGCTACAGCGAGTCGACACCCGCAGACCCCGAGGACCTGCGCGCCGAGCTGCGGCGGATCCGCACCGCCGGCTACGCGGTCAACCGCAACCAGTACCGGCCGGGCGTCTGCGCGATCGCCGCGCCCATCCTCGACGAGGACGGCACACCGCTGGCCACCGTGGCCGTCTCCATGCCCGATTCGCGGTACGACGCCGACAAGCTGCCCGAGTGGGGCCGCCTGGTCGCCGACACGGCCGCGGAGATCACGGGGCGCCGTCTGGGCGCCTGAGCGCGTCGCGGCGGCCCGGCTTCGGCCCCGCATCATCAAGGGTCGGCTCCCATACGGGAGCCGACCCTTGATTCGCTTCACGGCAGGACCGACCTTGTGCCCGGCGGGGGAGAGTGCCGGGCACAAGGCGGCCGCCTCACGCGGCGGCGCGGTACGGCGCATTCAGGGCGCGACCAGCGTCAGACGCCGCGGAGCATCGGAACAGCACAGTCCTTGACGTCGGTCCGACCACCGGAGACGTCGAGGTGCGTGCCGCATTGTGGAACACCATGCTAGAATACGGCATGATCATGCCTGTGACTCCGGAAGCGAGTCAAGAGGTCAGCACGATGAATCCGCAGAACTGAGGGGGCCCGGATGGAATTGAAGAGCCTGACGAGGTCGCTGCGCATCCTGGAGGCCGTGGCGCAGCACCAGCCGGTGACCGTGGGGGAGCTGACGAAGATCTTCGGGCTGCCCAAGTCGACCGTGCAGCGCACCCTGGTGACGCTCAACGAGGCGGGCTGGCTGCGGGCGAATCGCAGGGACACCACGCGCTGGGAGGTCGGCGCCCGGGTGCTGGCCGTACGACCCGCCGCCCTACAGGGCTCCAGCCTGTTCGCCGCCGCCCGCGAGCCCATGTTCCGGCTCCGCGACACGCTGAACGAGACCATCCACCTGACGGTGCCGGACGCCCTGCACGGCATCGTCGTGGTGGACCGCGTCGACTGCGACCACGCCGTACGAACCTTCCACGCCATCGGCGACATCTCCCCCCTGCACGCCACGGCCACCGGACACGCGGTCCTCGCCCATCTGCCGAAGTCCGAGGTCGACGAGCTCACGGCGGGCACACTCGAGGGTTACGGCCAGGAGACCATCACCGACCCGGCGGAGCTGCGCGCCGAGCTCCGCCGGGTCAGAGACCGCGGATACGCCGTCAACCACAACCAGTACCGCCCGGGTGTCTGCGCCATCGCGGCACCCGTCCTGGATGAGGACGGCACGCCGCTGGCCAGCGTGGCCGTCTCCCTGCCCGACTCCCGCTTCGACCCCGGCCGGCTTGCCGAGCTGGGGCGGCTGGTGACCGACACCGCGGCGGAAATCACCGCCCGCCACCTGGGCTGAGTGCGGCTGCCGGCCGAACGACGGCGCAGCGCTCTCGGCCCAGGGAGCGGAGCGTGCCGGGCAGCGCCGGCCTCCTCGCGGCATACGGTGCCCTAGGCGCAGTGGCGAGCCTTCCAGTGGCCCCCCTCCGCTCCTTGCGGGCGGGCGACGAACCATTCGGGTAAACGCCCGGACCCCCGCACCAGGCGGAGGCAGAGGGCCGCACGTCGTGGCTTACTTGTCAGCCGCGTCCGCCGCCCAGGCCATGCGGCGGCCTACCGGACCAGCGGCCGACCCTTGCGCCGTGCGACACATGCGCAGCCTGCCTGCGCACAGTGACAGACCTGCGCCCGCCGCCCGGTGGAGGAAAAGCCGCCGCCCCATGCCCGGTGGCGTGGAAACCGGGCACGGGGCGGCCCGTCGCGGTGCGCGATGCGGGGTAGTCAGGGCATGACCACCGTCATCGCACGGGCACCGCGAGGTACTGGTACTCCAGGAACTCGTCAATCCCCACCCGGCCGCCTTCACGGCCGAGCCCGGACTGCTTCACGCCTCCAAAGGGGGCGGCCGGATTGGAGACGAGACCAGTGTTGAGGCCGACCATGCCCACTTCGAGGCGTTCGCTGACGCGCAGGGCGCGGTCGAGGCCCTCGGTGAAGACATAGCCGACCAGGCCCCAGGGCGTGTCGTTGGCACGGCCGACGACCTCGTCCTCGTCGTCGAAGGTGAGGATCGCGGCGACGGGGCCGAAGATCTCCGTGTCCATCAGGCGGCTGCCGGGGTCGACGTCGGCGAGCACGGTGGGCGGGTAGAAGCAGCCCGGGCCCTCGGGCGTACGGCCGCCGACGAGCACCCGGGCGCCGCGCTCCACCGCGTCGCCGACCAGGGCCTCGACCTTGGCACGCCCGGTGGCGTCGATCAGCGGGCCGACATCGACACCGTCCCGGGTGCCCGGGCCCACGACGAGCGCGCCCATGCGCTCGGCCAGCCTCCGCCCGAACTCCTCCGCCACCGACCGGTGCACGAAGAAGCGGTTCGCGGCCGTGCACGCCTCGCCCATGTTGCGCATCTTGGCGAGCATCGCGCCGTCCACGGCCGTGTCCAGGTCGGCGTCGTCGAAGACGATGAACGGCGCGTTGCCCCCCAGCTCCATCGAGGTCCGTACGACGGCGTCGGCGCACTGGGCGAGCAGCAGCCGTCCGACGTTGGTGGAGCCGGTGAAGGACAGCTTGCGAATCCGCCCGCCGCGCAGGAGCGGTTCGCACACCTCCCCCGCACGGGAGGTGGTGACGACGTTCAGCACGCCGTCCGGCAGCCCGGCCTCCTTCAGGATCGCGGCGAGCGCCAGGCTGGACAGAGGGGTCTGCGGGGCCGGCTTGAGGATCATCGTGCAGCCCGCCGCGATGGCGGGGCCGATCTTGCGGGTGCCCATGGCGAGCGGGAAGTTCCACGGGGTGATCAGGAGACAGGGGCCTACCGGGCGGCGGGAGAGCAGCATGCGGTTGCGGCCGTCGGGCAGGATTCCGCCGCCGCCGTCGATGCGTACGGCCTCCTCGGAGAACCAGCGGAAGAACTCGGCCGCGTACGCCACCTCTCCCCTGGCCTCGGCCAGCGGCTTGCCCATCTCGGACGTCATCAGGCGGGCGAGCTCGTCGGTGCGGTCGAGGATGATCTCGTAGGCGCGCCGCAGGATCTCACTGCGCACCCGTGGGGCCGTATGGGCCCACTCCTCCTGCGCCTGAACGGCCGCGTCCTCCGCCAGCCGGGAGTCCTTGGCGCCGGCGTCGGCGACGTGGGCGATGATCTCGCCGGTCGCCGGGTCGTCGACGGGCATGGTGGCGCCGTCCGCGGCGTCCACCCAGGCACCGCCGATGAACAACTGCGTGGGTGTGTCGGTCATGACGTCTCTCCTGGTTGATCGGCGGCGGGGTCGAGCAGTTCCGCGAGGTGCAGGGCGCGGATGCCCCGGTCTCCGGCGAGGTGGTCGATCTGGGTGGCGCAGCTGAAACCGTCGGCTACGACGACAGTCGGCGTGGCCTGGCCGATGCCGTCGAGGCGTGGCTTCAGGGCCAGGTCGGCGACGGCCATCGAGGTGTCGTAGTGCTGCTCCTCGAAGCCGAAGTTCCCGGCGAGTCCGCAGCAGCCCTCGGCTTCGTCGACCTTGCCCACGCCCAGTCGGCGCAGCAGGTCGGCGGGGCGGCGGCCCTTGAAGGTGGCGTACTCGTGGCAGTGGGTCTGCAGGGCGACGTTCTCCGGCAGTTCCGGCGGCGTCCAGCCAGGCGCGGCCAGGTCGGTCAGGGCACCC
This sequence comes from Streptomyces sp. NPDC002838, assembly GCF_040295365.1. Taxonomy (NCBI): domain Bacteria; kingdom Bacillati; phylum Actinomycetota; class Actinomycetes; order Kitasatosporales; family Streptomycetaceae; genus Streptomyces; species Streptomyces sp. NPDC002838. The sequence continues at coordinate 11,636 of NZ_JBEOVF010000099.1, read as the reverse complement.
GTGAAGGTGTGGACGCGGTCCGCGACCCGGCGGGCGGCGTCAGTCCCGAGGAGCTCGGGCACGTCGCGCTTGAGTGCGGCGGCGCAGCTGGGCTCGGCCACGATGATGGGCCGCTCGTCGCCGTTGTCCAGGTGGGCGACGGTACGGGCCATGATCCTGCGGGCCACGGACAGCTGACCGGTGCTGACCCAGGTCAGACCGCAGCACAGGCCGTCCTCCGCAGTGCAGGGGATTCCGGCGTCGGCGAGCACACGGCTCGCGGCTCCGGCCACCTCGGGACGGAAGGCGCGGGTGAAGCTGTCGACGAAGAGCAGGGCTTTCGCTGGTTCGCCGGTCCTCGCATCGCGCAGGACCCTGCGCAGGACGTACCGGGGGGCGAATGCGGGAATCCTGCGCTTCGTGGTCACGCCTCCGAGGCGGGCGAGGAGTCGGCCGAGCGGTCCGCGGAGCAGCGCGTTGAGCGGGCGGGCGGCGTATCCGGCGAGGGCGGAGGTCAGGGGCAGCCAGCCCAGCGAGTAGTGGGAGCGGGGCCGGAGTCTTCCCTTGTAGTGCTGGTGCAGGAACTCCGCCTTGTAGGTGGCCATGTCGACGCCGACCGGGCAGTCGCTGGAGCACGCCTTGCAGGACAGGCACAGATCGAGGGCGTCGCGGACCTCCGTCGAGCGCCAGCCGTCCTGGACGGTCTCCCCGCGCACCATCTCCTGGAGGAGGCGGGCCCGACCCCGCGTGGAGTCGTTCTCCTCTCCCGTGGCCCGGTAGCTCGGGCACATCACACCGCCCGCGTCGCTGCGACATCGGCCGACGCCGACACAGCGGCGGGCCGCGCCCGCGAAGCCGTCCTCGTCGTGCGGGAAGGTGAACTCCGTCGCCAGGGGCTGGATCTGGTGCAGCGCGAGATCGGTGTCGAGCGGGGCCGGGGCCACGATGACGCCCGGGTTCAGCAGCCCTTCGGGATCGAAGACCTCCTTGAAGGCGGCGAACGCCCGGATCATCTGGTGGCTGTACATGACCTCCAGCAGCTCACCGCGCGCCCGCCCGTCGCCATGCTCGCCGGACAGGGTCCCGCCGTGCGCGACGACCAGCGCGGCCGCCTCGTGCAGGAAGCGACGGGCGGCTGCCCGGCCGATGTCCGTGGCGAGGTCGAAGTCGATGCGCACGTGGACGCACCCTGCGCCGAAGTGCCCGTACATCACGCCCGTCAGCCCGTGGTCGGCCAGGAGCTTGCGGAAGTCCCGCAGGTAGGCGGCGAGGTTTTCGGGCGCTACCGCCGAGTCCTCCCAGCCGGGCCAGGACTCCCCGCCGTCGACGAGGCGGGCGGCCAGACCGGCCCCGTCCTCGCGGACCCGCCACAAAGAGCGCCGTTCGGCCGCGCTCTGAACGACCCGCCCGCCGGTCATCCGGCCCTGCGCCTTGAGCACGTCGAGGAGCTCGGCCGCACGGGCGTTCACCGTGGCCTCATCGTCGCCGTCCAGCTCGACGTACAGCCAGGCCCGCCCCTCGGGCAGTCCGGTGACGGAGTCGGGGCCCCGGCGGGCACGCATGGTGGCGACGATCGCCTCGTCCATGCCCTCCACAGCGGTGGGATTCCAGCGCAGGATCTCCGGCACGTCCTCGGCCGCCTCGACGACGTTGTCGTAGCCGAGAGTGAGCAGCGCCGAAGCCTGTGCGGTCGCCACCAGGCGGACCGTCGCGGCGGTGACGACCGCACAGGAGCCCTCGGTGCCGACCAGAGCGCGGGCCATGTCGAAGCCGCGCTCGGGCAGCAGGTGGTGCAGCTGATAGCCGGAGACCTGGCGCGGAATGCGGCCCAGCTCGGTCCGGATCGGCGCCAGGTTGTCGCCGATCAGGCGTCGTACATCCGCTTCGAGGCGAGCGACGCGCTCCGCGTCCGCGGGGTCCACCGGGTGCAACCCCACGTGGTCGGCGACGGCCCGCACTCCGTCGGCTGTCACGATCTCCAGCGCCTCGATGTGGCCGCTGGTCCGCCCGTGCCGCACCGACCGGTTCCCGCACGCGTCGTTGCCGATCATGCCGCCGAGGGTGCAGCGGCTGTGCGAGGACGGGTCAGGGCCGAAGGAGAGCCCGTGCGGGGCGGTCGCGCTCTGCAGCGCGTCGAGGACGACTCCGGCCTCGACACGCGCAGTCCCGATGGCCGGGTCGATGTCCAGGATCCGGTTCAGGTACCGGGAGAAGTCCAGGACGACGCCCGGCCCGACCGCGTTGCCCGCCATGCTGGTGCCACCGCCGCGAGCGGTGACCGCGACGCCCGTCTCCTTGCAGGCCCGCAGCACCGCGACCACATCGTCCGTGGAGCGGGGAAAGGCCACAGCCTGCGGGGGGACACGGTAGTTGGAGGCGTCGTAGGCGTACTGGCCGAGGGTGCCCAGGCCGGATTCCACCCGCAGGCCCGGAGCCGTCTCGGCGAGCCGGGCAGCCAGCCGCGCCACGCTGTCGCTCATCGTGCCGACGCTCCTGAGGTACCGGCCTCCACGGCGGTCGCCCATGCCTGGAGTCCCTCGTCCACCGCCGTCTCGTCGATCACCAGCGCCGGGATCATCCGCACCACCTGGTTCCAGGCCCCGCACAGCAGCAGAAGCAGGCCCTCGTCCACGGCGGCGCGCTGCACGCGGGCCGCGGTCTCGGGGTCGGGGCCGCCGTCCTCGGTGACGAACTCGGTGGCCAGCATCAGCCCCAGCCCCCGCACATCACCGATGCCCGGCGTCCGGTCGGCCACCGCCTCCAGTCCCTGGCGCAGCCGCGCGCCCATGGCCTCCGCGTTCTCGACGAGCTTCTCGTCGCGTACGACGTCGAGGGTGGCGCAGGCCGCGGCGCACGCGACGGCGTTGGCGCCGTACGTACCGCCCTGCGAGCCCGGCCACGCCTTGGCCATCAGCTCCTCCGAGGCGGCGATGCCCGACAGCGGGAAGCCGCTGGCCAGACCCTTCGCGGTGACGAGGATGTCCGGGTTGACACCGAAGTGCTCGTGTCCCCAGAAGCGGCCGGTACGGCCCACGCCGGTCTGCACCTCGTCCAGGATCAGCAGGAAGCCGTGCCGGTCCGCCCGCTCCCGCAGCCCCTCCATGAACGCGCGGGTGGCGGGCACGTAGCCGCCCTCGCCGAGCACCGGCTCGACGATGATCGCGGCCGTGTCCGCGGGCGAAGAAATCGTCTGGAGCGTGTAGTCGAGTTCCTGGAGGGCGAAGCGGGTCGCGGTCTCCTCGTCCCAGCCATAGCGGTAGGCCGACGGGAAGGGAGTGACGACCACACCACTCATCAACGGCGAGAAACCGGACCGGAAACGCGTGCCGGAGGTGGTCATGGAGGCGGCGGCCACGGTCCGGCCGTGGAAGCCGCCGTGACAGACCAGGATGTTGGGCCGTCCGGTGGCCTGGCGGGCCAGCCGCAGTGCGGCCTCCACGGCCTCGCTGCCGGAGTTGGTGAAGAACAGGCTGTCCAGGCCCGTCGGCAGCACCTCGCCGAGCTTCTCGACCAGCCGCCGCAGCGGCTGATGCATGACCGTCGTGTACTGGCCGTGGACGAGAGTGCCCACCTGCTCCTGCGCCGCCGCCACGACCTTGGGGTGGCAGTGCCCGGTGCTGGTGACCCCGATCCCGGCGGTGAAGTCGAGGTAACGGCGGCCGTCCTCACCGTACAGATGGACGCCCTCGCCCCGGGCCGCCACCACGGGAGTGGCCTGGCGAAGGTGCGGCGACAGTGCGGTCATGTTCGTCTCCCGGCGTGGGTCGTCGGACTGCTGCGGTCCCCCGAGCATCTCCGCCGCCCCGCAGGGAGCCAACGCGCGATCTGTCCGGCGAGGGCACGGCGTTCGGACGTTCTGTCAAGCACGGGGCTGGAATGCGGCGCTCAATGCCCCGTTCACCCGAGGCGGAACACCTCTTGCGCAGGTCAGCAAGGCTTGTCACAGTGACCGGGCACCCAGGGAGACACCGTGAACGACAACCCCTCGACGGCGCGACCGCCGGACACGGCCGACCAGGACAGCAGTCCTCCCGGCCGCGCCCTCACCATCGCCGACGTCCTGGCTCTGCCCGTCCTGGCCGCCGGCCAGCCCCAGGTCGTCACCGGCGTATCCCACCTCCACAGGCCGGTCCGCTGGGTCCACATCACCGAACTGACCGACCCCGCCTCCTTCCTCAAGGGCGGCGAGCTCGTCCTGACCACCGGCATGCCGCTGCCCGACGACGTGACGGGAGTTCGCAGGTACGTCGACGAACTCGCCGGCGTCGGCGCGGCGGCCCTGGTCATCGAACTCGTACGGCGCTACCACCGCCCGCCCGACGCCCTCGTCCACGCCTGCCAGGCCCGCAGCCTCCCGCTGATCACTCTCGCCAAGGACGTCAACTTCCTCGAGGTCACCCAGGTCGTCCACGCCCTCATCCTCGGCAACCAGGCCGAGGCGATGCGCCGCACCCAGCGCGTCCACGAGGCGTTCACCACGCTGACGCTGCGCGGCGCAGGACCGGAGGACGTCATGCGCGCGGCAGCGGAGATGAGCGGCCGTACGGTCGTCCTGGAAAACCTGGTCCACCAAGCACTGATCTGCGAACCCTCCGGCACCACCCTGGAGGAAACGCTCACCGCCTGGGAGCAACGCTCCAGAGCGACCCCGCCCGGAGACCGCACGAGCCAACACGGCCCGGAGGGCTGGCTCACCGCACCGGTCGAATACCAAGGCGAACGCTGGGGCCGCGTGGCCATGCTGCCCGCTCCCACCACCGAACCGGCCTTCGGGCCGGAGCACATCACCGTCCTGGAAAGAACGGCGATGGCCCTGACCGTCGCCCGCCTCATCCACCCCACCCTCTGGGAACGCACCGCGCACCGCAACGCCCTGCGCGACCTCGTCGAGCAGCGCCACCGCTCCCCCGAAGACGCCCATGCCCGCCTGACCGCGCTGGGCCTGCCCACCGAGAACAGCCGCTTCCTCACGGTCGTGGTGGACCTCCCCGCAGATGACACCGCGGCGAATCCCGAGACCGGCCTGTCCCAGGACCTGCACACGACGGGAATCCCGGCACTCATCGGCGAACTGGCCCCCGGCCGCCTGGGAGTCCTGCTCGCCCTGAGCCCCTCACACCCCTGGCAGCCCGCAGTCGAACGGCTGAGCCACGCCGCGCTCGGCCTTTCCCCGCAGGCCGTCGTGAGCATCGGCTCCGAGGCCGACGACCTCACCGATGCCCCCCGTTCCTTCCGCCAGGCAACCCGCGTGGCCGAGGCCACCCCGCCCGACCAGCCCCTCCCTCAGGGCCGCTCCTTCCACGAACTCTCCGATGTCGACCTGCGCCGCCTGCTGTACGCGCTCCGCGAGGACACCCGGATCCAGGAATACGCCGAACAACAACTCGGACGCCTCCTCGATCACGACAGCCGACACGGCACCGACCTGCTGACGACCCTCCGCCACTACCTCGACGCCGCCGGCAACAAGACCAGCGCCGCCCGCCGCGGCGGCCTGTCCCGCGAGACGTTCTATCAACGCCTGCGCACCATCGAGCGCCTGCTCGACTGCGACCTCGAATCCGGCGAACAGCGCACCGCATTGCATGTGGCCCTCACAGCCCTGGACGTCCTGCGAGTCCGCTGACGGATCGCTGCAGGGAGCAGGAGGCCGCGGAACGGATTCAACACATGAGAAGGAGTAAGGCCAGCCGGGGATGAACTGATCCGCGCTGCGGCCCCGCCCGTAGACGTGGCAGAACAGCAGCTCCGGGCTGGTTGGGGCGTCGAGCCGCAGCCAGTTGCTCACGTCGACGGCAAGTTCACCAGCGGCCGTTCCTTCACGCGACGTTGCTCGACACCTCGAAGCGTGAAGAACGGCCGCCCTGCTGTCCCGGGAACGAACCAAGATCAGCGGGTCAGGTGAACGGCCGAAGTTAAACGCCAAGCCAAGCTGCCGGTCGTGGCGGGGATCGTTGAGCGGCTGGTGCCGGACGTGTTGCGGGAGCTGTTCCAGCGGGTGGTGCCGGACGCCGTCGCGGCCTCAGGGCGGTGGTCGGCGCCGGCACGGTGACCGGGAAGTGCTGGCCGCGATCGTCTTCGTGGCGACCTCGGGCTGCACGTGGCAGCAGTCGCCGTCCGCCTCGTTCGGGCCGTCCGGCGCGGCGGCTCACCGACGATTTGCCGAGTGGTCGAAGGCTCGGGTGTGGGCCAAACTCCACCGCTTGGTCCTCGACGAACCGGGATCCCGCGGCGAGCTGGACTGGTCGCGGTGCGTGATCGACTCGGTCAACATGCGGGCCTTGAAAAGGGGGAGCTGACAGGCCCGAATCCTGTAGACCGGGGCAAGTACGGGTCAAAGATCCACTTGATCACGGAACGGACCGGCCTGCCCCTGTCCGTCGGTGTCTCGGGCGCCGACACGCACGACAGCCTGGCACTGATCCCGCTGGTGAAGGACATACCGCCGATCCGCTCCCGCCGGGGACGCCGGCGAGGCAGGCCCCACAAACTCCGCGCCGACAAGGGCTAGGACTACAACCACCTGCGTCGTTGGTCATCCGGCCGAGGCATCCGGCACCGCATCGCCCGCAAGGGCATCGAGACCTCGCAACGACTCGGCCGTCACCGCTGGGCCATCGAACGCACCATGGCCTGGCTCGCCGGATGCCGACGTCTGCACCGCCGCTACGAACCCGAAGCCGACCACTTCCTCGCCTTCACCAGCATCGCCTGCACACTGATCTGCTGTCGCAGACTCACCACGGTACCGGTGCTCGCGGGGTTGGGCCGACGGAACACGTATGCGCCGTCGGCCCAGCGACACTCCTCACCTGCTGCTGTCCTGATCAGAGGTTCAGCAGGTGTGCCGCGTTGAGGTGTGCGATGCGTTTGAGGTCGGCGCGGGAGAACGGCGCTGTGCGGAGGAACTCGACTGCCTCGGCCGTTGATTCGTAGGGGTAGTCGACGGCGAACAGCAGCCGGTCGGCGCCGATGGCCTGGACCGCTCCGAGGAGGGCCGCGTGGGAGAAGACACCGCTGGTGGTCGCGTAGAGGTTGTGCCGCAGGTAGTGGGAGGGCAGTTGCCGTGGCCTGCTCTTGGGGTCGGCCTGGTGGTAGCGGCTGTCGAGCCGGGCCAGCTGGAAAGGCAGCAGTTCTCCCATGTGCCCCAGCGTCACCGAGGCCCCGGGGAACTCGTCGAACACTCCACCGTAGATCAGGCGAAGTGCGTGGGCGCCGACCTGCGCTGTCCATCCCCAGGACGGCCCGCTCAGCACGGGATGCCCCTGGAACACCCGCCACTGATCGGCGGGGAAGAGCGCGGGATGGAGGTAGAGCGTCACGCCGAGCCGTTCAAGTTCCGCCCACACCGGCCGGAACTGCGGCTCGTCGAGGTAGTGGCCCTGAACGTGGTCGTTGTGCAGGACCCCCTTGAGGCCCAGTTGCTCCACCGCCCGGCGCAGTTCGACCACGGCGGCCTTCGGGTCCTGCAACGGCAGGGCGGCGAAGCCGGCGAACCGTGTCGGGTGGGCGGCGACCACTTCGGCCAGGCGGTCGTTGACCCGGCGGGCCGTGGCCACGGCCTCGGAGGGGTCCTCGATGGCCTCCACGCCGGGTGAGGTGAGCGACAGGACCTGCATGTCCACCCCATGCTCGTCCATGTCCGCCAGCCGCAACTCCGTGAAGTCGGCGAGCCGGCGCCCCCACTCCTGCCCCCAGCCGGGGGGCATCCAGGCTTCGCCCGGCCACGGGATCAGCTCCGGAACGGAGAACGCCTCTTCGACCGCGATCACCTTCATGCGGCGACCCGGGCGGCCGGCGGCGGTCCCGGCCGACGTGGAGGTGGCGGCCTGGGCGGCGGGCGGGACCGCGAGGGCTGCCGTGCCGGCGGTGGCTCCGGCCGCGGCGGCCAGCAGACGCCGCCGCGAGGTGCCCGCGGCAAGGGGGGATACAGACGATCCTGTCGTCATCGTCACGCCTTTCCATCGGTCTACGGGAATCAGGGGCATGGTTCGGGAGGTGGGGATCGATTCGAGCTCCACCATTAGGTAGCCTAATCGTAGGTTACCTAATGAAGGGTGATCTGGGAAGCCCGGTGATGTTGGGCGCCAGGTCTGACCGGCTTACGATCGGCAGACCGCGCCGAACCGAACGCCCCACCGTGAAAGCAGAACCACATGTCCTCCTCCCCGTCTGAATCCGAGCCGCTCATCCGGCTGCTGTGGCGCGCGCACAACTGGTTCCGAGCCGCCCTGACCACTGCGTTCGAGGCCCAGGAAGACGGGTCGGCCATCAGTGCGGCACACGTGACCCTGCTGAGTCAGCTCCCGTCAGAGGGGGCGAGCATCGCCGAGCTGGCTCGGCGTCTGGGCGTCAGCGCCCCGACAGCGCACCAGTGGGTCCACGAACTTGTCGCCATGGGCGTGGTGACCGTGGAGAGCGATCCGCGGTCCGCCCGGTCGAAGCTCGTGCTGCTCTCGGCGGCCGGTGCCCGGCGCCGCGAGGAGACGATGCAGATCCTGGCCGGGATCGAAGCCACGCTCGCCGGGCGCGTCGGTGCGGATACCGTCATCGCACTTCGGGCCGCACTGGAGGAACCATGGGGATCTCCGGAATCGGTGGTAATGGAACTCCCCGGCCCTTCCACCCCTTAACGCTGTTGGCTCCCGGGCGCAGCGGCCAGTCCCTCCCCGGGCAGCAGGCACAAGGCCACCACACGCGGACCGCATGACTGGTCCGGCACGAACGAGCACGGCAGCCAGGCCCTGGAACGTCTGCGGAATGTCTGCCGACCCGCTTGGTGGCCTCGGCGCCGGAGCGCCGGATCGGCCGGCCCTTGTTGTCGGTTGTCGTCGCCGTGGTCATCAGGGCCGACTTGACCTCGGCTGGCGACCAGTCGGGGTGCAGCCCCCGCAGGACCAGCGCCAGGCCCGCGACCTGCGGCGCCGAGGACGACGTACCGGACATGAGGCCCTGCGCGCCCTTGGCGAACTCACTGTCCCGGGCCGTGCCGGCGATGGTGTCGAGGCCCGGGGCGGTGATGTCGGGCTTCAGCACGCCGCCGTGCAGGGGGCCGGGGCCGCCGGAGGAGAACCTCACCACCTCGGGGGCGCGTTGACTCACCGCCCGGGCGGCGCTCAGCTTGGCGGTGGCGCGGGACCCGGCGCGCGCGGCGTACGCCTTGACCGCCTCGGCCTGGCCGCTGGTGAGGTAAACGGTGGGGACCGCCTGTCGGAAGGCGAAAGCCGTGTCGACGGGAGCCGCCACGTTGTGGAGCACCATGCCCACGCCGTCGGCCTCCTCGACCTGGTCGGCCTTGCCCTCGCGGGAGTCCCCAAAGATGTGCTCGCACAACACGATCGCGCCGGTCACCTTCTCCGGGTCGGGGGTCCCGGGGAGGCACCGCTCGGCGTCGTCGGCGGCAACTCCGCTCCTGGCCGCCCGTGCCGCGTCGACCAGCGGGGCGGAGGGAGCGGCGGAGGCGACGACGCCGACGCCGGTGCGGGAGGTGCCGTTGCCGAGGGTGAGAGTGGTGCGGTAGCCGGTGTCGTGCGTGGACGCGGCCACGGTGGTGCCCCAGGGCGCCAGGTGCGAGACCGAGTCGGGCCCCTCGTTGCCCGCCGCCGCGGAGATGAAGACGCCCGCCTTGGCCGCGTTGAGCATGGCCAGTTCAAGCGTGCCGCCGAGGACGCCGTAGCCGCCGATGGAGAAGTTGATGACGTCCACGCCGTCGGCTACGGCCTGGTTGAGGGCGGCCACCATGTCCACGTAGGCGCCGGGAAGGTCGTCGCTCGCCAGTTGAGGAAGGACGCACGTTCCGGCAGGACAACGCTGATCGTTTCCTCCTGGAACGAGGCGTCACCGAAGAGCCTGCCTCGGTCCCGTCCACTGCCAACCCTGATGTCCCGCGCGCGTCAGTACACCGTGTGCTGTTTCTGGACCGACGACCCTATGAGGTGACCACTCCGGCACTGAGCGCCGGCCCAGCTGTGATCAAGCACTCGGACCGGGAGACGGGCCGGGCCCGCCTCCCCTCGGGGAAACGGGCCCGGTCGCGTCTCACTGTGCCGGTCAGGCGTCGGCGCCCGCATTGCGGCGACGGGCGACGACCACCGCGCCGACGCCGAGCAGGAGCGCCGCGCCGCCGGCCAGGGCGACCTTCGGCAGAACGTCGCTCGAACCGGTCTCGGCGAGCGAGCCGCTGCCGCTACCGCCGGTTCCGTTCACCGGAGTGGTGGATGTGCCGCCCTGCTCGGCTGTGTTGTCGGTCTTGCCGGGCTTGCCCTCGGCGTCCTCGACCTTGCCCGGGTCGCTGCCCTTGGCCAGGATCTGGAACTCGTAGTGGTCGAGGTCCGGGTAACCGCCGCAAGACCCGTCCTCGTTGACGTAGTCGGCCGTAGCGAAGACGGCGCCCTGCCCGGCCGGGATGTCTGCGTCGACCTTCAGCCGCAGCTTGACGTCGACCGAGGTCTTGGCCTTGAGGGAGCCGACGGACACTCCGTCCAACAGGTCGACGTCGCGCCAGTTCGGGTTCGCGGCCGTGGACCACTCCAGGTCGAGGTGGGAGTCGAGTTCCTTGAGGCCCTTGTCGTCGAAGGCGTGGACGGCTCCGTACGGGTACACCTCGTCCATCGTCTTGTTGGTGCCGTTGGTGACGCGCAGTGTGAAGTTCTCCGTGGTTCCGCCGACGACCTTGTCCGGCAGTCCGCTGACGACGGTGGTGAGCTTGGGCTCGGGGACGCACTCGCCACCCGGCTCCTCCCCCTCCTCGGCCTCGGCATCCGCCAGCGCCTTCTTCGCGTCGTCCAGCTTCTTCTTGGCCTCGTCCCTCGCCTTCTGGAGAAGGTCGATCTTTCGGACCTGGGCGACGCGGGCATCGTCGTGGGCGGTCCTCGCCTCGGTGGCCTTGGTGTCGGCGGCCGTCTTGGCCTCTGCGGCCTCCTGGGCGGCCTTCTCGGCCTCGTCCAGCGCCGTCTGCGCCGCGGCCTTCTCCTCGTCGGTGGTGGCGGCGTCCAGCTTGGCCTGGGCGTCCACGACGGCCTGATCGGCCTCGGTCTTGGCCTGGGCGGCGGCCTCGGCGGCCTTCTTGGTCGCGATGACCGCGGCCTTGGTCGGGTAGGTCTCCGCCTCCAGGTCCTCCTCAAAGAACTTGATGGCGTCGTTCACCGCGATGACGGCGGCGTCGTACTCCTTCTGCGCGAGGTCGACGGCCTGCTCGAGCTCTTCGATCGTCGGCTTCGCCTTCTGCGTCTGCGCGGCCGGCTTCTCGTCGGCGAAGGCGGGCGCGGCCGAGAGGAGGACAACCGGGGCGGTCACGGCGGCGGCGACGGCAGTTGCGAGAACACGGCGAATCTTCACAATGGACCCCAGGTCGGGTGGCGGAAAAGTGCGATGGGCATCGCGCTTGCGGAGTGCTCACGCGGTGCGACGCCTCGGCGATCGATCGTATGACCTGCATGGTCAAGGCCACAGGTGGTTTCTCGCAGCCCTGCCGGAGAAGCCTCCAGAGCGTACGAATAAATGGCATGTACGGGGACAGTTGCCCGCGGAGGCCGCACTTTTTCTGTGAGCCATCTCATCACACCCTGTACGGGGGCTGTCAGGCCCCGGCACGGCGACGAACTGCCTGACAGGGCCAGGACACACCCTTCTCAGCACCGCTGCTGCGGCGGGTGCTG
>NZ_JBEOVF010000098.1:0-21583 GCF_040295365.1 Streptomyces sp. NPDC002838 | reverse complement strand
CAACCCCTGGAACTGCGAATGCACATCCTCGCCGGTCTTACGGACATGACCGGCGTCCTTCTTCAGATCCGCGTAATCAACCTCCAGCTGCGGCAAGTTCCCGGTGAACTGCGGAATCTGCTCCGGCTGGATCACGCCTTGCCCTTCCCCGGCATATCAAGCTTCGGCGCGCTCAGCGTATTGCGCTGCGCCTCCGCCGCCATCTCCTGATCGCCATTGAGGTAGGCCGTCGTGGCATCCGCCGCACCCTGCAACGACTTACCCGCCCGAGCCGCCACGAACTGCAGATCCTTCGAAGCCCGCTCCGCATACTGCGACAAGGCAAGGGCCACCAGACCACCCGCGGCCTTCTCGCCACCCTCGCCGCCACCGCCGCCGCCCTCGGCGGAAACCGTGCCCGCGCTCGTCGCCGCCGACGTCAAGTGCTTCCCGAACGCCTTCGCGTACTTCTCCATGTTCGACGCCGTCTCACCCGTCGTCTTCAGAACATGCGAAATACCCTGCGGATTCAAATCCCAGCCCGGCACGACAGCCCCCGAATCCCCGAATTCCCACAGTCCTACAGCCCTACAGACAGACCTGGGGCCCTCTTATAGAGAACCCCACGGCCGTATGCCCTGCCCTACACGACACTCAGCCGATGTTGTCGACCGCGGCCTTCGCCCGCTGGATCGTCGACTGCGCCGTACCGTCGTTCTTCTCCAGCGTCGACTTCAGCAGCCCGATGATGTTCTTCACTTCCTGCGAGGCGTTGTTCCACCGCTGTTCCTTGCCGTGGTACTCATCCGCCACACCATCCGCCGTGAAGTCGGCCATCGCCGCCTTGACCTGACGGTCACGGTTACCGATCACCTCTTCCAGACGACCGATCACCACCTGGATGTTGGACTGGGCGTCCGCCGACGCACCCGTGTCGTACGAGCGACGGTCCGCTCCCGCACCCGCCATCACACACCACTCCCCGAGAGTTGAAAGAAAGTCAGCACAGAGGGAGCTCCAAGAAGGAGGCTCCGCAGAAGGAAGCTCAGCGCCCGCCGAAGCGAGCCGCGTCGAAGTTGGCGGCGCCCATCTGCTGCCGCGCGTTGTCGCCCTGCTCCTGGTCACCCGAGCTGAACGCGGACTCCATGCCCGACTGACCGCCGAGGATCGCCGCCAGCGACCCGTTGAGGTCGCTCGCGATCTGGTCCGCCCGCGCCTTGAACTGGTCGAACATCACGCGGCCCGAACCGTTGAACTTGCCCTCCAGCGGCTGCGCCGCCTGCACCAACTGCCGGATCAGCGTGCCGAGGTCATCACTCGCCCCCCGCGAATCACGCTGCAGCGTGGACAGCGTCTGCGCACCCATGTCGAACTTCATGCACGCCTCCCCGTTGGGTCCCCACCATCACATCGTGTGCATTACATCTCTACCAATCTCACGATTGCTCATGCAATCGAGAACCACGGGTAGTTACAGAGGTCGCACAAAGCCATGACCAAACCATGGGAGCGTAAGTGGACAAACGATGCGAATGTGTCAGCGGGCGGACATCGCCGCCGTCGGTCCCTCCCGGCAGATCAGCAGCAGCGCCCGGTCGTCGTTGACGTCCTTCGCCACCGCCTCGATCAGGTGCCAGGCGGCCCCGTGGAAGCCGCCGGCGACGTAGCGGTCGGCCTCGCCGGTGAGGCGGTCTATGCCCTCGACGATGTCCCGCTCGGACGTTTCCACCAGACCGTCTGTGAACAGCATCAACACGTCCCCGGGGCGGAGTGAGCCCTTCACCGGGTCGAACTGCGCGCCGTCGTACACGCCGAGGAGCGGGCCTTCCGCCGCCTTCTCCTCCCAACGGCCGCTGCCCGCGCTGAGCTGGAGCCCCGGCGGGTGCCCGGCGGAGTACAGCTCGTAGTCGCCCGAGTCCAGGTCCAGGACCAGGTGGATCGAGGTCGCGAAGCCCTCGTCCCAGTCCTGGCGCAGTAGATAGCCGTTGGCCGCGGGCAGGAACGCGTGCGGGGGCAGCGAGCCGAGCAGGCCGCCGAAGGCGCCCGACAGCAGCAGTGCGCGCGAGCCCGCGTCCATACCTTTGCCGGACACGTCCGTGAGGACGACCTCCATTGTGCGGCCGCCGTTCGTCCGGGCCGCGACCACGAAGTCGCCCGAGAACGACTGGCCGCCCGCCGGGCGCAGCGCCATCTCCCGGTGCCAGCCCCGCGGCAGTTGCGGCAGCTTGCTCTGCACGCGGATGCGTTCGCGCAGGTCGAAGAGCATCGTGCCGCCACGCCGCCAGGGGACACCGACCCGGCTGCGGAACTGGGCGATCAGCAGGCCGAAGAAGCCGCAGGCAGCGACCACGAGCACGACGCCCGGGGTGACGCGGGACGGGCCCTCCGTGTACGGCCCCAGCTGCACCGACTCCACGATCAACGCCGTCGCCGCCGCCGCGTACAGGCCCAGCAGGCTCGCGGGGCGCAGCAGCAGGCCGCCCGCGACGATCGGCAGGACCAGCGCGGCCGGCGAGCACCACACCGAGTTCGCCAGGGTGGTGGCCGCGATCACCGGCACGGTCAGGAGCAGGCCGGCGAGCGCGACCCAGTCCGAGCCGTCCCCCCGGAAGTAGTCGACGGCGCTTCGGCGCATGCCGACGCGGGCCCGGTGCCACTGCATCTTCAACCGGGCCGTGAACGTCTCGGCTTCCGCGCGCCGCTCTCGTCCTACTGCCATCAATTCGGGACCCTATCCATCGGACCAGCTGCTTGGCACGGGAGGTCCCACTTGTCCCCCGTCCGAGGTTCAACTTCACAGTGAACTTCACAGGAAGCCACCGTGCCGCCATCACGTCGAAATTCCCTCGCCCGTCCCGCAATGCCCTGATAGGCATGGGCCATGGGGACTGACATGGGCACTGACTTGCGAGTACTGCGGGCGGACGACTGGGACGAGTGGTACGACAATCTGATCCGCGCCTTCGGTGGGGTTCCGGAGTTGTTGGGGGAGCGGGAGCTGTGGAACGCGCTCACGGAGGTGGACCGTTCGATCGGCGCGTGGGACGGGGACGTCTGCGTGGGGACGGCGGGGGCGTTCAGCTTCCGGCTGACCGTGCCGGGCGGGGCCTCGGTGCCGGCCGCGGGCGTGACCATGGTCAGCGTGGCCGCCACGCATCGGCGGCGCGGGGTGCTGCGCTCCATGATGCGGCGGCAGTTGGACGACGTACGGGAATGGGGCTGGCCGCTGGCGGTCCTGACGGCCTCCGAGCCCGCGATCTACGGCCGGTTCGGGTACGGCGCCGCCACGCACCACGTCAACGTCGAGGTCGACACGACTCGCGTACGGCTGTCCGTGCCGCCCGGCACCGATGACGTACGGCTGCGGTACGCCGCGCCGGCCGAAGTCCTCGACGCGTGCGAGGCCGTGTACGCGCGCAAGGTGCCCGGCCGGCCGGGGATGCTGGCGCGGTTGCCCGGGTGGGAGCGGCTGGGGTTGCTCGATCCGGAGAGCGGGCGGGACGGGGCTTCGCCGTTGCAGTGCGTGGTCGCCGAGCGCGGTGGTGAAGTCGTGGGGTACGCGCGCTTCCGGGTCAAACCGGAGTGGGACACCACCGGGCCCAAGGGCGAGGTGCTTCTGCAGGACACCGAGGCGCTCGACGCGGCGGCGCATACCGCGCTGTGGCGGTTCCTGTTCGAGATCGACCTGACGTCGACGCTGAAGGCGTGGGGGCGGCCGATGGACGAGCCGTGGATGTCCATGGTGTCCGACATACGGCGGTGCGGGCTGCGGGTGCGGGATTCGCTGTACGTCCGGCTGGTGGACGTCGGGGCCGCGCTGCAGGCGCGGACGTATCAGGCGCCGGTGGATGTGGTGTTCGAGGTCGAGGACGACTTCTGCCCATGGAACGCGGGGCGTTGGCGGCTGACGGGGGACGCGAAGGGGGCGTCATGCGCTCGTACGACGGATGCGGCTGATCTCGCCTTGTCCGTACGGGAGTTGGGGGAGGCGTATCTCGGTGGCGTGAGCCTGGCCTCGCTGGGTGCGGCCGGGCGGGTGCGGGAGATTCGGCAGGGGGCGTTGGCGGAGGCCGCGGTGGGGTTCGGGTCGGTGGTGTCGCCGTGGCTGCCGCACGGGTTCTAGCCGGACGGGGTTCCAGCCGGACGGAGTTCTAACCGGACGGGGTTCCAGCCGGACGGAGTTCTAACCGGATGGGGTTCCAGCCGCACGGGGTTCCAGCCGCACGGGGTTCCAGCCGCACGGGGTTCCAGCCGCACGGGTTCTAGCCGGACGGGGTTCTGGCCGGACGGGGTTCCAGCCGCACGGGTTGTGACCGCACGGGTTCTGGGGCGACGTCAGTCTTTCTGGCAGGTCGGGCACCAGAAGAGGTTGCGGGCGGCGAGATCGGCGGTGCGGACCTCGCCGCCACAGATGTGGCAGGGCAGGTTGGCCCTGCGGTAGACGTAGACCTCGCCGCCGTGGTCGTCGACGCGGGGCGGGCGGGCCATCGCCTCCGGGGTGTGTTCCGGGCGGACGGTGTCGATGCGGTTGTTCTTGACGCCCTCGTGCATGAGCTCGACGAGGTCGGTCCAGATCGCGTCCCACTCGGTGGGGGTGATGTCCTTGCCGGCGCGGTAGGGGTCGATGCGGTGCCGGAAGAGGACCTCGGCGCGGTAGACGTTGCCGACGCCTGCGACGACCTTCTGGTCCATGAGCAGGGCGGCGATCGTCGTACGGCTGCGGGAGATTCTGTTGTACGCGGCTTGCGGGTCGGCGTCCTCACGTAGGGGGTCGGGGCCGAGGCGGTCGTGTATCGCGCGCTTCTCCGGGGGCGTGATCAGGGCGCAGGTGGTGGGGCCGCGGAGGTCGACGTACGACGTGCTGTTCGCGAGGCGGAGACGGACGGTGTCCGTGGGCGGAGGCGCGAGGGCGGCTCCGAAGGTGACCTTGCCGAAGAGGCCGAGGTGGATGTGGACCCAGTCGCTGTCGCGGAAGCCGAGGAAGAGGTGCTTGCCGTGGGCTTCGGTGTGGGTGAGTTCCGTGCCGGTGAGGAGGGCGGCGGCGTCGGTGAACTTGCCCTGGGGGCTGGTCACCTGCGGTGCGGTGCCTTTGAAGGCGGCGGCGTAGTCCTTGGCCAGCCGGTGAATGGTGTGCCCTTCCGGCACGGTGCGGTTCCTTTCGTCGCCGTTCGCCTTTTGCCCACCCACCCGACTCGGTCGGCCGGGAGGTGCCCGTCCCCTGGGGCTCCGCCCCAGACCCCGGCGGGGACTGCGTCCCCCGCACCCATCGCAGGGCTCCACCCCTCCACCTCAGGGATGCTCAGGTCCCCGTACTTGCTCCTCGATGCGGGGCTGGGGGCGCGGCCCCCAGAGGTGGTGGGCTCCCCGGCGGCGGCTACTGCTGCTGCTGGGGGTGGTGGGCCGGGATCGGCGGCAGGTCGCCCGTCGTTTCGTAGGCGGCCAGCATGTCGATGCGGCGGATATGGCGTTCGTCACCCGAGAACGGGGTGTTGAGGAAGGTCTCGACGAACTTCGTCGCCTCCTCCTGCGTGTGCATGCGCGCGCCCACCGCGACGACGTTGGCGTTGTTGTGCTGGCGGCCCAGCGACGCCGTCTCCTCGCTCCAGGCCAGCGCGGCGCGGACGCCCTTCACCTTGTTCGCCGCGATCTGCTCGCCGTTGCCGGAGCCGCCGATCACGATGCCGAGGGCGTCGGAGTCCGCGGCCGTCTTCTCGGCCGCGCGGAGGCAGAACGGGGGGTAGTCGTCCTGGGCGTCATAGATGTGGGGGCCGCAGTCGACCGGGTCATGACCCGCCGCCTTGAGCCAGTCGACGAGGTGGTTCTTGAGTTCGAAGCCCGCATGGTCGGAGCCGAGATACACGCGCATGGGATGAGTGTGACACGGCTGTTTCGGGGCGGCAGCCTCGGGGGCTGACCAAGAAAACTGTGAGCAACACTACAGAACCTCAGGAAAAGCTCAAGTAAAAATCTTCAATCAAAGGTTCACGAATTTCTTTGCCTCCGATTCACTGGACCGATTCGTACGCCCACGTACACCGCTCGTACGGGGACAGTTCAACCGGCGCAAAGGAATTCCGTCCCATGACCTCGCAGCCGACCCTCCCCAAGGCCGGTCACGGCCCCCAGCCCGCCGGCGAACCCGGCGGCGGCCTCCAGGCAGGACTCAAGAACCGTCATCTTTCGATGATCGCCATCGGCGGTGTCATCGGGGCCGGACTGTTCGTGGGGTCCAGCTCCGGTATCGCCACCGCCGGACCCGGCATCCTCCTGTCGTACGCCCTCGTCGGCACGCTCGTGGTGCTGGTGATGCGGATGCTCGGTGAGATGTCCGCCGCCAACCCGACGTCCGGTTCGTTCTCCGCGCACGCCGACCGGGCGCTCGGGTCGTGGGCCGGGTTCTCCATCGGCTGGCTGTACTGGTTCTTCTGGGTGGTCGTACTGGCCGTCGAGGCGACCGCCGGGGCGAAGATCCTGGAGGGGTGGATACCCGCCGTTCCCCAGTGGGGGTGGGCGCTGATCGTGATGGTGGTGCTGACCGCCACGAACCTTGTCTCCGTCGGGTCCTACGGCGAGTTCGAGTTCTGGTTCGCCGGGATCAAGGTCGTGGCGATCGGTACGTTCATCGTCGTGGGCGGTCTCGCCGTGTTCGGGGTGCTGCCCGGCGTCGACAGCGATCAGGCGGGCCTGGCCAACCTCACCGACCACGGCGGCTTCCTGCCCAACGGGCCCGGCGCCATCCTCACCGGTGTGCTGCTCGTCGTCTTCTCCTTCATGGGGAGCGAGATCGCGACCCTGGCGGCCGGTGAGTCCGAGAACCCGCAGCGGGCGGTCACCAAGTCCACCAACAGCATCATCTGGCGTATCGCCGTGTTCTATCTGGGATCGATCTTCGTGGTCGTGACCCTGCTGCCGTGGGACGCCACGTCCATCCAGGACGACGGTTCGTACGTCGCCGCCCTCGACTCCCTCGGTATCGCGCACGCCGGTCAGATCATGAACTTCATCGTGCTGACGTCCGTGCTGTCCTGCCTCAACTCCGGTCTGTACACGGCCTCCCGGATGGCGTTCTCGCTCGGCGAGCGCGGTGACGCGCCGAAGGCCTTCGCGCGGACCACCAGCCGGGGTGTGCCGCTCGCGGCGATCATCGCCTCCGTGGTGTTCGGGTTCGTCGCCGTCTTCTTCAACTACAAGTTCCCCGACTCCGTCTTCCTCTTCCTGGTCAACTCAAGTGGTGCGGTCGCCCTGTTCGTCTGGCTGGTGATCTGCTTCTCGCAGCTGCGCATGCGGAAGATCATCCAGGCCGAGGCGCCGGAGAAGCTGGTCGTGAGGATGTGGCTGTACCCGTACCTGACCTGGGCGACGGCCGCGCTGATCGTGTTCGTGCTCGGCTACATGCTCACGGACACCGAGCACGACGGGCGGGACACGGTGCTGCTGTCGCTGCTCGTCGCCGCGGTGGTGCTGGCCATCGCCTTCGTCAAGGACAAGGTTCGGGGCGCGGCCCGGGGTGAGGTCCAGGGAGAGGCCCAGAGCAGGGACGAGGTCTCGGTCGGCTGATCTGCGCGTCTCTCTGTCGTCTCCGGCCTGCCCTCACAGCACCGTGAAGCTGTCCTTGACCTTGTCGTACGTCTTGAGGGCCTGCGCTTCGATGTCCGGCTGGTACCAGGTGTTGATCTGGTACGACTTGCCGTTCTCGTTGAAACCGAGGAGCCGGGCGTGCCAAGGGACGCCCTGCAACGTGAAGGTGTACTCCCAGACGACCGCGGGGTGGCCGCGGAACGTCGTCTCGTCCAGGCGGATCTTCCGGTAGTCCTGGCCCTGGTGGGCGTTCTGTTCCGAGGTCCGCCAGGTCTCCATCAAGTCGCCGCGGGCGAGGGAGGACTTGGCCGCCAGCTCCTGTTTGCCGTCGGGGGACGTGTAGTGCACCTCGGCGCCCGTCTTCACGTCCCGCCGCCAGCCGTCGGGCGTCGCCCACGCGAACCCGCCGGCCTCGCGGTGCGCGCCCGGCGGCAGGCTCTGCGGCCTGGACGTGCCCTCGACCGTGGGCGACGGGCTGTCGCTCGGGGTGCCGGACGAGGGCTGCGACGACGCGGAGGACGAGGGGGAGGATCCCGCCCTGATGTCGTCCGGCGATCCGGAGGTCGCCGCGAGCACGATCGCGACGACGGCACCGACGGTGACCACGCCTGCGGCGGCGATGAGGCCGGTTCGGCGTCGGGTGCGGTGGGGGGTGACGGCTGGGAGGGCGGGGCCGGGCAATTCGCCTGGCGGCATGGGGAGGGGGCTGGCGGCGGGGCCGGGGTCGGGTGCCGGCGCCGGGCGGCTTTCGGTCTCCGCCTCCGCACGGGCGAGCGAGACCCCGGCGCCTGGCCCACGGGATACGGCCCTTCCAGGTGCGGCTCCCACGGAGTTGCCGGACGGGGTCTCGGAACGCGTCTCCGAGCGCCTCTCGGAAGCTGCCTCCGTGGAGGCGTTGGGAGTTGGGGCGATCAGGGGTGCGGACGGGGTGAGGGGCGGTGGCGCGGAAGACACGGGCTGCGCGGAGTGATCGGGGAGCGTAGTTATGCCGTCCGCAGGGGCGTGCGGTATCGCGTCACGGATGGGCTCGGCCTCAGGTTCGGGCTCGGCCTCAGGTTCGGGCTCGCACCCGGGCTCGGACTCAGGCTCAGGTCCGGGCTTGACCCCAGACCCGCGCTCAGCCCCGAACTCGACCCCAGCCCCGAACTCGACCTCAGCCCCCGCCGCAGGGGCGTGCGGTATCGCGTCACGGATGGGCTCAGCCTCAGGTTCGGGCTCGGCCTCAGGTTCGGGCTCGGCCTCAGGCTCGGACTCGCACCCGGGCACGGACTCAGGCTCAGCTCCGGGCTTGACCCCAGACCCGCGCTCAGCCCCGGACTCGACCCCAGCCCCGGACTCGACCTCAGCCCCCGCCGCAGGGACGTGCGGTATCGCGTCACGGATGGGCTCGGCCTCAGGTTCGGGCTCGCACCCGGGCACGGACTCAGGCTCAGATCCGGGCTTGACCCCAGACCCGCGCTCAGCCCCGAACTCGACCCCAGCCCCGAACTCGACCTCAGCCCCCGCCGCAGGCTCGGGCTCCCGCTCGGCGCCGGGCTCCGCCCCTGCCATCAGCGCAGGCTGCCCGGCGTCGCGCGCCCTCCCCAGGAACCGGGTCTCACGGGAGCCCGGGGCGGGTGAGCCAGGTGACTCGTGCGGTGCCACGGGGAGGGAAGGCCTCGGGTCGTCGGCGTCCGGTACCTCAGGCGCCCCCAACCCCGCCGGAGTCCACGGCGCCAACGGCATCCCCGGTGCCGCCGACGCCCCCGACACCGCAGGCGTTTCCGCTGTCCCCGGCATCGGCGCCTCAAGCACCACCGGCTCCACCACCGTCTCCGGCCTCTCCGGCTCGGCGTCACCCGCTGGTTCCGGCCCACCCCTCTCACCCCACCGCTCAGCCGTCTCCCCCTCAGGCCCGCCCTCCGAAGGGGGCCCCTCCGAGCGCTCACCCTCTGAAGACCCTCCCTGCGGGGCCCCCTCCACAGCCCCCTCCACCGGCGCCACCGGCACCACAGGCACCGTCGGCGTAGGCATCGGATACGCAAGCGACCGCAGCAAGGTCTCCAGCTCCTCCAAGCCCGGCCGCGCCGACGGGTCCTTCTCCAGCAGCGCGGCCAGGATGTCCCGCAACGGGCCCGCCGTGGCGGGGAGTTCCGGCTCTTCGTAGAGCACCGCGTGCAGGGTCGCCAGCGTGGTCTCGCGGGAGAACGGTGAGCGGCCGCCCAACGCCGCGCACAGCGTCGCGCCGAGGGACCAAACGTCGGACGGCGAGCCCTGGGGGCGGCCGGAGACGCGTTCGGGCGCCATGTAGTCGGGTGAACCGACCAGCATCCCGACCATGGTGAGGGCCTTGGCGTCCTGGATCGCGGCGATGCCGAAGTCGGTGAGGACGATCCGTCGTCCGCCGCTCTCCCAGCCCTCCACCAGGACGTTCCCGGGTTTGATGTCCCGGTGCAGGACGCCCCGGGCATGCACCTGCCGCAACGCCTCCACCAGACCGAGTCCGAGCAGTGCCGCCTCGCGCGGACCCAGCGGGCCCTGCTCCGTCAGGATCCGTTCCAGCGAGCGGCCGACGACCAACTCCATGACGATCCACAGGCGTTCGCCCTCGTCCACGACGTCGTACACGCGCACGACGTTGGGGTGGTCGATCCGGGCCGTGGCCCTCGCCTCGCGCAGGGTGCGTTCGCGGCGCGTGCGGGTGTCCTCGGCGTCGAGGCCGTCTATGCGCATCTCCTTGACCGCGACCTGCCGGTCGAGTATTTCGTCGGCGGCTCGCCACACCCGCCCCATTCCCCCCTGACCGATACTTTCGACCAATCGATAGCGCCCCGCCACCAACACCCCTGGAACTCCACCACCGCTCGCATTCCCCGGCAATCCGCTGCACCCCCTCGATGCCTTCCGGACCTTCCCGACTGAAACACAATGGTCACACTTCGCGCCGTACCAGCATAGTGCGGAGAAATCTTGTGGTACCTCTTCAAGTACTGCGAATTCAGGCGCAGCCAAGGGGGACGAACATGAGTTCTCGTCGTATGACGACCATCGCGGGTTCGCTGGTCACGGCATCTTTCTCGGCGGTCATGGTGCTTTCCGCCACCGCCGCAGCGGAGGACCAGGGACCTGGAAGCAGCAAGGGGGGAAAGGCCGTTGACGAGGCACCGGCCGGGGTGAAGCTGACCACGCTGCTGCCCGAAGAGATCTCGGTGGACAACAGTTCGCGGGAAACGGAAATCACCGCCACGGCGAAGAACGAAGGGACCAAGGACAGCGGCAAGATCCAGCTATTGGTCGTCGGTTTCGACGGCCTCACGGTCAAGAACGTTCAAGGCTGCTCTCCGATTGACGAAAAGAATCTGCCGGAGGGTTCGAACAGCGGTTTCAGCTGCCCCATCGACAATCTCGCGGCCGGCCAGTCGAAGTCGTACGCCGTCGACGCGACGTTCGACCTGAGCAAGACCGGAAAGATCTGTCTGCCGGTGCAGACCAGCGACGGCAAGAAGACGTTCTGGCAGCAGGGTCCGGTTCCGTTCGGTACGACGAACCCGTCCCCGAACGCTCCCGCCACCCCGTTGCTGCTCGGCACCGACAACAAGCCGGTGGCGCCGGGCGGCGACGAACTGCCCAAGACCGGTATCGAGCGTGACGTCCTGCCGCTGGGCGCGGCGGGCGCGGCCCTGATGGCCGCCGGCCTGGCCGGGCTGTGGTGGTCGCAGCGGCGGCCGGCACGGCAGCGGGCGAGCTGACGCCACCACGTCACCGGACAAACCGGAGCCCGGAGGCATAACCTGACGGCACCTGTCAGGTTATGCCTCCACCATCAGCCGCATGAGCTACCTGACCGAGACCACAGACAGCACCAAAGACCTGCACGTACTCCACCCCGACGACGCCGGCTACGACGACGAACTCGCCGGCTTCCAGACCGGGTTCGCCCAGCGGCCCGCCATGATCGTCGCCGCCCGCTCCACCGAGGACGTGATCGCCGCCGTGCGCTACGCGGCCCACCGGAACCTGCCGATCGGCGTCCAGGCCACCGGGCACGGCCTGCCCGGCCCGTCGGAGGGCGGCTTGCTCATCACCACGAAACGCATGGACGTCGTGCACGTCGATCCGCGGGCCCGCACCGTCCGCGTCCAGGCGGGCGTGCGCTGGAGCCAGGTCGTGGCCGCCGCCGAGCCGTACGGGCTCGCGCCCCTCAACGGCTCAGCGCCCGGCGTCGGCGCCGTGTCGTACACGCTGGGTGGCGGACTCGGCCTCCTCGCCCGGGAGTTCGGGTACGCGGCGGACCATGTGCGCCGACTCGACATCGTCACGGCGGACGGGCGGCTGCGGCACGTGACCCGGGAGTCGGAGCCCGACCTGTACTGGGCGCTGCTCGGCGGCGGGCACGGCCTCGGCATCGTGACCGAGCTGGAGATCGGCCTCGTCCCCGTGCGCACGCTCTACGGCGGCTCGCTCTCCTTCGACGGACGCGAGGTCGACCCGGCGGCCGTGCTGCGGGCGTACGAGGCGTGGACGCGGACCGTGCCCGACACGCTGACCTCGTCCTTCGGCGCCGTCTGCTACCCGGACGTCCCGGAGCTGCCCCCGCATCTGCGCGGCCGGTACGAGATCTCCGTGCACGTCGCGCACACGGGCCCCGATGGCGACCGGCTCGTCGCCCCGCTGCGCGGCCTCGGGCCGGTGCTCACCGACTCGCTGCGCCTGATGCCGTACGCCGAGAGCCACACGGTCCACAGCGACCCGGACGTCCCGCACGCCTACTACGGTGAGAGTGCTGTGCTCGAAGAGCTGGACGTCCCGAAGGCCACCGAGGTCATTGCCCGTACCGGACCGGATTCCGGCGCCCTGTGCGTCCTGCAGATCAGGCATCTGGGCGGGGCGCTGGCGCAGCATGCGCCGAACTCGGTGCCGTATCGCGAAGGACGGTTTCTGCTGGGCCTGTTGACGGTGGGCGGCCGGGAGGAAGCCCGCGCGCTGCTGGATCCGGCCTTCGCGCTGCTCGAGCCCGTCACCATCGGCCGCGCGCTCAACTTCGCGTTCGGGGCGGGCGACCGGACCGAGGGTCTGTACGACGCCGAAACGCGCAAGAGGCTCGCCGGTCTGAAGTCGCGGTACGACCCGGCGAACCTCTTCCGCAGGAACTACGGCGTCAGCGCTTGACGAGCTTCCAGGCCGTGGGCAGCACGCCCATCGCCAGGGCCGCCTTCAGCGCGTCGCCGATCAGGAACGGGGTGAGGCCGGCCGCGATCGCGGCGGAGGCGGACATGCCGGTGGCGAGGGCCAGGTACGGGACGCCGATGGCGTAGATGATCGCCTCGCCCAGCAGCATCGTGCCCGCCATCCGCGGCATCGAGCGGTCGGCGCCGCGGCGGGCCAGGGCGCCCACGACGACGGACGCGAGCAGCATGCCGAGGATGTAGCCGAAGGACGGCATCGCCGCACCGGAGGCCCCGCCCGCGAACCACGGCATGCCCGCCATGCCGGCCAGCGCGTACAAGGCGAGGGAGAGGAAACCGCGGCCGGCGCCGAGGGTGGTGCCGACGAGCAGCGCGGCGAAGGTCTGGCCGGTCACCGGCACCGGGGAGCCCGGCACGGGCACCGCGAGCTGGGCGGCGAGGCCGGTGAGCGCGGCACCGCCGACCACGAGCGCGACGTCCCGGACACGGGAGGCGGGAAGCAGGTCGGCGAGGACCTGCCCGGGGCGGGCGGGGGCGACGGCAGCGGTGCTCATGAGGACTCCGCGGAGAGTGTGGGCAGGTTGGGACACGGCGACGCTATCCCAGCGCGTGTCGGCCGCTCACCGTCAGCGATCGACAAAGGGAGGAGCGCGGGCATGGTGGGCTCCACACAAAGGATGGCGGTTACACCGGGTACGGCGTGATAACGGTCACTGAGGCAGGGACGTTTCGCTCACGCGCCCGCCGTGAACGCCGACTGTCGGGACCGACCAAAGTGGTGGAGGCCTCACGTTGCGTGCCGGAGGCGTCCGCATGCTGAGCGGTCCCGCCCGCCGACCACCCCGTCCGCCCAGACTGGCGGCGTTTTTGCCCATCTCACGTACCGGACGAGTCGCGCCATGCCCAGCACCCCCACCGAGACGCCGTCACAAGAACGACAGGACGGCGGCGCCTCCCTCTCCCACGGCCTCAAACAGCGCCACCTGTCGATGATCGCCCTCGGCGGGGTCATCGGCGCCGGCCTGTTCGTCGGATCCGGCGCGGGGATCGCCGCCGCCGGACCGTCGATCGTCGTCGCCTACGCCCTCTCCGGCCTCCTCGTGATGCTGGTGATGCGGATGCTGGGCGAGATGTCGGCGGCGTACCCGTCCTCCGGCTCCTTCTCGGCGCACGCCGAGCGGGCGATCGGCCCCTGGGCCGGCTTCACCGCCGGCTGGTCCTTCTGGATCCTGCTCTGCACGGCCGTGGGCCTGGAGGGCATCGGCGCGGCGAAGATCGTCACCGGCTGGTTGCCGGGCACACCGGAATGGGCCTGGGTGGCCCTGTTCATGGTGGTCTTCTGCGGGGCGAACCTGGCCGCCGTGAAGAACTTCGGCGAGTTCGAGTTCTGGTTCGCGGCCCTGAAGGTCGGCGCGATCACGCTGTTCCTGGTGCTGGGCGTGCTGGCCATCGCGGGCGTCCTGCCCGGCACGGACGCCCCGGGGACCTCGAACCTCACGGGCGAAGGAGGCTTCCTCCCGAACGGCAGCGAGGGACTGGTCATCGGCCTGCTCGCCTCCGTCTTCGCCTACGGCGGCCTGGAGACGGTCACCATCGCGGCGGCCGAGTCGCAGGACCCGGTGCGCGGTGTGGCGAGCGCGGTCCGTACGGCCATGTGGCGTATCGCGCTGTTCTACATCGGCTCGATGGCGGTCATCGTCACCCTGGTCCCGTGGGACTCCCCGGCGGTCGTCGAGAAGGGCCCGTACGTCGCCGCCCTCGACGAACTCGGCATCCCGGGCGCCGGCCAGCTCATGAACGTCGTCGTCCTGGTCGCCCTGCTCTCCGCGATGAACGCCAACATCTACGGCTCCTCACGCATCGCCTACTCGCTGGTCGAGCGCGGCCAGGGCCCGAAAGCGCTGGGCAGGGTGTCGGCCGGGGTTCCGCGGATCGCCGTCCTCGCCTCCTCGGTCTTCGGCTTCGTGTGCGTGGTCCTCAGCTACTGGCGGCCGGACGACGTCTTCCCCTGGCTGCTCAACATGATCGGCGCGGTCATCCTGGTCGTCTGGCTCTTCATCGCCGTCTCCCAACTGCGCCTGCGCGGCCGCCTGGAGCGCGAGGCGCCGGAGAAGCTGGTCGTGCGGATGTGGGCGTTCCCGGTGCTGACGTGGGTGGCGCTGGCGGGGATGGCGGCGATCTTCGTGCTGATGGCGCGGGAGCCGGATACGCGGGTGCAGTTGTACTCGACGGGTGGGATGACGCTGGTCCTGACGGTCGTCGGGTACGCCTGGCAGAAGGCACGCGCCAAGGCCTGAGCCGCCGCGGCAGCCAAGGAAGGGCCCCCACGTGACACACGTGGGGGCCTCCTTGTTGTCCGCAGCCCTCTTGTTGTTGCTAGCCTGCACTTGCAAGATCTTTGCAATAAGAGGTTCGGAGGGGAACCCGCCATGCCCGTCTACACGCTGCCTGAACTGCCCTACGACTACTCCGCGCTCGCCCCCGTGATCAGCCCCGAGATCATCGAGCTGCACCACGACAAGCACCACGCGGCCTATGTGAAGGGCGCCAACGACACGCTGGAGCAGCTCGCGGAGGCGCGGGACAAGGAGCTGTGGGGTTCGATCAACGGGCTGGAGAAGAACCTCGCGTTCCATCTGTCCGGGCACATCCTGCACAGCATCTACTGGCGGAACATGACCGGTGACGGCGGCGGTGAGCCGCTGGAGGCGGACGGGGTGGGCGAGCTCGCGGACGCGATCGCCGAGTCCTTCGGGTCCTTCGCGAACTTCAAGGCGCAGCTGTCCAAGGCCTCGGCGACCACGCAGGGGTCGGGCTGGGGTGTGCTGGCGTACGAGCCGCTGAGCGGGCGGCTGATCGTCGAGCAGGTCTACGACCACCAGGGCAACGTCGGCCAGGGCGCGACGCCGATCCTGGTCTTCGACGCCTGGGAGCACGCCTTCTACCTGCAGTACAGGAACCAGAAGGTGGACTTCATCGAGGCGATGTGGCAGGTCGTCAACTGGCAGGACGTGGCCCGGCGTTACGAGGCCGCGAAGTCCCGTGCGGACGTACTGCTGCTGGCTCCCTGACGCCTCCGCAGAACGTCCTGCCTCGTGATCGTCTTCTCACCCTTCACGACGGCAGGCGGAGTAAAGGAGCGGCCCCGCGAGGACGTGACTCGCGGGGCCGCTTCCGTGTTGCGGCCGATGCGGCCGACCGCGCCAAGGTCGTCCTGGTGGACGACCAGATCGGGGTCGCCCGAAGCGCCTCCGGCACCGGGGGCGCTGTTGATCTGTGTCTGTGGGGACCTCCGCTCGGCAGCGCCGTTCTTCAACTGCTGCCACTCGTCCCACGCCATGTCCTTCATGACGCGTGCAGAACAGGCAGAATTTCCCCTTCCGGCGCACGTGATCACAAACGCCCCGCACCCGCGAGGGTGGCGCGCGGGTGCGGTCCGGGGCCGGCCGGTCAGGGCTTGCGGCCCAGGCCCCCGTGCTGGCCGATCGGGTCGGGGTCGGGGCCGTCGGGGCGCCACAGGGGTACCGACACCACTCCCGGGTCCACCAGCTCCAGGCCCTCGAAGTAGGCCGCGATCTGGTCGACCGGGCGCAGGAAGTAGGGAACCGCGCCGCTCTCGTTGTAGGTGTCCTGGGCCTGTTCGTAGTCCGGGTCGGTGCCGCGGGAGCCGTCGTTGACGGAGAGGTAGCTGCCGGAGGGGAGGCCCTTCAGGAGGCGGCGGACGAGGTCGCGGGCCTGGTCGTGGTCGGCGACGTGGCCGAGGATGCCACTGAGGATCAGGGCGGTGGGGCGGGCCGGGTCGAGGGTCCTGGCGGCGGCCTCGAGGATGCGCTCGGGCTCGAAGAGGCTGATGTCCTCGTACGCCGTCGCGCCCTCGGGGGTGGACGTGAGCAGGGTGCGGGCATGGGCCAGGACCAGCGGGTCGTTGTCGACGTAGACGATCTTCGACTCGGGGGCGATGCCCTGGGCGACCTCGTGGGTGTTGTCGACGGTGGGCAGGCCGCTGCCGACGTCCAGGAACTGGCGGACTCCGGCCTCCCGCACCAGGTACCGGGTGCTGCGGCGCAGGAAGGCGCGGCTGCTGCGGGCGATGGTGGAAATGCCGGGGAAGACGGCGGTGTAGCCGTCGCCGGCCAGCTCGTCCGCGGGGTAGTTGTCCTTGCCGCCCAGCCAGTAGTTCCAGATGCGGGCCGAGTGCGGTACCGAAGTGTCGATCTCCGTCATGCGCCCCATGGTGCTACGGCAGGTCCGGCTCGCACGGCACATTGAGTGAGAGAAGCGCGGTGGAACCGTCGGTGTTCATGCGCAGTTCGCTGATCGCCGCGTTGCGCAACCGCGGGAACACCCTGCGGTACCCGGCCGGCGGGATCGACAGCAGGGTGCACAGCACCAGGCGGAGCAGGGTGTTGTGGGCGACCACGAGGACGCGTTCGCCGTGGTGGGCGGCGGCGATGCGGCGCAGGGCGGCGGATCCGCGTGCGGCGGCGGCCGTGGGGTCCTCGGCGCCGGGGAAGGGATGGGCGACCGGGTCCGCGCGGAAGGCGTCCGCCGCCGTCGGGTCCTCGGCCGCGAACTCGGCGAGGGTACGGCCCTCCACCACCCCGAAGTCGCATTCCCGCAGGTCGGGTTCGCGGTGCGGGGTGAGGTCGAGGGCGCGGCAGGCGGGGTCGGCGGTGGCGACGGCGCGGGAGAGCGGCGAGGTCCACACCGCGTCGACGGGGTGGGCGGCGGCCCAGCGGCCGAGAGCCTCGGCCTGGGCGCGGCCGGTGTCGGTGAGGGGCACGTCGCTGATGCCGGCGTAACGGTTCTCGGCGTGCCAGATCGTCTGTCCGTGCCGGGCCAGGAGGAGGGTCGTACTCATAAATCCGCAGTATCCAGGTCCGGGGACGTGTCCGGGGCCGTGCTCATGGACTCGCGTTGTCCCTGTCCAGGCGGGTGCGTGCATGCGCGGCGACCGGGGCCGGGAGCCAGCCGCGCGTCGTCAGTTCGTCGACGAGGCGGGCGTACGGCTCGGCGAAGGCGGCCGTGCGGCCGGGGCGGGGTTCGAGAACGGTACGGGTGCGGACCATGCGTTCGGCGACGTCCGCGAGGTGGAGGTGGCGGGGCGTCTCCGTCCCGTACGCCGCCAGCACGGCCATGCCCAGGGCCGGTTCGGTCTGGTGCGGTACGCGGGCCGGGCGGCCGAGGATGTCGGCGCGGAGCTGGTTCCAGTACGCGCTGCGGGCGGCGCCGCCGGTGAAGGTGAGCGGGCCGTCGAGCGGGGCGCCCAGGTGGTGGAGGTAGTCCAGGCACAGCCGTTCCGTGTAGGCGACGCCCTGGAGCAGCCCGGCCCACAGGTCGGCCTCGCCGGCGGGCTCGCCCAGGAGCAGGGCGGTGGCGTCCGGCACCAGGAACGGGAACCGCTCCCCCGGTGACACCAGCGGGTAGGCGACCACACCGGACGGCTCGAACGCGGCCGCCCTTCGGTCCATGACCTCCGGGTCCGCTCCCGAGAAGGCCGCCGCGAGCACGCCCGCGCCGACGCTGGAGGCTCCGCCGGGCAGCCACGTGCCGTCCGGCGTCCGGTGGTTGTAGAGCACACCGGTGGGATCACGGACGGGGGTCGAGGAGGCGCCCTTGAGGACGAGGGTGGTGCCGAGAACGGAGTTCCAGGAGCCGTGCCGCAGGGCTCCCGAGGCGATCTGGGCCGCGCAGCCGTCGGTCATCCCGGCGATCACGGGCGTGCCGGCGGGGATTCCGGTGGCCTCGGCGGCGGTCGGACAGACCTCGCCGAGACGGGTGCCGGGCGGTACGACGTCGGGCAACAGGCCGTCGGGGAGCCCGAGTTCGGCCGACACGGCGTACGGCCACGCCTTGTCCTCCAGGTCGTAGCCGGTCTTGAGGGCGTGACTGGAGTCGGCGGGCGGGACCTCGCCGATGAGGCGGGAGACGATCAGGTCGGGCTGGTGGGCGATCCGCCCCCGCACGTGGGCCGGCCCCTGCACGTAGGTCTCGACCAGCCACAACGCCTTCGGCAACGCCCACGTGTCCTGCACCGACAGCCCCGCCGCCCGGACCCGTGCCGCCTCCTGAGCCGCGCGCCCGTCGTCGTACATCAGCGCCGGGCTCACCGGACGCCCCGAGCCGTCCGTCAGCAGCACCGTCCCGGACGTCCCGCACACCGCGAGCCCGCCGATCCGTACGCCGGGCAGCCGGGCGAGCGCCGACCGGGACGCCGTACACACCGCCTCCCACCACTCCCCCGGATCCTGCTCGTGCCGCACCCCCTCGCGGCGCCCGGTCAGCGGGGCCGAGCCGCCGCCGAGGACCGTGCCGTCCCCGGTGACCACCAGCACCCGGACGCCCTGCGTGCCCAGGTCGATCCCCAGCCACGCCACACCGCCGTCGCCCTCGTCCGCCATCCGGACCTCCCTGCAATCTCCAGCACATCGCGACCCGGTCTGTGAACTTCTCACTCTCTCTCGATATTGACGCGAGATTTTCGCTTGCGCGAGGGATTGACGCGCAAGTTCCGCCGTTCCACTCTCTGTTGACGAGTCGACTCGACGTGTTGACCCCCACCGGACCGGCCGCGGAAAGTGCACCGGATGAACAGCAGCAACAGCGCACAGCAGGGACCGGCCGCCCGGCAGGCCGCCATGGCCGAGCAGGTGCTGGCCGACGGTTCGGCGACCGCGGCCGAGCTCGCCGAGCGCTTCGGGGTGAGCCTGATGACCATCCACCGGGACCTCGACGAGCTGGAGCGGCAGGGCGTCGTACGGAAGTTCAGGGGCGGGGTGACCGCGCAGCCGTCCGGGGTGTTCGAGTCGAACGTGCAGTACCGGCTGAAGACGATGCGGGCGGAGAAGGCCGCCGTCGCCGACCGCGCGCTGAAGCACATCGAGCCCGGCATGGCGGTCATGCTCGACGACTCCACGTCCGCCCTGGAGATAGCGCGCAGGCTCCGGCTCGGCGAGATCACCCCGCTCACGGTCGTCACCAACTTCCTGGAGGCGATCAACCTGCTCTCCGATCAGCGGGGCATCCACCTGATGGCCCTCGGCGGCGACTACGACCCGCTGCACTCCTCCTTCCTCGGGGTGTCCTGCGTGGAGGCCGTGCAGTCGCTGCGGGTGGACGTCTGCTTCGCCTCGACGTCGGCGGTGCACGGGGGTTACGCCTACCACCAGGAGCAGCACATCGTGTCCGTGAAGCGGGCGATGCTCGACTCGGCCGCCCGCGACATCCTGCTGATCGACCACACGAAGCTCGCCCGGGTCGCCCTGCACCGGGTCGTCCCGCTGTCCCGCTTCGACCTGGTCCTGGTCGACGACGGGGCGTCGGCGGACGCCCTGCGTGACCTGGACGAGCACAAGGTCCGTTATGAGGTGTGCCCGACGGTGGGCGCCGATGACCGCGCTGGAGCTACGTGACGGGAGACTCCCTGCGATGACCGAACCTGTACGTGTGGTGGCCGCCGGCGACCACTTCGTCCTGCCGGGACTGATCACCCGGGAGGTCACCCATGAGGTGGGCGAACAGCCCGTGGACGTACGCGAATTGACCCTCGGCTGGCCCCTGGAACCCTTCGGCCCGGTGGCCGAGGTCGAGGAGGCCAGCGACGCCGAGGACCAGCTGATCGAGGCGCTGGCCGGTGCGCGGGTCCTGGTCACCCAGATGGGCCCGGTCACCGAACGCGTGCTGGCCGCCTGTCCGGACCTGCGGCTGGTCGTCGTCTGCCGGGGCGGCCCGGTCAACGTCAACCTCGACGCGGCGAAGGCGCACGACGTCCGGGTGTGCTTCGCGCCC
Source organism: Streptomyces sp. NPDC002838 (assembly GCF_040295365.1). Classification (NCBI taxonomy): domain Bacteria; kingdom Bacillati; phylum Actinomycetota; class Actinomycetes; order Kitasatosporales; family Streptomycetaceae; genus Streptomyces; species Streptomyces sp. NPDC002838. Next base: position 1,073 of record NZ_JBEOVF010000098.1, on the reverse strand, counting down.
GGCCGCAACGCCGCCGCCACCGCCGAGTTCACCGTCGGCCTGCTGCTGGCGGCCCTGCGCCGCATCCCCCAGGCCCACGACCTGCTGGCCCGGCGGGGCAGTTGGGAGGGCGCCGCCTACTACACGTACGAGCACAGCGGCCTGGAGCTGGAGGACCTGCCCGTCGGGCTGATCGGCTACGGAGCCGTCGGCAGCCGGGTCGCCCGCGTGCTGTGCGCCTTCGGCGCGCAGGTGATGGTGTACGACCCCTATGTGCGCGGCGAGATCCACGGCCTGCGCGTGTCCTCGCTCGACACCTTGCTCACCCGCTCCCGCGTGATCACCCTGCACGCCCGCCTCACCGAGGAGACCCGCGGCCTGATCGGCGCCCGTGAGCTGGCGCTGCTGCCGTCCGGCGCGGTGGTGGTGAACGTGGCGCGCGGCCCGCTGCTGGACGAGGAGGCGCTGTGCGACGCGTTGGAGAGCGGGCAGGTGTCGGCGGCGGCGCTGGACACGTTCGAGCGGGAGCCGCTGCCGGCGGACTCACGGCTGCTGGCTCTCCACGAGCGGGTGGTGCTCACCCCGCACCTCGGCGGGGCGAGCCGCGCGGTGGCGGAGAAGGCGGCGCGGATCGCCGCGGAGGAGGTTGGGCGGTGGGTGCGCGGGGAACCGCTGGCGCACTGTCTGGGATGAGGGCTCTGGGGTCGAGGCCTGGGGTTCGGGGCTCGGGTGCGGGCCCCGGAGGTTCGGGGGCCGGGGTGGGGAGCCCCGGAGGTTCGGGGGCCGGGGTGCGGAGCCCCGGAGGTTCGGGGGCCGGGGTGCGGAGCCCCGGAGGTTCAGGGCCTTGGATGCGGAGCCCCGGAGGTTCAGGGCCTTGGATGCGGAGCCCCGGAGGTTCAGAGCCGGGAGTACGGAGCCCCGGAGGTTCAGAGCCGGGAGTACGGAGCCCCGGAGGTTCAGAGCCGGGAGTACGGAGCCCCGAAGGTTCAGGGGCCGGGGGTACGGAGCCCCGAAGGTTCAGGGGCCGGGGGTACGGAGCCCCGAAGGTTCAGGGGCCGGGGGTACGGAGCCCCGAAGGTTCAGGGGCCGGGGGT
>NZ_JBEOVF010000097.1:0-22736 GCF_040295365.1 Streptomyces sp. NPDC002838 | reverse complement strand
GGCTGCGCGGTGGTCGTCCTGGAGTCGAGGCGCGGTGCTCCGCCGGCCGCACCGGCCGCTCCGCTGGAGGCGAATGTCAGAGCTGTTCCGCTCGCAACGGCCGCCAACAGGGCACCGCCAGTGAGGATCAAACGCCGAGTGCTCTTGTTCGTCATGTCCTTCTCGCTCTCGTGCCGGGGGGCTGGTGGGTTTCGGGACCGGGTGACCGGCTGAGCAGAAACCTAGTGCACAAGAATCTTGTGCACTAGGTACTTGTTCTTTATACTTGGTTTCAAGTTGATGTGAAACGTGAAGAAGGCGTTGACCTGCGAAGGCGCACAAGGAATGAGGCTGATGTGATTCAGGACACACCCCCCTTGGTCGGTTCGGAGAGCGCCGAGCCGTCCCTCTTTCTGGACGACCAGCTGTGCTTCACGCTCTACGCAGCCTCGCGCGCCGTGACGGGTGTGTACCGGCCATTGCTGAACGAGCACGAACTCACCTACCCCCAGTACCTGGTCCTGCTGGTTCTGTGGGAACACGGAACGGTGCCGGTGAAGGAGTTCGTCGCCCAGCTCCACCTGGACCACGGCACCCTCACCCCTCTGCTCAAGCGCCTGGAGAGCCGCGGACTCATCCAGCGCCGACGGCGGGCCGACGACGAGCGCGTGGTGGAGATCGGCCTCACCGAGGAGGGCAGGGAGCTGCGGGCGGTCCTGCGCGCCGTACCACCCGTCATCGGCGACGCCATGGGTCTGGAACCCGAGGAGATCGAGACGGTCCGCGTCCTGCTGCGCCGTCTCACCGCCAACGTCGACCGCCGGGTCAACGGCACGTCCGCTCCGGCCTAGCCCCCCGACAGCATGCCACCGCGGCAAGGGTGGAACACGCGAGCAAGCGATCCCGCCCGTCCCTGCGGTGCCGGGCCGCCAGCGGATCGCCCGCCCCTCCTCAGCGCCCCACGGGCATCCGAATAGGAGCGGAATCCCTCGCCCGTGGCCACGCCCAACCTGCCCTTGTCGATCGCGCTCCCTGAACAGCCGGGCGAACTCCTGATGCTTGGCGTCGCCGCGTGAAGCGATGCGATGCGCCGTCGTGAGCCCGATGAGGTCCAGCATCGCGAGCGGCCCGTGGGACGCACCGGTACCGATTCGCCACACGTCATCGACCGATGCCGGATCCGCCACATCGTCGGTCAGCAATTCCCCCCTGCCTTCAACAGCGGCATCGAAAGGGAGTTCAGCACGTAACCGGGCTTCTCGTTCCACATACGGATCGGCACCATGCCGATCGCCGAAGCGCAAGCACTACGGCCGCACAGGCGAAGGTGTGAACGGTTCGGGTTGGTGGGCACGCCGGGTTCAGCCCCGGCGTGCGAGGGGGGAGTTGTCGGTGAGGTGCCGGCGGTGTCGCCGTTGAAGGGCGACGGCGGCGCAGCAGGTGGACGCCGGCTCCGGCGGCGGCGAACAGCGCGATGGCTACCGCCGCGGTGAGGGCGCGGCGGTAGCCATATGTGCCAGGGCTGCGGGTCCGGGCGTGACGCGGTCGGCAGCAGGGTTCGCGAGGGTGGTGAGGATCGCGAGCCCGAGCGCACCGCCGACCTGCCGGGAGGCGTTGATCAGTCCACCCGCGATGCCGGCGTGCCGGGGCTCCACCTCCGCGACACCCAGCGCGGTCAGGGGTACGAAGGCCAGCCCAGGCCGACGCTTGGGTGATCAGCTCGAGCCGGTGCTCGGGGGTGGTTTCGATCGCTGTGGGAGGAGACCCGCGGCACTGGTCTGCGCGTCCTGGCGGTGTGCCCCGGCGCGGTGCAGACCGAGTTCTACGACGCCGCCGACAGCCAGTCGGCCGACTACGGATCGAAACGGGCCACCGTCGACCACGTCGTGAGGACAGCCCTCGACACCCTCGACCGCCGCTCCGCACCGCCATCAGTCATCACCAACGCCCGTCCCCTCGCCCTCGCCAGCAAGTTCCTGCCACGGCGCCTGGTCGTCCGCACGATGGGCTGCATGGCACGACGCGCCATGCAGGCGTAGCTTCGCTCACCGCCGGACCGCAACCCACAACCGCCTTCTCGTCACTGGGCGAATCCGGCAGCCGGTCTCGCAACGGTGTCGCTGTTCTGCCGCCGCACGCCATCACGCCGAAAGGCCACCCGCACCGGCACAGCCCACGGCTGAGACTTGGTCAAAGACCCGCTGGACCGCCGATCACCCGGCTGCCCGCATGGTGTGGACCGGGCCGTCGCGGTCGGACAGGCGCACTCCGCGGCCGCCGTGCCGGGTGGCGATGATCTCGGCGGCGATGGAGACGGCGGTCTCCGCGGCGGAGCGCCCGCCGAGGTCGAGCCCTACCGGGGAGGACAGCCGCGCCAGAGCGGGCGAGGTGACGCCGGCCTCGCGCAGGGCCGCGGTGCGACGTTGATGAGTGCGACGCGAACCCAGCGCGCCCACGTACTCGACATCCAGTCCCAGTGCGGTCTCCAGCAGGGGAATGTCGAACTTCGGGTCATGGCTGAAGGAAACGATCACCGACCGCGCGTCCACCCTCCCGGCCGCCGCCTCTTCGGCCAGGTACGCGTCGGGCCGGGCCACGACGACTTCGTCGGCGTCCGGGAAGCGATCGGCTGTGGTGAACACCTGGCGGGCGTCGCACACGGTGACCTGGTAGCCCAGCGTCCGTCCGATCGAGGTGAGGGCTGCGGCGAAGTCCCCGGCGCCGAACAGCAGCATCCGCGGGGGCGGTGTCAGCGAGCGTACGAAGACGCGGATGCCCTCGGTGTCGTAACTCAGCAGCGCGCTGTCACCGTTGCGCAGCAGTGCCCGTGCGTCGTCCATCAGGTCCGGTGGGGTGTGCGGCGGGCGCAGGCTGCCGTAGTGGTCGTGGGCGCGCAGGGCCACATGTGTGCCGACGGCCTCCGGACGCGGATGGTCGAGCACGGTGGCGACGGCTATGGGGGTGCCGGCCCGCACGGACACCATCACCTTGGCCAGCTCGGGGAAGGTGCGGAGGTCGACGGGCTCGACGAAGATCTCCAGAGTGCCGCCGCAGGTGAGGCCGACGGCGAAAGCGTCGTCATCACTGATTCCGTACGACACCTGCTGGGGGGCTCCGTTCTCGATGGCCTCACGGGCCCGTTCGAGTACGTCGCTCTCGACGCAGCCGCCGGACACGGAGCCCACGACGCGCCCCTGGGGGGTGAGGACCATGGCCGATCCTGCCGGGCGCGGAGCGGAGCCGAAGGTGCTCACCACCGTCGCCACACCGGAGCGCTCGCCGGACGACCACGCCTCGTACAGTGCGTCCCAGACGCCGTCGTGGCCGGTCACAGCAGTTTGTCCTGGGTGAGGGGCAGGTCGCGCACGCGCTTGCCGGTGGCGTGGAAGACGGCGTTGGCGATGGCGGCGGTGACCCCGGTCATGGGGGTCTCGCCGAAGCCGCGGGCGCCCAGGGCGTCGCTGGCCGGGTCGGGCTCGTCGATGAACTGCACCTGGATGTCGGGGACGTCGGCGTTGACCGGCATCAGGTAGCCGGAGAGGTTCGGGTTGACGATCCTCGCCGTCGCGGGGTCGACGAGGGTGTGCTCGAAGAGCGTGAAACCGATGCCCCAGATCACACCGCCGAGGACCTGACTGCGAGCGGTCTTGCGGTTGAGGACGGTGCCCGGGTCGTAGCAGCCGACCACGCGGGTCACCCGGACCCGGCCGAGCAGCGGGTCGACGCGGACTTCGACGAAGACGGCGCCGGTCGAGTAGCCGAGTGGGGTGTTGACGGGTGCGACCTGGAAGGTCAGGGGCTTGCCGCCGTGCCCGACCACCGAGCGATAACTCACCCGGGTGCGGGGGTTGGCGGTGTCGAAGAGATGGCCGTCGGCGGTGTCCACGCGCTCGGCGGGGACGCCGCGGAGCGGGGAGCCGGGCTGGGCCACGGCCATGTCGATGACGGCCTTGCGGGCAGCGGTGCACACCCGGTTGACGGCGCTGCCGACGCCGGGTGCGGTGGTGGAAGCGCCGGAGGCGAAGCTGAAGGGGAAGGCGCTGTCGCCGAGTTCGAAGGTCACGTCGGAGACCGGCACGCCGAGCACCTCGCCGGCGATCTGCGTCATGATCGTGTACGTGCCCGTGCCGTTGTCCTGGGTGGCGACCTGGATGAGTGCCTTGCCGTCGGTGCCGAGAGTCATACGGGCACCCGCACCGGGCCTGCCGCCCGCGGTGTGCGCGGAGGTGGCCATGCCCCAGCCGACGAGTTCGGCGCCGTCGCGCATCGAGCGGGGGCGCGCCTCGCGCCGGGACCAGCCGAACATCGACGCCGCGCGGTCGTAGCACTCACGGAGGTGGTTGCTGCCCCATTCCTGGCCGTTCTCCATGTTCCGCGCGCTCCAGTTGCGCTTGCGCAGCTCGACCGGGTCCATGTCCAGGGCGTGGGCGAGTTCGTCGAGGGCCGCCTCCTGGGCGTGGCTGGTGCACGTTTCCGGGGATCGCATGAAGCTCTGGGTGGGCAGATCCAGGCGTACGGCGCGCTGCTCGTTGGACAGGTTGGGGATGTCGTACAGCATGCGGATCGGTTCGCTGCTGTTGAACAGTGCGATGTCGTTGCGGGTGATCTGCTGGGTGATGACGTGGTTCAGCGCGGTGACACGGCCGTCGTTGCGGGCGCCGAGCTCGATCGTCTGGTGGGTCTGGGCGCGGTGGCCGTTGGAGGTGAACATGTGCGCGCGGGACAGGACGAGCTTGACCGGGCGGCCGAGCGCACGGGCGGCAGCGCAGGTCAGTACGGTGTGCGGCCAGACGGGGCCCTTGGTGCCGAAGCCGCCGCCGAGGTAACGGGAGATGACCCGGACGTCGGCGAGCGGGACCTCCAGGGCCTGGCTGACGGCCTGCCGGGTGCCGTCCAGCCCCTGTGTGGTCTCGTACACCGTCACCTTCGCGCTTTCCCAGGCGGCCGTGGTGGCATGGGGCTCGATCGGGTTGTGGTGGTGCATGGGGATCGTGTACTCGGCCTTGATCCGGACGTCCGCCTGGGCCATGCCGGCCGCCGCGTCGCCGCGCTGGAAGGTGTTGGGACCGTCCGGCCCGGTGGGCGGCAGGAACACCTCGCCCTGGGCCAACTCGCCCTCGGGTGCGCCCGATTGCTCGTAGTCGACCTCGATCAGTTCCGCCGCCCGCTGTGCCTGTTCCAGGGTCTGCGCGACCACGAAGGCGATGGGCTGGCCCGCGTGGTGGATCTCCGGGGTCTGGATGGGGATGAACGACTTGAAGAACGTACGGTAAGTGGGCTGCGTCAGCCGCGGCATGGTCTTGTGGGTGTAGATGGTGATCACGCCGCGTACTGCTTCGGCGGCCCGGGTGTCGATCCGGGTGATCCGGCCGCGGGCGATGGTGCTCATCGCCATGAACGCGTGGGCCAGACGGGGTAGCTTCACATCGGCGGTGTACTCGGCTGCGCCTGTCACTTTGAGCCGGGACTCGACACGGGACAGCGGGCGGCCGACGACGTCGGTGCTCATCGGGAACCTCCGGTGTAACGGCCGAGCACGTCCTGGAGCGCGCGCTGGACCAGCTCGACCTTGAACTCGTTGTCCTCTCGCGGCTGGGCGCCCCGGACCAGAACGCGGCCGGCCGCCGCGATGCTCTGCTCGGTCAGCGCCTGGCCCCGCAGGGCGGCTTCAACCTCGGAGGAGCGCCAGGGGCGGGTAGCGACACCGCCGAAGGCGAGGCGGGCCTCGTCGACGGCCCGGCCGTTCATCCGCAGCACGGCGGCGACGGACACGACCGCGAACTCGAAGCTGGCGCGGTCGCGCACCTTCAGGTAGCGCTGGCGGCTTCCCGGGGCCGGCAACGGCACCTCGACCGCGGTGATCAACTCACCGTGCCGCAGGGTGTTCTCGATGTGCGGAGTGTCCTCGGGCGCCCGGTAGAAGTCGGCCATGGCGATGGTCCGCGCGCCGTCCGGGCCGAGCGTGTGAATCGTGGCGTCCAGGACACGCAAGGCGACCGCGAGATCGGAAGGGTGAACGGCGATGCAGTGGTCGCTGCCGCCAAGGATCGCGTGCCGGCGGTTGCGGCCCTCCAGCGCGGCGCAGCCGGATCCCGGCTCGCGCTTGTTGCAGGCGAAGTCCTCTCCGCGGAAGTACCAGCAGCGGGTGCGCTGGAGCAGGTTGCCGCCGATCGAGGCCCGGTTGCGGACCTGCGGGGAGGCTCCGGCGAGCAGCGCCTGGGACAGCACGGGCAGTCGCTTGCGGACCACCGGGTGCAGGGCCACGTCCGCCATTCTGGCCAGTGCGCCGATGCGTAACCTGCCCCCTGACTCCTCGATGCCGTGGAGCGGCAGGCGGTTGATGTCGACCACCAGGTCGTGGTCCTCGGCGCCGTCCTTCATCAGGTTCAGCAGGTCCGTGCCGCCGGCGACGAACGTGGCGTCGGCGCTGCGGGCGACGAGCTGGACGGCCTCGGCGGCCCGGTCCGCGCGTGCGTAGGCGAAGTCCCTCATCGCCGCACCGCCTTCGCCGCGTCGGCCACGGCGTCGACGATGTTCGGGTAACAGCTGCATCGGCACAGGTTGCCGCTCATCCACTCCCGGATCTCGTCCTCGGAGTTGGCGTGGCCTTCCTCGATGCAGGCCAGCGCGGACATGATCTGTCCGGGTGTGCAGATGCCGCACTGGAAGGCGTCCCGGCGGACGAACGCTTCCTGCACCGGGTGCAGTTCTGCCCCCTGGGCAAGTCCTTCGATGGTGGTGATGGAGCGGCCTTCCTCCATCATGGCCAGAGTCAGGCACGATTTGACGCGCCGGCCGTCGACGAGCACCGTGCAGGCCCCGCACTCCCCTCGGTCGCAGCCCTTCTTGGTGCCGGTGAGGCCGGCGTGTTCACGCAGCGCGTCGAGCAGGGTGACGCGGGCCTCGACTGCCGGGAGCCGGTGCTGGGCGCCGTTGATGTCCAGCGTGAGGTTGCCGGCCGTTCGGGGCTGTTCCGCTGGTGCGACCGCGGGCTGCGCTGTGGCCGGGTCGGCCGCTGGGAGGGGAACCATGACCGCGGCGGCCGCGACGCCCCCGGATTTCAGTACGCTGCGCCTGCTGTGTTGGGACATGGATGAGTTACTCCTTGTGTACCCGGAGTGGGCGAGACAGAAGCGAGCCTGACGCGGTGGGAAGCCGGTCGTCCAACGCAAAGAGTGCATGCTTGCGATGCGTTGGGTGCATGATGAGGTCCGGAGACAGGGGCTCTTTATGCGTAGCCTGCATGGAGGTGGCATACGCTCTGTGCCATGTCGCACTTGCGGAACGCGGATTTGAATCTTCTCCAAGCGCTCGCGGTGCTGCTCGAGGAGAGGCACGTCACGCGGGCGGCCGATCGTTTCCACCTGAGCCAGTCGGCGATGAGTCGCGTCCTGCTCCGGCTCAGGGAGACGTTCGGCGACGAACTCATGGTGCGCACGCGGGGCGGGTACGAACCGACCCCCCGGGGACTGCAGATTCAGTCGGAGCTTGCCGAACTCCTTCCTCGCCTGGAAGCGCTGCTGCGCGGGGATGCCTTCGACCCCTCGACGGCGAACAGCCACTTCCGCGTTCACTGCACCGACTTCGCCACCTCGCTGTTCGGTCCGGTCCTCTTCCCGCGCTTCTACCGCGAGGCTCCGGGTATCTCACTGACCGTCGTACCCGTGAGTGACCACTCCTTCGCCGACGTCGAGCAGGGCCGCGCGGACCTGGTCTTCTCCGGAGTCGTGGCACCGCCTGCGCTGCGCTGGGAGACGTTGTTCGAGGAGGAGTTCGCGTGCCTGATGTCCTGCGACCATCCTGTGGCCGGGGACCGGTTGACCATGGACGACTTCATCACGTACCCGCACGTCGTCGTCAAGTTCTTGACCGAGGGCCAGGCCATGGTCGAGCGCCGACTCGACGAATACGGACTGCGCCGTCCCGTGGGTCTGCGCGTGCCCTACTTCTCCGCGGCGGCGACCGCAGTGCCGGGCACTGAACTCATCGCCACCCTCCCGCGCCACGCCGTTCTCCCCTACGCCGACGACCCGGCCTACCGCGTCGCCGCTCCCCCAGAAGAACTCCCGCCCTTCCCCTATGGCATCGCCTGGCATCCCCGTGTCGACGGCGACCCCGCTCACCAGTGGCTGCGGCGAGTTGTGCGGGAGACTGCCACGCAGGTGATCGGGCGTGGGCCGGCGGACGATGGCTCGGCGGCGTCCGCCTGACCGAGGTCACACGGACGCCCCCTCCGCTGAAACGGCTTGCCCTTGCGGTTCTCCTGGAAGGCTTCCCAACGCACGCCAGGAAGCCCTGTTCATGTGCCAGGGTCTTCGCGAAGACGTGCGAGCCGCGGTGTCGGGTGCTTTCACGGGCGCGCTCTGGGTATGTCGTCGTTGAAGGTGAACGTGTCCTTGCAGTCTTTCCAGGGGCCGCCGGGCGTCAGCTTGCACACCCGGAACCGCACGTACTCGCCGTATGCGGACGCTCACCAGCCCGCTGCGCGCCCACTCACCGTTCCGGACGACGTAGAGGCCGGCAACGATGCCGTTGTCGCCGTCGCAGTAGGTGTCGTAGACCGTGATGCTCCCAGAGCCGAGGTAGCCTCGTGCTCCGGGTCGAAGCAGCCTCGCCCCAGTAGGAGTCCTGAGTCGTTCCTGACCAGGATGTTGAGTTCCTCCGCCGAGGCGGAGGTGGCCGTCGTCACTGTGAGCCCCACCGCTGCGGTGGCGCATGCGGCCAAGTAGCGAAGTTGTCTGCCCCTCCCGCACAGCGGGGGATCCTCAGATCGGCATCCCCGGCATCGAGCGGGTCCTCACCGACAACGCCTGGGCCTACCGCAAAGGCCTGGCCTGGAAACAGGCCCTCGCCGAGAACGGCGCCACAGGAAAGCTGACCCGCGCCTACCGACCCCAGAGGAATGGCAAGGTCGAACGCTTCAACCGCCCCCTGCTCGACGAGTGAGCCTACCTACAGCCCTACACCAGCAACGACGAGCGGACCGCAGCCCTCGACACCTTCCTGCACACCTACAACTACCATCGCTGCCACACCGCACTCGGAGGCCAACCCCCGATCAGCCGCGTCAACAACCCTGCGGGTCAATACACCTAGCGAGCGAACTTATCGATGGCGGCCGGCGTGACGGGGGTGAAAAAGTTGACGAGGTTGCCGTCGGGGTCGCGGAACAGGAGCGCGCGGTTGCCCCAGGGCATCGTGGTGGGTTCGTTGACGAAGTCCTCTACGAAGCCGGTCAGGTTCTTGTGCACGCTGTCCACGTCGTCGACGAGGAATTCGAGGATGACGCTGTGATTGTCGGCCGGCCGGGCGGAGCCGGGCGCGAACAGAGGGACCGTGCCGGTGCTGCCGATCGCGAGGGTGGCCGAGGTGGTCCTGAGCTCAGCGAAGTCCTCATTGAACCAGGTGGCAGGGACTCCGGTGGCGCGCTCGTAGAAGTCGACGAGGCGACCCACGTCGCCGGTGATGATACGGACTGAGACAAAGTTCATGGGTTTTCTCCAGGTCGTTCGGTGCTCTGAGCTACTGATCGCACGCTACGACGAATACCGGGCGGAACCTGCCCGGTATATGCGGGAGACTTCTGAACATGCCTCGCCCCGTCGCCCGCGTGCTCACTCTCCTGGAACTCTTGCAGTCGGGCGGCATCCGCACCGTGGCCGAACTCGCCGGTCGGCTCGACGTCGACGAGCGCACCGTCCGGCGCTACGTCGGCCACCTCTACGACCTCGACGTGCCAGTCGAGTCGGTGCGCGGCCGCTACGGCGGCTATCGGCTCGCCCCCGGTTACCGCATGCCTCCGCTCATGCTGAGCGACGACGAAGCGCTCGCTGTGCTACTCGGCCTGGTCGCGGGGCGGCGAACCGGCTTGACCACGGCAACGGGCACGGCGAGTGAGACAGCGGCGGCCAAGATCCGGCGGGTGCTACCCGAGCGGCTGGGCCGCAGGCTCGACGCCGTGCTCGGCTCCCTTGCGTTCACAGTTGCCATCACGGCTCCGCCCGGCGAAGCGGTCGCTCCGGAATCCACGGTCCTGCTCTCGATCACCGACGCGGTGAGCCATCACCGGCCGATCTCGATCCGCTACACCGCGGCCGACGGCCGGAGCAGTGAACGCACTCTGCACCCGTACGGGGTCGTCGCCCACTCGGGCAGGTGGTATGTAACGGCTGCGGATCTCACGACCGGCGAGGACCGGACGTTCCGACTGGATCGCATCGAGGGCGTGAAGACCCTGCCCGGCTCGTTCGAACTCCCCGCCGGACTCGACCCGGCGAACCGCGTTCTAACGGGGCTCGCCACAGCTCCGTACCAGCACGAGGTAACCCTGCGGGTCCAGGGGACGGCCGAGCAGATTCACACCCGACTCCCCGCCGGCGTCGCGATCGTGGAGGAACTCCCTGCCCCGAGCAGCGCAGATCCGGAGACCGAGCGCTGGTCCCGCGTCGAACTGCGTGTGGACCGGCTCGACTGGCTGCCTGCTGTACTCGCTTCGCTGGATCGGCCCTTCATCATCGAACGCCCACATGAGCTCCGCGGCCTCGTCGAATCTCTCGCCGAACGGCTCACGAACTCTGCACGGCGAAGCCCACCTCATGAATGACGGGTCGGTCAGCCGTCCGAACCGGTCAGCCCTGAACCCCTCGGACTTGAGACGTGGACTGTTCGGTGCCGTCGAAGCCGCACCGCCGGGCGGCTTCGCGGTCCGACTTGGTTGGCAAACGGTCCAGGTTCACTGTCACCCGAGTACGCCACGAGGCGCCATGCAATCGAGTGGAGGTGAAAGGCCTTCTCCGCCGGGCCGTTGCAGCGGCCTGGTGAGGCTGGCGGCAGCCTGATCCGGGGAGGCCTCCCCCTCAGTGGTGGACACGCTGATACTGAACCTGCTTGATCCGGAGGAAGCGAGAAGACCGCCGATGGCAATGAAGGACTACTCGGACGAGTTCAAGGCCGATGCCGTGGCCCTGTACTAGTCCACAGCCGGGCCGACCTACAAGAAACGCCGCTGACCTGGGCGTCAATCGGGCGACCCTGCGCGAGTGGGGGCTGCGGGACCACGAACGCCGTGGTGTCGCGGCTGCAAAGCCGGCCGCCCAACGTCGCGGGGCGGTACCGTCCGCTGATCCGGACGAGCGGGTCCAGCAGCTGGAGGCTCGGGGGTGGCCGAACTCGAGGCGAGTGAGCGCAAGCTCGCCACCGAGCGGGACATCCTGCGCAAGGCGGCCAAGTATTTCGCCGGGGAGACAAACTGGTGATGAGCCGCTTTCGGTTCGTCGACGACCACCGGGACACCTACGAGGTGAAGCGGCTCTGCCAAGTCCTGGACGTGAACCGGTCCAGCTACTACAAGTGGCTCGCCGGCGCCGGGCCCGGGCCGCCCGGCAGCACAAGGACCGGGTCCTGGCCGAGGAGATCCGCGAGGTCCACGGTGAGTCTGGCGGCGCCTACGGCTCCCCGCGAGTGACCGCCGAGCTCCGCGAGAAAGAGCGGCGGGTCAACGAAAAGCGGATCGCCCGTATCATGCGGACGTTCTCCATCACCGGAATCCGCCTTCGCAGACGCGTGCGCACCACCGTCTTGGACCCGGCAGCCTCACCGGTTCCAGACCTGTTCCAGCGGGACTTCACCGCCACCGAGCCGGAGCGGAAGTACATGGGCGACATCACGTCCACTGGCACGGCGGTGTGTTCAGTGCGCGCCCACGAGGCGATACAGCGACGGCGCCAGAACCGGGGTGAGCGCCTCGGCGTACGCCTCCGAGATGTGGCTGTCGTCGCGGTAGACGGCGGTGTTGGCGACGACCACGGGGCAGATGCCGGTGCGGGGGGCGCAGAGCCAGGGGGTGGGGTCGATGACTGTGGTGGCGGTTGCCGATGCGGCGGTGCGTATGGCTGCACCGCGGGTCGCGTCGCGGATCGCGTCGGGCAAGTGGTGTGCGCAGGCGCGCAGTTGCAGGGAGTTCCTGGCGGCGCAGTCGATCGGGTCGCCCTTGGGCCATGGGGTGTCGAGCAGGGCGGCGACCCGGGCGCCGGAGCTGCCCAGGTCGCGGAAGGTGTTTTCGAAGCCGGTGGTCCACTGGTGAAGGGGGTTGGCGGTGGGGCGGGCCGGGTCGCCGGCGTCCGAGGAGGAGACGACGACCAGGGCGGGGCGAAGGGTCTTGATCCTTGCAATGGCGTTGGAGCGCCAGGTGTCGCATGCGGTGTACGGCTTGTGGCCGCTGACGATGGTCACGTCGGCGACCTTGCAGGAGGCCTTCGTCAAAGAGACCAGTTTCCAGCCGCCTGCGGTCGCGAGCCGTTGCAGGGCCGGGAACCACTGGGCCGCGTGGGAGTCGCCGAAGAGGACGATCGTGCGGGAGGCTGACCGGTCGCCGTAGAAGCAGGACCGGGTACGGGTGGTGGCGTAGTCGACGTGGCAGCCGTCCCGGTAGACCGCGGAGCGGGAGGACTTCACCTTCGGCAGGGGCGGGGCGAGGTTGCTCGGCAGGGCGGTGGGGGACGCCGTCAGGAGTTCGGTGAGACGGGCCTGCGGGGCCGGTGCTTCGGAGAGAGCCCGCGCCAGCGCGGGCGCGGGATCGCCCACCTCGATCGTCGGCGGGACCGCCGTCGCCGTCAGGGACAGCGCCGAGGCGCCCGCGGACAGCGCGGCCCCTAGCGCCAGGGCTCGGCGGGGACGCCTGCGGAAGACCCGGTGGAAGCGGACCGGGTTCTCCACGAGGCGCAGGGTCAGCCACGCCAGGCCCAGCGCCGCCGCGGACAGCCCGAGCGCCAGCGGCACGTCGGCCGTGCCGTCGGCGCGGCCCAGCGCCGCCGGGGATATGACCAGCAGCGGCCAGTGCCACAGGTACCAGCCGTACGAGAGTCCGCCGAGCCACACCAGCGGTCGCCGCCCCAGCAGCCATCCCGCGCCGTGCAGGGTGGGAGCGCAGCCGCCGGCCAGAACGAGCACGGTGCCGGCGACCGGCAGGAGGGCGTGGTAGCCGGGAAAGGGCGTCTCGTCGTCGTACCAGAGCGCTGCCAGCGTGACGCAGGCCAAGCCGAGCCAGGTCAGCGGGGCCGCGAGGGCGGCGGGCAAACGTTCCAGCCGGCCGGTGACCAGCGCCAGGAGCGCACCAGCGCCCAGTTCCCATGCCCGGGTGAGGGAGCCGAAGTACGCCCAGGGCGCCGAGGAGTTCGTCACGAGAACGCCCGCCGCGAACGACCCGAGGCACAGCATTCCGAGCGGCACCGCGATAAGTCGGCGCCGACCGCGGGCGATCCGCCAGGTGAGCAGCAGGAGCAGAGGCCACACCAGGTAGAACTGCTCCTCCACGGCAAGCGACCAGAACTGCTGGAACGGCGACGGCGGGCTGTTCTGGTCGAGATAGTCCGTACCGGCCGCCGCCAGCCGGAAGTTGACCGCGTACAGCGCGCTGGCGAGGGCGTCGCCCGCGTACTCGGCGAGCCGCGCTTTCGACAGGAACAGCCAGGCCGCGCCCAGCGTGACGGCGATGACGAGGGACGACGCGGGAAGCAGCCGCAGTGCCCGGCGGGCGTAGAAGGAACGGACCGATACCCGGCCGGTGGTGGTGAGTTCGCGCAGCAGCAGCGACGTGATGAGGAAGCCGGAGATCACGAAGAAGACGTCGACACCGATGTAACCGCCGCTGACCTGGGACACGCCGGCGTGGGACAGCACCACCAGCCCGACGGCCACCGCGCGCAGCCCTTGGATGTCGAGCCGCAGGGCGTGGCCTTGGGGCGGTGCGGATCTGCCGCTCGTCGGGACGGTATGTATCTCGGCCGACGTGATGCTGGGCATCAGGGGTGACTCCTCGGGGCGACTGACATGCTGTAACCAAGAAGACTTGTCCGGCCCCCATACGGGGTTCCGCTGTTGCGCCCGGACTCGCCTCACGCACGAAGGTTCAACCGTGGGAAATCAGGGGTTCACCCCGATTCGGCCCGGTGACAACAAGCGTTGAGCCCTTTGAGGGGTGCCGCTCCAGGGTGAGGACCGCGGCAGCGATGGAAACGCCATTCGATTCGGCCTGCACCGGGGCTTTGCGGAAGACCGCCAGGACTTCAGCCGGAGGGCGTCTTAAGGGGGCGCGAGGCACTTGAAGTTTAGCGAGACGATCACAAGGGGATCACGCGCATACCGGCTTGATTGCTCCCCATAGGGCACGGTCATGCAACCGGTCGAGCCCGTATTGGCGGTTGGCTTTCTCCTTGGCAAGGATCAGCGAGGCCTTGCAGCGCAGAGTGGAGTTGCGCAGATCCTCCGTGCCGGCCAGTTGATCGATGAACTCGACGGTGATCCGGTCTAGCGCGGGACGCACTTCAGTGGCCAGATCGGGCCGCTGAGTTGGTGCCAGTTCCGGGTGTTCAGTCCAAAGGTTGTGGAGTCTCTGCTGTACTACCTTGCTCATTTCTATCTGCGCTCGAAAGAAGTCCACAGTTTTTTCGGGGTCGATACCGGCGTCGGCGGCGAGTGCTGCGGCCTGGTCTAGTACCTGCTGTTCCCGTACTGGATCTTCAATTGGCGCGGCCGTGCCGAACTTGGCGGCGGCAACCTTGTCAGCAAGCAGGATCCGCTCGGCAGCGAGACCGACCAATGAGGTAAGCCCACCCCCAGGTATTACGCGTGTAGGGGCTGCTGTTGCTGGCATCGCGCCGACGGACAACAGCCCGGTCAACATCAAAGCTGAGAGCCCGGCACGCAGGGACTGGGAGGCGGAAGCTTTTGTGGACACTCGAATTTTCCTTTCTCGCACAGTAGTCGGTGGCGTGGAGATTTCACAATTCCGATCCGCCGAGTGCGCGCTTAACGCTGGGCGGGCGGCCGGGGTGGCGGCCTCGGCCGAGCTCACTGCATCGCGTATGCCTGGACCACGAAGGTGACGCGGCATCATTTAGGGTCGCAGAGCGCCACGCCACGCAAGGTCCGCTAAGCGATGCGTGTGACGCTGCGAACTGCGCGCGGTGACGTCGTTGGATCATCGACGTATCGAGTTGCAGCTCCTCGCCCGAACTCGCAGCAGTGCTGGCCGCGGCTGAGAAACGAAAGGCGTGCCTCTCGCCAGCTACTTCCCTCATCGGGCGGCGGGCCCCTCTCCGTCAGCGCGGCCCGCCCACGGGTCTGCCAGCGGTGAGCAGGGCCCCGCCCTCGGCTCTCAGCTGTCCTGGCCGACGGGGATGAAGTTGGCGTACTCCTCGATGCGGGTGATCGCTCCGGCGTCGTTGAAGCCGAAGAAGACGGCGGCGTGCACCTCGCCGCGCATCCCGTTCTTTGTGGCGACGTGCACCAAGTGCTGCTGAAGGACTTCGCCGTGCTGAGAGAGCTGGCGGAGGATCTCATAGCGCATCGACTCGATGGACTCGATCTGGCCCTCCATTCCCGCGACGTTCTCCTCGATGGACTGCTCGCCCTTGCCATCGTTGTGCCACACGGTGGCGGTTTCGGCGCAGAGCGCACGGGCGGCCTTCCAGTCGCGCGCCTCGAGTGCGCGGAGGTAGGCGACGGCCTTGTCCTTGAGGTCCTGACTCATGCTGGTCTTCTTCCTATACGGGCTACGGGTAACGGTGCAAAAAGGGGGTTGGGGCAGGTCAGCTCTGGCCGGTGGCGGAGTGGATCAGGGCGCGCTCGCCGACCTCGATGCGCATGGGCAGGTGGTTGCCGGGTGGCGAGAGGGGGCAGACAAAGACGTCCGGGTTCAGGTGGTGGTGCGAGAGCGTGGCCTGGTTGAAGTCCACGGTCACGGCGCTGCCGGGCTCCAGCAGCGGCAGCACCAGCCAGCGGCCGATCTGCGGGGTGGAGTCCCCGTTGGTCTCGTCGGTGAAGATCACCAGGCGCTGCCCGGGAGACTCCTCAAGAACGGCGAGGACGTATTCGGTGCCGTGCACGGTCACGACCAGGTCGAGGGGGGCGAGGATGGCCTCCGTGCTGCGCGGGGCGGTCAGCCGTTCCACCTCGATACGCCGCCCTTCCGGCGCAGCCCGGTAGTAGCCCTCGAAAACCCAATCCGGGTTATACGGGAAGCGGTCGATGCCGCTGAGGCCGGAGCGTTCGACACGGCTTTGATCCATGACGATGACGCCATAGAAGCCATTGGCGCCGCCCGCGAAGCCGTTCAGGTTGCCGGGGAATTCCAGAACGCTGCCGGAGGGCACTTCCGTGGTTCCGTCGACGGCCTCGCCGTTGGCGCGCACGCCGTCCTCGGCCTTGGCGGTCACTGTCAGCGCACCCGTTGCGGTGGTGGTCCACTGGCCGGGCAGGTCGGGCAGGGTGTGCGGATCGTGGCCGTTGATCTTGGCCTTGGCGATGACCGTGCCCTTCCCGTTCGTTCCGGCGATCTCTTCCCACCGGCCCTGGCGCCAGGCTTCGTGGTCGGCGGGAATCTGAGGTGCAGTCATGGAGATACTCCCTTCCTCTCCACCGCGCCGTGGGGTGCGCGGCGGTAGCGCCGCGCGAGGGGTGCGCGGGCATGGTTGGTCAGCCGACGACACGCACGCGGGTGCGCGGCAGTGGTTGCGTATGAGGCAAGTAATTGGCTGTCGGCGCTGCCCGACAGACAACAGGGCGGCCCGGGATCAGGCGCGGCGGGCTGCCCAGACGGTGCGCTCGGTGCGGACCGCGAGGTCGCTTCGGCGCAGGATGCTGTGTGGGCTGTCGACATCCAGGAGTTCGTCGAGTGCGACGAGGTCTTCGGGGCTGAGGGCAGGTGCGGCGGCGCCGCGGATGCGCTGCAGGCTGCCGTGGGCGTAGCGGCCGATGACCTGACTGCGGTTGCCTTCGATGTGCACGGTGATGGTGCGCTCGTCCTCGACGGTGAACCCTGCGGCGGTCAGCATCGGCCCCCAGTCGGCACCGCGGTGGGGTACGTGTTCGGCGTGATAGCTGTCGGTTGCGGCATGGGCGCGCTCTTCGAGCCCAGGCTGGCCCTCGGGCGCGTGGGCGGGCAGGAAGCGGGGGAAACCGTCCAGTTCCACGACGGCGAACAGGCCGCCTGGCGCGAGCAGTTCGTGGACGTCGGCCAGTGCGCGGTCGGGGCGGGCCATGTGATGCATGGAAGCGGAGGCCCACACCAGGCCTGGTGTGCCGAGGTCGGGCCAGTGGTCGGTGTTGAGGTCGGCCTGCACGGTGCGCACACGGTCCTGCATGCCGCGGGCGTATGCCTTCTCGCGCAGGAGCTGCAGGTGGCCGGCGGAAGCGTCGACGGCGATGACGTGCGCGTCGGGGAAGCGTTCAAGGAGGGCAAAAGTGCCCGCACCTGTGCCGCAGCCCAGGTCCACGATCTGGCGCGGCTCGGACTTCAGCGGGAGCCAGGCGGTGATGGACGCAATGTGCTCGGCGAGCACCTCGGCGTCCAGGTCAAGGATCTCCGCCTGGCCGCTGTCGTCGTGCTCTGAGTGGTGGCCGTGGGAGCCGCCATGGTGAGGCGTGTGGCCGTGAGCTGGGGTCATGGCACGACCGTAGGCACCTCAGGCGTGAATTGCGCGACTGCTTGCGCACTACGCAAAGAGGTCGCTCTGTGTGCTGCCTGCCACGCAAAATCCCTCTCTTCCGGCGGCACACCACCGTTCTCGCACGGGCGCTACTCGCAGGGGCCCTGTGCGCTGTCGCAGTCGCCGGACTCGTCGGTGTCGCGTTGGTGACCGCGGCGGGCGTCGCGGTCGAAGATGCCCATGATCTCGCACGGCCCGCCCTCGGCGCCGATCGCGTGCGGCATCATGGTGGGGAACTCGGCGGCCTGATTGGTCTCGATGCGGAACCGGCGGTGGCCGAGCATCAGGATTGCCGTACCGGACAGGACCACCAGCCATTCGCGGCCGGGGTGGGCGCGCATGCGGGCGGGATTGTCGGGCGGCGGTTCGGTCATCCGCTGACGCATGACGCTCATGCCGGGGACGCCCTTTATGGGCCAGCGCATCAGGCCGTGGGTACCGTCGATCATCGGACTGATGACGACGTCGGCGGCGGCGTTCTCCACAAGCTGGTCCAGGGTGGTGTCCAGGGCGCGGGCGAGGGTGACGAGCTGGTCGAGGGCGAGGCGGCGCTGACCGTTCTCGATGCGGCTGAGCGAGGACTGACTGAGGTTGGCGCGGGTGGCCAGTTCCTCCAGGGACCAGCCCTGTGCGACCCGCAGGGCGCGGATCCGTTTGCGTACGAGGCTGTCCAACTGCCCATCTTCTTGCGTCATAGGCAACATGTTATGCCTTCACTGCAACGCGGGCTTACCGTCGAATACAGATGGTCCAGCACGGGGGGCCACGTACGACGAAAGGGCGCGACATGTCTGCGCAGACTTCCCGCTACGAGAGCGACACCCTGCCCGCCGAGAGCGTGGACGTGGTGGTGATCGGCGGCGGCGCCGCGGGCCTGAACGGCGCGCTCATGCTCGCCCGCTCGCGCCGCTCGGTCGTCGTGATCGACAACGGCACCCCGCGCAACGCGCCCGCCGCAGCGATGCACGGCTTCATCGTCCTGGACGGCACCCCGCCGCCCGAGATCCTCAAGCGCGGACGCCAGCAGGTACGCCAGTACGGCGGCCAGATCGTCTTCGGTGAAGTGGCCGCCACCGAGCCCGCCGCCCCCACCGCCGACGGCGATCTGCGGTTCACCGTCACCCTGGCCGACGGCCGCACGCTCACCGCGCGCCGCGTCCTGGTGGCCACCGGCCTGCGCGACGTCCTGCCCGAGGTTCCGGGCCTGGCCGAGCACTGGGGCCGCAGCGTCGTGCACTGCCCCTACTGCCACGGCTGGGAGGTCCGTGACAAGCCCATCGGCATCCTCGCAACCAGCCCCGCTTCCCTCCACCACGCACTGCTGTTCCGTCAGCTCACCGACGACCTGGTCTACTTCACCAACGGCACCGTCCTGGACGAGGACGCGCGCGCCCGGTTCGCCGCCCGCAACATCCGCAACATCGAGACCGAGGTGCAGGAAGTCGTCAACGACGAGGGCGGCGCTCTTGCCGGCCTGCGTCTGGTCGACGGCACATTCGTGGAACGGCGGGTCATCGCGGTCGCCACGCAGATGCAGGCCCGCACCGAGGGCCTGGACGGACTGAAGCTGCCGATGGAAGACCTGCCCGACAACACGGGCCGCCGCTTCGCCTCCGCCATGGCCGGCACCACCGACGTTCCAGGCGTGTGGGTGGCCGGAAACGCCACCGACCTCACCGCGCAGGTCGGCGCGTCCGCCGCGGCCGGCGCCCTGGCCGGATCCCACATCAACGCCCTCCTGGCCACCGCCGACACCGACGCGGCCCTCGCCGCAACACAGGCCGAGAACGCCCCCGCCTGACACCCCAGCCGCCGTAGCTGAACCGCGCGACCGCACACCCGCAGTCCGCGCGGTGAACAGACCTCCTGCTTCACCACCCTTTGGCGACCGGCCCTGCTCCGGCGCTGATTCCGCATGCCCCTCTTGAGAGGAAACAATGAGTAGCAACCTGCCTCCCCAGGCGGCGGCCGCACCAGTAAGCGGCGGGGGTACGCCGGATGCGCGTCAGCTCCGCGCGATCCTGATCACCGTCTCGATCGCGCTGATGGCCGTCATAGCCTCGGTGTCCGGCCTGAACGTCGCCCAGACCCATATGGCCGTTGAGTTCAGTGCCTCGCAGACCACCGTCCTGTGGATCATCAATATCTACACCCTGGCCCTGGCCGCTCTGCTGCTGCCGCTCGGCGCGATCGGTGACCGGCTGGGCCGAAAGCCCATGCTGATCACCGGACTGATCATCTTCGGCGCGGCCAGCGTCGTCGCGGGCCTCGCCCCGTCGGCCGCGGTAATGATCGGTGCCCGCGTTGCCGCGGGCATCAGCGCCGCGATGATCATGCCGATCACGCTGGCCGTCATCACCTCCACGTTCCCCGAGGAGGAACGAGGCAAAGCGATCGGCGTATGGACCGGCGTCGCCGGAGGCGGCGGCATCCTGGGCATGTTCCTCTCCGCCCTGCTGGTCGACGTCGCGGACTGGCGCTGGCTGTTCGTGCTGCCCGTGGTCCTGGTCGTCGTCGCGCTGGCGATGACGCTGAAGTCGGTGCCCAACTCCCGCGAACGCTCCAGCCATTCCTTCGACACCATCGGTGCACTGGTGTCCACCATCGCCGTGATCGGCCTCATCTTCGTCCTGCAGGAAGGCCCCGAGCGCGGCTGGACCGACCCCGTCACCCTGATCAGCCTGGCCGTCGGCGTCGTCGCCGCCATCGCCTTCGTGGCCTGGGAACTGCACCGCCGCGACGCATCCCTGCTGGACGTACGCCTCTTCCGTGAGCGCGGCCTGGCCAGCGGCTCGACCACCCTGCTCGTCGTCTTCGGCGTCCAGGCCGGCATCGCCGTCGTGCTCTTCCCATTCTTCCAGGCCGTGCTGGGCTGGTCGGGTCTGCTGTCCACCGTGGCGATGATGCCGATGGCCGTCATGATGATGATGGCCTCCGGCCTGGCCCCCAAGATGGCCGCCAAGATCGGCGCCCGCTCCACCATGACCGTGGGCGTCGCCCTGTCCACCCTCGGCCTGGCACTGATGGCCCTGTTCGTCTCCGTCGACGGCGGCTACCTGTCCATCCTCGCCGGCATGTTCGCCATGGGCATCGGAATGGGCCTGTCCATGACGCCCTCCACCGAGGCCATCACCAGCTCCCTGCCACGCGCCAAGCAGGGCGTGGCCTCCGCCCTCAACGACGTCACCCGCGAATTCGGCACCGCCCTGGGCGTCGCGATGCTCGGCGCGCTCCTGGCCAACGGATACCGCAGCGTCATCGACGACAAGCTCGACAGCATCCCCCCGGGAGCTGCGGACACCGCACGCGAAGGCATCGCCAACGCCATCGAGGTAGCACCGAGCACTGGCAGCCACGAGCAGGACCTGATCCACACCGCGCAGCAGTCCTTCGTCGACGGCTGGCAGCAGGCCATGTGGGCAGGCGTCGCCGTCATGGCCGGCCTGTTCCTCTACCTCCTCGCCCGTGGCCCGAAGAACACCACCCCGACACCGAATCACGACGCAGGAGCCCCAGAAGCTGTGCCCGCGCGGTAACTGTGCTATTCAGCACCCTTGAACGCAAAACACGCCCCTGCTGACCGGCACCCAGGCCCTGGAGGGGCCCCGCCCTGCACACCGCGAAGGGCCGCTGGGCCACCGGCACGGCTCTTGCCGCAAATTTGCGCCCGGCGCCCGCGCAGTCCGTGCGCGGCTATCCGGAGTGGAAGGACAAGGTCGCCACACCCGCCTTCCAGGAGTACTACAGCGGCGCGATCGGGCTCGGCGAACTCCGCGAACGACTGGAGGAGGACGGGAACCTGGTGCTGGCCCGGTACCAGCGCTGAGCCCTCCGCTCAGGGAACGGCGGGGCCGGTGACGTACCGTCCCTCGTCGTCGTACGGCCAGACGTTGGGCACGCAGCCGTGCATGCCCTTGATCTGCTGCATCATCGCGGGAGCAGGTTTGCCCGGGCCGGGGCAGGTGACATGACCGTGCCCGAGGAAATGGCCGACCTCGTGGTTGATGATCAGGGCCCGGTAGGACGTCACGTCCTTGGCGTAGACGGGCGTTGCCAGTTCCCACCGCTTGAGGTTGACCATCACGTTCTTGTCCACGCTGCAGTTGACCTCGCCGCCGGTGTCCAGCCCGTACTGACCGCAGATCTTGTCCACGGTCCCGGGTGTCGCGACGCGTACGACGAAGTCGGTGCTGCCGCCCGACACCCGCTGGAACGCCGAGCGGCCGTCCGCCGTCCAGCCGCGCCGGTCGGCCAGGATGTCCTCCACCTGTTCGGCGACCGCCGCGGCGGACAGCTTCAGGCCGTCCTCGACCTCGACCCGGTAGCGCAGGACCGTCCCTTTCCCCACCTTGGCACTCCCGCCGGAAGCGGTCGTGAAGGTGCCCGGTCCGGTGGCCGGGATGACCGGCTCGGAAGGGCGGGCGGAGGGACTCGACGGGCTGACGGACGGGCTCGCGGAAGGACTGCGCGGGGCGGGGCTGGACGCCGCGCGCCCGGTGGGCTCGTCCCGCGCGGCGGAGTCGACCCCCGCCCCTGCCCCTCCCCGGTCCGCGGACGTCCATCCCACTGCCGCGAAACCGGTGGCCCCGAGGAGGGTCAGCGCGGCCAGTCCTCCCCACAGCGGTCCCTTGCGCCCGCGCGCGGAGGCGTGCGCGCGGCCGCTCCTGCGGCGGCGGGTGCGGGGCGGAGTTGCTCGGTGCGCGGTCATGGTCGTTCAGGCTGTGACCGCGATGTGATGGGATCTGGCCCGGACGGTAACGAAATGATAACGGGCTCCTGTTGGGGCCTCATGTGATCACCCGGTAACAGAGTCCCGGGCTTGTGGAGGTTCTGCGGATACTGAGCGCATGCCACGCGTTCTGCTGATCGAAGACGACCCCGCCGTACGGGAGGGCGTCGCGCTCGCCCTGCGCCGCCAGGGCCACGACGTCGCCGCCGCCGAGACGGGCGAGGAGGGGCTGGAGCGGCTGCGGTCCTTCCGGCCGGACGTCGTGGTGCTGGATCTGATGCTGCCCGGCATGCCCGGCCTGGACGTGTGCCGGGGGATGCGGGCCCTGGACCAGACGCTGCCGATCATCATGGCGACCGCGCGGGGCGACGACGAGGACATCGTCGTAGGCCTGGAAGCGGGTGCCGACGACTACGTGGTCAAGCCCGTGCAGGCCCGGGTGCTGGAGGCGCGCATCCGTGCCGTGCTGCGCCGGGCGGCCGGCGCGCCCGCCGACGGGGGCATACCGAAGATCGACACACACGGGGACCTGGCCATCGACC
>NZ_JBEOVF010000096.1:0-22962 GCF_040295365.1 Streptomyces sp. NPDC002838 | reverse complement strand
TTTTTTTTTCGTTTGCTTGTTGTTTTTGCAGATCCCCACCCCCCCCCCCCCCCCCGGGGGGGGGGGGGGGGGGGGGGGGGGGGGGCCCCGGGCCCCCCCCCCCCCCCCCGGCGCGCGAACCGCCATATCTTGCCTGATCGGTCTATTCACCGCGCGCAATCAGAACCGGTCGGGTATGGCCATCAATGGGCCAATAAGTGCACAATCGATGACACGAGATAGATGGCGGTGGGCATGGGACGCAAGGCTCGCGGGCGACGCGCCACTACGGTGGCGCTGCTGGCCGCCACGGTGACGGCCGCGCTGGCGGTGGGCTGCACGGGATCGGGCGCCCCGGCCGACGACGGGCGCGGCCAGGCGCGGACGCCCGCCCCGACCCAGAGCCCCGCGGACCCCGTCAGCCGCGCCGGCTCCGTGCTCGCGGTGAAGATCGACAACGTGCGCGCGGCCCGGCCCCAGACCGGCCTGAACTCCGCGGACGTCGTGTACGCCGAGCAGGTCGAGGGCGGGCTGAGCCGGCTGATGGCGGTGTACGCGACCGAGCTGCCCGAGGTCGTCGGGCCGGTGCGCAGCGCCCGCGAGTCCGACCTTGAGCTGCTGCGCCAGTTCGAGCGGCCGACGCTCGCCTTCTCCGGGGCCCACAGCAAGCTGACGCCCCTGATCAACAAGGCACCGCTGGACGCGCAGACGCCCGGCAAGGTGGCCGACGCCTACTTCCGCGACTCCGACAGGGCGTCGCCGCACAACCTCTACCTGCGCCCGAACAAGCTGCTGTCCTCCGCTCCGGGCGAGGACGCGCTGACGACCGGCTTCCGCTACGGCGCCGCGCCCGAGGGCGGTCAGCGGGAGACCTCGCGGACCGTGCGCTACCCGGCCGCGCGTTTCACCTTCACCTGGTCCGCGGACCAGGGCCGCTGGCTGGTCTCGCAGGACGGGAGGCCGACTGTGACGACCGACGGGAAGCGGGTGGCGCCCGCGACGGTGGTCGTGCAGCACGTGAAGGTGCGCCAGTCCGAATTCAGCGACTTCCTCGGCAGCAACTCGCCGTACACCGAGACGGTCGGCTCGGGGGAGGCCGAGGTACTGCGCGACGGCCGGGCCTACGACGTGCGCTGGGAGCGCGAGAAGGCGACGGACGGCACGGAGTTCACCACGAACGACGGTGCGCCCGTGAACTTCGCCCGGGGTCAGGTGTGGGTGGTGCTCGTGAAGGCCTGACCGGGCTCAGGGCCGTGTTCAGGGCTGCGTGACGAGGGGTTCCGCCGGGTTGCGGAGCCCCTCGGCCGCGTCGGAGACCCGCCGGATGAGGTCGAAGAAGACGGTCTGCTCCTCGGCGGAGAGCGGGGCCAGGAAGAGCTGGTTCATCCGGGCCGTGCGCACGGTCAGTTTGCGGTGCGTGCGCAGCCCCTCGTCGGTGAGGCGCAGCAGGAAGCGGCGGCCGTCCTGCGGGTCGCGCACCTTGTCGAGCAGTCCGCGCCGGCCGAGCCGGCTGATCACCTCGGCGATGGTGGACCGGTCCAGCCCCACCCGCTCCCCCACCGTGCGCTGGTCGAGTCCGGGTTCGGCGACGAGCGCGTTGAGGACCGCGAACTGCGGCGAGGTGATCTCCTCGGAGACCATCGTGTTCCACAGCAGGTAGTGCGCCTGCTGCAGCCGCCGGGCCAGGTGCCCGGGGTGGGTGGAGAGGTCCACCGCGGCCATACGCGCTCCCGAGATTGTATTCGTTGGTGTACTGAACATTACCGGGTGGCTGACCCACCTGTATGCGGGTCGTACACGTCACTGACCTCGGCTTTGCCAGAAGGCTTGACGCCTTGGTCCGCCGGTGGCAGCGTGAGGTGCACCTCGCTGAATACTCAGTGCCCTGACTAATTGCTCGTCGGGCGCTCGAACGGGATGGGGCTTCACGGATGGACAAGGTGGTCGCCACGGCCCTGGAGGCGGTGGCCGATGTGCCGGACGGTGCGTCGCTCGCGGTGGGCGGCTTCGGGCTGAGCGGTGTGCCGAACGTGCTGATCCAGGCACTGTACGAGCGGGGGGTCGGTGGCCTGAGCGTCGTCTCGAACAACTGCGGGGCGATGGACTCGGGACTGGCGGTGCTGCTGTCGGCCGGGCGGATCGCCCGGGTGACCGGCTCCTACATCGGCGCGAACAAGGAGTTCGCCCGCCAGTACCTCGGCGGGGAGCTGGAGGTGGAGATGATCCCGCAGGGCACGCTGGCCGAGAGGCTGCGGGCCGGCGGAGCCGGGATCCCCGCCTTCTACACCCCCGCCGGAGTGGGTACGCAGGTCGCCGACGGCGGACTGCCCTGGCGCTACGACGGCTCCGGTGGGGTTGCTCTGGCGTCGCCGCCGAAGGAGGTGCGGGAGTTCGACGGCACGGAGTATGTGCTGGAGCATGGGATCCGCACGGACTTCGCGCTGGTACGGGCGGCGAAGGGCGACCGGCACGGCAACCTCGTCTTCAACAAGTCCACCCGCAACTTCAACCCCCTCGCGGCCATGGCCGGCCGAGTGACGATCGCCGAGGTGGAGGAGCTGGTGGAGCCGGGCGAGATCGAACCGGACGCCGTGCATCTGCCGGGGATCTTCGTGCAGCGGGTCATCGCACTCACCCCGGAACAGGCCTGTGACAAGCAGATCGAACAGCGCACGATTTCCGCGCCTTTGGCACGAGGGACGGTGAGCAACTGATGGCCTGGACGCGTGAACAGATGGCCGCGCGGGCCGCCCGCGAGCTCGAGGACGGCCAGTACGTCAATCTCGGCATCGGCCTGCCGACCCTGATCCCCAACTACCTCCCGCCGGGCGTCGAGGTGATCCTGGAGTCGGAGAACGGCATCCTGGGCACCGGCCCCTACCCCACCGAGGACCAGGTCGACCCCGACCTGATCAACGCCGGCAAGGAGACCGTCACCGTCCTGCCCGGCGCCTCCTTCTTCGACTCGGCGCTGTCGTTCTCGATGATCCGCGGCGGGCACATCGACGTCGCCGTGCTCGGCGCCATGCAGGTCTCCGAGCGGGGCGACCTGGCCAACTGGGCCATTCCCGGAAAGATGATCACCGGCATCGGCGGGGCGATGGACCTCGTCCACGGGGCCCGCACGGTCATCGTCGTGATGACCCACACCGCCAAGGACGGCTCCCCCAAGATCCTCGCCGAGTGCGCGCTGCCGCTCACGGGCAAGGCGTGCGTGAACCGGATCATCACCGACCTCGGCGTCCTGGACGTCACGGAGGACGGCCTGGTGCTCGTCGAGACCGCGCCCGGCGTGAGCGTCGACGAGATCACCGGCAAGACCGACGCCAAGCTGACCGTCGCGGAGGGCCTGAAGTGAAGAACGTCTACATCGTCGACGCCGTCCGCACCCCGGTCGGCCGCTACAGCGGCGCCCTCGCCGCCGTACGTCCGGACGACCTGGCCGCGCACGCCATCCGTGAACTGCTCGGCCGTACACCGGAGTTGGACCCGTCCCGGATCGAGGACGTCTACTTCGGCAACGCCAACGGCGCCGGTGAGGAGAACCGCAACGTCGGCAGGATGGCCGCGTTGCTGGCCGGCCTGCCCACCTCCGTGCCGGGCGTGACCGTGAACCGGCTGTGCGCGTCCGGCCTCGAAGCGGTCATCCAGGCCGCCCGGGCCATCGCGGTCGGGGACGCCTCCATCGCCGTGGCGGGCGGAGTCGAGTCGATGACCCGGGCGCCGTACGTGCTTCCCAAGTCGGACAAGCCGTTCCCGGCCGGGCACGCCGAGCTGTACTCCACCACGCTGGGCTGGCGCATGGTCAACCCGAGGATGGAACCGCAGTGGACCGTCCCGCTGGGCGAGTCGGCCGAGCTCATCGCCGAGAAGCACAAGATCAGCCGGGAGCAGCAGGACGAGTTCGCGCTCAACAGCCACCGCAAAGCCGCGCAGGCTCAGGACGAGGG
The DNA here is from genome assembly GCF_040295365.1 of Streptomyces sp. NPDC002838. Lineage (NCBI taxonomy): Bacteria > Bacillati > Actinomycetota > Actinomycetes > Kitasatosporales > Streptomycetaceae > Streptomyces > Streptomyces sp. NPDC002838. The sequence goes on along the minus strand of NZ_JBEOVF010000096.1, from coordinate 19,033 downwards.
CCTGTTCGACGCCGAAATCGCGCCGGTGTCGATCCCGCAGCGCAAGGGCGACCCGGTGGTCTTCGCCGCCGACGAGTGCGTACGGCCGGATGCCTCGCTGGAGGCGATGGCCAGGCTGAAGCCTTCCTTCCGTACCTCCGAGGGGACGGTCACCGCCGGCAACGCCTCGCCGTTGAACGACGGCGCCGCCGCCCTGCTCCTGGTCGACGAGGAGGGCCTGAAGGCCACCGGCCGCGAGCCCCTCGCGCGCGTCTGCGCCACCGGCGTCTCCGCCCTCGACCCGCACTACTTCGGCCTCGCCCCCGTGGAGGCGGTCAACCGGGCCCTCGCCAAGGCAGGCAAGGGATTCGGCGATCTGTCGGTGCTGGAGCTCAACGAGGCGTTCGCCGCCCAAGTCCTCGGCTGTGTGGCCGAGTGGCCAGAGTTCGACCCGGCGATCCTCAACCCGCAGGGCGGTGCCATCGCCCTCGGCCACCCGCTGGGCGCCTCCGGTGCCCGTCTCGCCGGCACGGTCGCCCACCAGCTCGCCCGCCGGGGCGGCGGTACCGGCGTCGCCACCCTCTGCATCGGTGTGGGCCAGGGTCTCGCCCTCGTCCTCGAACGCTAGGAAGCGTTAGGAAACCCATGACTCTCACGCAAGCGGACATCGACCTGGAGATCGCGGCCGAGCACGCCGCGTACGAGAAGCGCGTCGCCGACGGCGCACCCGTCGAGCACCATCCGCGCCGCGACTACGCCCCGTACCGCTCCTCGGTGCTGCGCCACCCGAAACAGCCGCCGATCACCATCGACGTCGCCAAGGACCCGGAGCTGGTGGAGCTGTCCTCGCCCGCCTTCGGGGAGCGGGACATCACCGAGATCGACAACGACCTCACCCGGCAGCACCACGGCGAGCCGATCGGCGAGCGCATCACCGTCTCCGGCCGGCTGCTGGACCGGGACGGGCGGCCGGTCCGCGGGCAACTGGTGGAGATCTGGCAGGCGAACTCGGCCGGCCGCTACGCGCACCAGCGCGAACAGCACGACGCCCCGCTGGACCCGAACTTCACCGGCGTCGGCCGCACGATCACGGACACCGACGGCTTCTACCGCTTCACCACGATCCAGCCGGGCCCGTACCCGTGGCGCAACCACGTCAACGCCTGGCGGCCGGCCCACATCCACTTCTCGATGTTCGGTACGGCGTTCACGCAGCGGCTCGTGACGCAGATGTACTTCCCGAACGACCCGCTGTTCGACTACGACCCGATCCTGCAGTCCGTGACGGACGACGCCGCCCGGCAGCGCCTGGTCGCCACCTACGACCACAGCCTGTCCGTGCCCGAGTTCTCGCTCGGCTACCACTGGGACATCGTGCTGGACGGCCCGAACGCCACCTGGATCGAGGAAGGTCGCTGACCCGCCATGACGAAGATCGACACGAGCAGCCCGGAGAGCGTGCTGCCCACCCCCTCGCACACGGTGGGCCCCTTCTACGGGTACGCCCTGCCCTTCCCCGGCGGCGGTGACATCGCGCCCGTCGGCCACCCGGACACCATCACCGCCCAGGGGTATGTGTACGACGGCGAGGGCAAGCCGCTGCCGGACGCCTTCGTGGAGCTGTGGGGTCCCGACCCGGACGGCAGCCTGCCGACGGTCGACGGCTCGATGCGGCGCGATCCGGCGAGCGGCGGCTTCCTCGGCCGCAACGGCGTGGAGTTCACGGGCTGGGGCCGCATCCAGACCGACGCCAACGGCCACTGGTACGCGCGGACGCTGCGGCCCGGCGCGCGCGGGCGCAACGCCCCCTACCTCAGCGTCTGCGTCTTCGCCCGCGGCCTGCTGGTGCACCTGTTCACCCGGATCTACCTGCCCGGCGACGAGGCCGCCCTCGCGGCGGACCCGCTGCTGTCCCAGCTGGACGAGGAGCGACGCGGCACGCTGATCGCGGCGGACGCGGGCAAGGGAACGTACCGTTTCGACATCCGCCTTCAGGGCGAAGGCGAAACGGTCTTCCTGGAGTTCCAGTGACTTCTGCCGACGCGGCCACCGGCCTGCTCGCCCCTGGGTGGGCAGGCTCCCCCGCCGCGGCCGCGACGAGCGACGACGCCTTCCTCCGGGCGCTGCTCGACGCGGAGGCCGCGCTGACCCGCGCCCAGGCCGCCCTGGGGCTCGCCCCGGACGAGGCCGCGACGGCGGTGACCGAGGCGGCCCACGCGGACCGCTTCGACGTACGCTCCCTCGCCGAGCGCGCCCGCGGCGGCGGGAACCCGGTGATCCCGCTGGTGGCGGACCTGACGAAGGCGGTCGGCGAGGAGTACGGCCCGTACGTCCACCGGGGCGCCACCAGCCAGGACATCATGGACACGGCGATGATGCTGGTCGCGGAGCGAACACTGGACCGGGTCCTCGACGACCTCGGCCGCACCGAGCGGGCGCTGGCCCGGCCGGCCGCCGAACACCGGGACACGGCGATGCCGGGCAGGACGCTGACCCAGCACGCCGTACCGACGACGTTCGGGCTGAAGGCGGCGGGGTGGCGGTCGCTGGTGCTCGACGCACGGGACCGCGCCACAGCAGTACGGGACGGCCTGCCCGCCCAACTCGGCGGTGCCGCCGGGACGTTGGCGGCGTTCTCCGCGTACGGCGCCGAGGACGCGACCGCGCTCCCGGCCGCGTACGCCCGTGAACTCGGGCTCCGGGAACCACTGTTGCCCTGGCACACGCTCCGCACCCCCATCGCCGACCTCGCCGGGTGCCTGGCCTTCACCGCCGGGGCGCTCGGCAAGATCGCCGCGGACGTGCTCACGCTCTCCCGCACCGAGATCGCCGAGGTGGCGGAGGGCGGCGGCGGCGGTTCCTCGGCCATGCCGCACAAGGCCAACCCCGTACGGTCCACACTGATCGCGGCCGCCGCCCGGCGTGCACCGCAGCTCGCGGCAACGCTGTACGGCTCGCTGGCGGCGGAGGACGAGCGGCCGGCCGGGGCCTGGCACGCCGAGTGGGAACCGCTGCGCGACCTGCTCCGGCTGGTCGGCGGCGCCGCCCGGGACGCCGCCGAGCTGGCCGAGGGGCTGCTGGTCCACGCGGACACCATGCGCGAACATCTGGGTCTCACCCACGGGTTGGTCGTCTCCGAGCGGCTGTCCGCCGAGTTGGCCCCCGTGCTGGGGCGGACCCGCGCCAAGGCCCTGCTCACGGACCTCGCCCGACGGACGTACACCGAGGGGCGGAGCCTGCGCGAACTCCTTTCCGGGGAGCCGGAGTTGAAGGACGTCGATCTCGACGAGCTCACCGACCCCGCCCGTTACACCGGCTCCGCCGGAACCCTCACCGACCGTGCTCTGGAGCGACGTTGACCGAGAAACTCCTCAACCACCGCGCCGAGGGGCCCACCACCGCTCCCCCGCTGATACTCGGGCCCTCACTGGGCACGTCGTACGCCCTGTGGGACAAGATCGCGCCCGAGCTGTCCGTCGGACACCGGGTGATCCGCTGGGACCTGCCCGGACACGGCGGCTCCGCGGCCGATCTCATTCGCCCCGGCGCCAGCGTCGGTGATCTCGCGGATCTGGTGCTGGCGCTCGCCGACTCCCTCGGCGTGGGGCGGTTCGCGTACGCCGGGGTGTCGCTGGGCGGTGCGGTGGGCCTGCATCTGGCCGTGCACCATCCGGAGCGGGTGTCGTCGCTCGCGGTGATCTGCTCCTCGGCCCACTTCAACGGCTCCAGGCCGTGGGAGGAGCGGGCCGAGCGCGTGCGGCGCGACGGCTTGGAGTGGCTGGTGGAGAGTGCCGGCGCCCGCTGGTTCACGCCCGGTTTCACCGTGCCGGAGCTCGTCCGGGACCACCGGGACGCCGACCGCGAGGCGTACGCCGCCTGCTGTGACGCGCTGGCCGCGTTCGACCTGCGCGACCGGCTGGCCGGGATCCGTGTGCCCACGCTGCTGGTCGCGGGACGGGAGGATCCGGCGACCCCGCCGGCGCATCTGCGGGAGATCGCGGACGCGGTGCCGGGCGCCGCGCTCGTCGAGCTGCCGGGCGCCTCGCACCTGGCGCCCGCCCAGTGTCCGGAGGCCGTCCTGACCGCGCTGCGGGCGCACCTCGGCGGACCGGCCCCGCGCGGCATGGAGGTGCGGCGCGAGGTGCTCGGCGACGCGCACGTGGACCGGGCGCAGGCCCGGCAGACCTCCTTCACCGCGCGCTTCCAGGACTTCATCTCCCGCTACGCCTGGGGCGAGATCTGGACCGACCCGACGCTCACCCGCCGCGAACGCAGCATGATCACTCTGACGGCCCTGGTCGCGCACGGCCACTACGACGAGCTGGCCATGCATGTGCGGGCCGCCCGGCGCAACGGGCTCACGCCCGAGGAGATCGGTGCGGTGCTGCTCCAGACGGCCGTGTACTGCGGGGTTCCGGCGGCGAACTCGGCGTTCGCGGCGGCCCAGCGCGTACTGGCGGAAGAAGAAGGGTGAGCATGCTGGTCGTAGCTTCGACAGCACCTCGCACATGTCCGCACCACGTGCCTACGGTGGAGGCATGTCGACCCTCCTGATCAGCGGTGCCACCTCAGGTCTCGGCCGGTACGTCGCCTTCGAACTCGTCCGCTCCGGCCATGTCGTCCTCGCGCACGGGCGCGACCGGGGCCGCACCGAACGGCTCGTCGAGGAACTGCGCACCGAGGGCGAGGCGCACGGCTTCGTCGCCGACCTGGCCTCGCTGGCCGAAGTGCGCGAGCTGGGCGCGCGGGTCACCGAGGCCCATCCCGAGCTCGACGTACTGATCAACAACGCGGGGGTGGGCTTCGGTACGCCCGGCTCCGGCCGCGAGCTGAGCGCCGACGGGCATGAACTTCGGCTGGCGGTCAACTACTTGGCGCCGGTCGCCCTGACCCGCGCCCTGCTGCCCGTGCTGCGCGCCAACGCGCCCGCGCGGATCGTCAACGTCGGCTCGGCCGGCCAGGAGCCCTTCGACCTCGACGACCCCGAGTTCACCCGCGGCTACAACGGCGTCGACGCGTACCGCCGCAGCAAGTTCGCCCTCGCGGCCCATACGTTCGCCCTCGCCGAGGAGCTGGAGGGCACCGGCGTCTCGGTGAACGTACTGCACCCGGCGACCTTCATGGACACGGCGATGGTCCGGGAGGGCGGCGTCGGCCCCTGGAACACGGTCGCCGACGGCGCTCCGGGCGTACTGGCGCTGGCCACTGAGGACCTCGGCACCGGCCGCTACTTCGACGGCACGCGTCCGGCGAGGGCGCACGAGGGCACGTACGATCCCCACGTCCAGAAGCGGCTGGCGGCGGTCACGGACCAGCTGCTGGACATCTGAACTACCCGGGCCCGCGCCCCGACTCCAGCACCGCCTCCGCCTGCGCCGCCAGCCCGTCCGCCCCGCAGGACCGCGCGAGCGCCAGGCCCCGGTTCAGTTCGGACACCGAGCGGGAGAGGATGCCGTACTCGACGCGGGCCGCCGCGTGTTCGTACTGGCAGGGCGAGGCCTCCAGGTAGGTGACCGCCTGCGCGGCCAGCCGGACCGCCCGCTGGCCGGTCTCCAGCGCGGCGGCGCAGCGCAGGGCCTCGCCGATGGCCGTGTCGGTGCCGAGGCGTTCGGCGTGCCGGCGGACGTCGGTGGCGAGCCGGGCGGCGCGGCCCGGGTCCTCCGTGGCGAGGGCGCGGGCGAGGTCGACGGCCCAGGGGACCAGCACCGGGTTGTGGTGGCCGCGGGCCGCGGCGGCCTTCTCGGCGGCCTCCAGTTCGTTGATGCCGTCCTTGGCGCGGCCGACGGCGAGCAGCAGGCGGCCGCGCACGGAGCGCGGGTCGGGCAGCACGATGGTGGACGGGTACGGCGGGGCGAAGCCGTACTGTTCGGCGATCGCCCAGGCCTCGTCGACGTGGCCGCGGACGAGCAGCGTGTCGACCAGGTTGCAGGTCGCCGACCAGTACAGGGGCAGGCCGCGGCCGACGCGCTCGGCGAGGCGCAGCGACTCGCGCAGGGACGTCTCCGCCTCCCTCAGCCGGCCGCGCCTGCGGTGGCCGAGACCGAGGTAGGCGTGGGCCAGGGCGAGGTGGCCGCCGCTCCAGCCGGCGCTCTCGTAGGCGCGCAGGGCCTCGGTGTAGAGGCTTTCCGCGCGGTCGAGGCGGTCGGTGTAGGCGTAGGAGGCGGCCAGCATCATGAGGAGTTCGACTCCCCACTCGCTGTCGGTCCAGCCGAGTCCGGGGGCGAGCCTGCCGTTGACGAGGGCGCGGTCGCACAGCTCGACGACCTCCTCGGCGTTCTCACCGTGGGTCATGGCGTCGAAGCCGCGCAGGATGAGCAGGGCGCGCTCGGAGTTGTCCCGGCCGGTGCAGGTGCGGGCGAGTTCGGCGAGCCGCTGAGAGCGTCCCGGCGAGGTCGCCTCGCCCGCGTGGACGCCCTCCCACATGTACTGCACGGCCTGCAGCCGCATCCGGGTGGGACCGGTCTCGTGCCGGGCGGCCTCCGCCTCGACCGTGCGGACGGCCTCCTCCAGCTGGTCGTTGTGCAGGAGTGCCTGGGAGAGGCGGATGACGGCCTCGACGCGCTCGCCGCCGTCGAGGCCCGGCATGGCGAGCGCGGTCTGCAGGTGGTCGATGGTCGTGGCGGGCGCGGTCAGCAGGGTGGCGCAGCCGAGTTCGTAGAGCACGCGCGCGTGGACCTCGGGCGCCGGGGGTTCCAGCAGGGCGCGTTCGAGGCAGCGGCGGGCCGCGTCGGGGGCGCCGACGGCGACGTGCTCGCGGGCGGCCTCGCGCAGCTGCTCGACGAGTTCCTCGTCGTCGTCCGGGTGGACCTGGAGGAGGTGGCGGGCGGCGGCCGCGGCGCCGAGCCCGGAGTCGGTGACGACCTGGGCGGCGATGCCGTGCATCGCGGTGCACAGTGCGGGCGGGATGGACTCGTAGACGGCGGTGGCGATGAGCGGGTGCACGAACTCCAGGTCACCGCCGCCCGCCTGGGTGTTCGCGGGGTCGGGCGCGGTGAGGATGCGGGCGGTGCGCAGCAGTTCGGCGCAGCGCACGGCGTCCTCGCGGCCCAGGGTGGCGAGCTTGGCCACCAGGTCGACGGAGATGCCGGTGCCGAGGATGGCGGCCGCCCAGGCGAACCGGGTGGCGTCTATGCCGAGTTCCTCCAGGCGGGCGACGAGGCCGCCGCCGCGGGCCGAGCGGTTCAGGGCGCGCAGTTCGCCGGCCGCGCCCTCGGTCGGCTCCAGTTCGCTGTCCCGCACCTTGGCGAGGAGCTCGACGGTCTCGTACGGGTTGCCGTCGGTGACGGCCCAGACCTCGCGGCAGAACGGGCCGTCGGCGTGCTCACCCAGGGTGGCGCGGGTGAGCCCGGCGGTCCCGTCCGGGGTCAGGGCGCTGAGCGTGGTGGCGGGGCCGCCCGCGGCGGCGGCGACCGCCTCGAGGAGGCGGGCGCTCTCGCCGGACACCTCGCCGGGGCGGCGGGCCACTACGACCAGCACGGACAGCTCGTCGAGGCGTTCGGCGAACGCGGCGAGCCAGCGCAGGGTCTCCTGGTCGGCCCAGTGGGCGTCGTCGATCAGCAGCACGAGCGGCCAGTCGCGCCGGGCCAGCCGGCGTACGGCGGCGACCAGGCCGTCGGTGACGCCCTGCGGGTCGGCCTGCCGCTCACCGGGCTCGGCGATGCCGAGGGCGGGGCCTGCGATGTCGTACCAGTCGCCGAGGTACTCGCGGGCCTCCTCGGGCAGCAGCGACAGGAGGGCGGGTTGCAGCAGCTGTCGTACGACGTTGAAGGGGACGGACCTGAGGGTCTGGCCGCCGCGGGCCGACCACACCGCGCAGCCGCGCCGTTCGGCGATGCGGCGGGTCTCGGCCAGCAGGGCGGTTTTGCCGAAGCCCGCCTCGCCGCGGATCATCAGCAGGCCGCCCGGGGAGGTGCCGTCCGCGCACAGGGTGTCGACCGCCCGGACGACGGCGGCGACTTCCTCGTCGCGCTCCCACAGCGAGGCCGAGACGGCCTCCGTGGGCCGTGCCTCCGTCATTCCGCTACCTCCCCAAGTCGCCCGAATGACGTACAGACCTTGAGCGTAGCCGTCCGGCTGCCGAAGCGGAGGCCGGTCCCGGTACCTGTTGCCATGACGGGTGACGTGGGGTACGGGACGGCGACGCGCCCTGGCCGCGACCAGCGGACACCAGTCTTGACCATCAGTCAGAGACCTGGGGCACAAGCCCATTGACGTTGACGAGAAGCCCCTTTCCCAAGGCCGGTGCGCCTCGTACTGGAATGAGCCGAATTCAGCCGTTCCGGACGCACCGGAACGAGCCGATCCGCGCCTCTCTCATCCGACTTTCAGCGAGGGCTCATACGGTGGGGCCATGACGCAGGTGACTCCTCCCGGGTGGTATCCCGATCCGGGCCAGACAAGTGACGCTCCTCCCACCGAGCGCTGGTGGGACGGCAAGGCATGGACGGACCGGACCCGCCCCGCGGGATCGGCCGCCGCATGGGGTCCGCCGGCGCAGTCGCCGGCCGGGGTGTACCCGGCGCATCCGGGCTATCCGGGGTATCCCGTGCAACCGCCCGCCGGCTCGCGGCGCGGGCTGCGCACGGCCATCGCGGCGGGCGTGGCGGTCGTGGTCCTCGCGTGCATCGGCGTGGGCGTGTACGCGCTGTCCGGCGACGGCGGCGGGAGCGACAACACCGCCGACTCCCGGCAGAGTCCGGACGGACAGGGCGGCCCCTTCGGCGGGGGCTCCGGCGGTTCAGGGGGCTCGGGAGGCCAGTCGCCCTCGCCCGACCAGTCCGAGCCGCCGAAGATCGAGAGCGGTTCGGTGACCGACGTGGTCGACGGGATCAGCCTTCCCATCCCGAAGGGCTGGTACGGCCAGGAGATCTCGGTCGGCGCCCAGGTCACGTCGAACGACTCCTACGACTGCCCCGGCGACACCTCCAAGACGTGCACGAAGGGTGGCGCGTACTCGGCCCCCGCCCTGGCGCTCGGCACCAAGGGCAGCACCGCCGAGGAGGTGGCGAAGGCCGACATCTCGGCCAACGCCGAGGAGTCCTACGGCGGCAAGAGCTACGGCGAGATCACGTCCCACGACGTGCTGGCGTCCAAGGCGGTGACCGTGGCCGGACAGAAGGGCTACATGGTCCGCTGGAAGGCGGTCACGAGCAAGGGATCCGACGGCTACGTCCAGTCGCTCGCCTTCCCCTCCCCCGCGAACCCCCAGCAGATGGTCGTCGTCCGTCTCGGTGTCGACGTCGGGGAGACGCAGTCCGCCCTCGACACCATCACCAAGGGCATCAAGGTGTCGACCGGCGGCGGCAACGGACAGGACGTCTGACGTCCCGTCCCCTCCGCCCCGGGACACCGGTCGGCCGGGTGGGGCGCCTCTCCGCTCACGAGGAACCCCACCCGGCCGGGGGGTGCGCGCCGCCCCCGTCCCCACGGTGCGGCGCGAGCAGATCACCGTCCGGTCATCCCATGGACGGCGACCTGAGTCTCAGGTGAGGCCGAGCGACGGCAGCACCGCGGCCTCCACGAAGCAGACCAGGTAGTCCTGGTCGGCGTACTCCCCGTCCACGACGGGCCGGGCGCGTACAACGCCGAACATCTGCGCCGGGATGTATTCCAGCGCGGGGTGGTCGGCGGCGATCTCACCGCGCTCGACCCCGCGCCGCAGGATCTCCCGCAGCGCGGCGATCTCCGGATCGACGATCGCCTCGCGCAGCGCCCGCGCGAGGTCCTCGTCCTGGGTCAGGGCATGACCGAGGGCCTGCAGCAGCTTGGTGTCCGTCGTCGACCACCGGCCCACGGCCCGTGCGGCTTCCCGCAGATCCTCGGCGAGCGACCCGGTGTCGATACCGTCCAGGCGCGACCGCCGGCGGGAGCGCAGGGCGGCCACCACGAACTGCGGTTTGGTCTTCCACTGCCGGTAGAGGGTGGACTTGCTGCACCGCGTGCTGGCGGCGACCCCCTCCATGGTGACGGCTTCGTATCCGCATTCGCGGACCTGCTCGAGCACGGCGTCGAGAAACTCCTGCTCACGCTCCGGCGTGATCTTGGAGCGGCGCGAGGCGGCGACCGTCTCCGGTCCGTCCGCGGCCTGCGACGTCATCGGCTTCCTTCTCCTCACCCGCGCTCCGCGCCCGAGGGGCCCGTATTCCCAGTGTGCCGACATCTCCAGTGTGTCGTACGTCTATCGATACGCCACTGTACCGAAACAATTCCGTTTCGGTACAGTGGCGTATCGGAACGTCTTCGTATCGATGACAGTCGGCCGTCGGCGTTCCGATGAGCTCGACGTGCTCGGCGAGTCAGAACCTCGGCCGACACCACCAACGCACCACCGTCACCGAAGGGGCCGGGGGATGAATGCCCGCACCGAGCCTGCACAAGCGACGCCGGGCGGCATAGCCCGGCCACCGCTCGTCCGTGAACTCCTGCTCGTCGCAGGGCTCTTCCTCGTCTACAAGCTCGGCCGGCAGCTGGCGACGGGCCACACCGCCGAGGCCTTCCGCAACGGGCACCGCGTGTGGGACCTGGAGCGGGCCGTCGACCTGCCCGGCGAGGGCTCGGCGCAGTCCCTGCTGCTGCACGGCGACACGCTGGCGCACATCGCCAACACCTACTACGCGACCGTCCACTTCCCGGCCACCGCGGCCTTCCTGATCTGGCTCTACCTGCGGCGCCCGGCGCACTACGTGTGGGCCCGCCGCGTGCTCGCCGCACTCACCGCCGCCGCCCTGGTACTGCACCTGCTGTTCCCGCTGGCCCCGCCGCGCATGCTCGCCGCGACCGGCCTGGTGGACACGGCGCGGGTGTACGGCCCCTCGGTGTACGGCCCGCCGCAGACGGATCAGCTGTCGAACCAGTTCGCCGCGATGCCCTCGTTGCACTTCGGCTGGGCGCTGATGCTGGCGATCGGCCTGATCGTGGCCACCCGGTCCCGTTGGCGTTGGCTGTGGTTGCTGCATCCGCTGCTGACCCTGCTGGTGATCGTCGGGACGGCGAACCACTACTGGCTCGACGCGCTCGTGGCCGGCGCCCTGCTCGGCCTCGCGCTCGCGGTGATCCACCTGCCGCACCGGTCGGCGACCACTGCGGGACGGGTACGGGAGAAGCTCGTACCGGCCGGGGAGACCGCCGCCGGGGAGAACGTCCTGGTCGGAGCGGGCCGGTGAACGCCACCCTCCTCGCCGTCGTCCTGTCCCTCTTCTCCGCCGTCGCCTACGCGGCCGCGGCCGTGGCCCAGGAACGCCTGGCCTCCCGCGACCCGGGCTCGGGGCTGGTGCGGCTGCTGGGCTCGGGCGCCTGGTGGTGGTCGGTCGTGCTCAACGCGTCGGCCGCGCTGCTGCACGTCGTCGCCCTCAAGTACGGCCCGCTGACCGTGGTCCAGCCGCTGGGCGCGCTCACGCTGGTCGCCGCGGTGCCCCTGGGGGCGCGGGTCGCGGGGCGGCGGGTCAGCGCGGTGGAGTGGCGGGGCACCGTTTTCACCCTGGTCGGCCTGGCCGCGATCCTCGTCACCGCGTCCGGGCCCGCGCCCGAGGAGGTGCTGAGCGTGTCCGAGGCGCTGACGGTGGCGGCGGTCACGGCCGCGCTGATCGGCGTGCTGGCGGGGCCGGGCGCCCGGCCGGGGCTGAGGCACGCCGGCGCGTCCGGTTTCGCCTCCGGTGTCGCCTCGGCGCTCACCCAGACCGTGACGGTGGCCGTGGCGGATCGCACCGGTCCGCTGCTCAGCGTGCAGGTGATCGGGGTGGCGCTGCTGGTCGCGGCCTTCGCGACGGCCGGGCTGCTGCTGTCGCAGACGGCCTACCGAGGCGGCCTCGGCGCCCCACTCGCCGTGGTGACCCTGGCCAATCCGGTGGCCGCCGCGGTGATCGGGCTGGCCCTGCTGGGCGAGCGGCTCCAGGGCGGCGCGGCGGGCGTGCTGCTCGCGCTGGCGGGAGCGGGGCTCGCGTCCTGGGGTGTCGTCCTGCTGAGCCGCACGGCACCCCACGTCGACGAGGACGACGACCACCCCGTGGCCGCCGTACTGGCGCTGGAGCCCGGATCGGCGACGGCGGAGCCGGCGCTGATGCCCCGGCCGGCTGAGCCGGGGCACCTCACGCGACTGTGAGAACCAGCGGGTTCAGCCCAGCCCGCGCGAGTCCTGCTTGAGCGCGGTGTCGACGGTGAGGGCCGTCGCCACGACGAGGCTCAGCAGCGGCTCGGGCAGCTGGTAGTGGATCTGCAGGACGTAGTTGTCGGCGGTCGTGAACATCGTCTTGGCGAGGCCTTCCCAGGTCTTCGTGATCCGGGCGACCTCGTTCTCGGTGTGGTCGACGATCGCGAAGTTCCACGCCCGCCAGTTCTCCGCCTTGATCGCGCCGACCCGCTGCCCGTCCACGTTCATCGCGAAGTTGATCTTGCCGATGACGTTCTGCTGGACGATCTCGCCCACCGGCTGACCGTCCGGACGCTGCACGATCACCCGCGACTTGAGGAACTTCCTGGGCCGCGTCAGCAGCAGCACCGGCTGACCGTAGGCGTCGCGGATCTCCAGCCGGTGGGTCATGAACTGGTCGATGCTGGCCACGAAGCGCAGGACCTTCTTCAGCGCGCTCTGCCCGACCTGAACGACCGAGCCGAGCTGGTTGCCGTTCTGATCCATGACCTTGTACTCGTTGGTCAGCTCGATCAGCTTGGCCTTCTGGTTCACCACCAGCACCGGCTCGGTGAACAGGCTGCCGCCGCCGGGGCCGCCCGCCGCGACCCCGGCCTGCTGCCGCACCTGCCGCTGCACCCGGGGATCCGGTCCGGCCGGCTGCTGGGGCATCTGCGGCGCGGCCTGGGCCTGCTGGGGCGGACTGGCCTGCTGGGCCGGGTTCGTGTGCTCGGTCCAGCGCGCGCCGTCCCAGTAGCGGAGCGTCTGGGCCGCTCCGTGCGGATCCGGGTACCAGCCTGCAGGTGTGTTCGATTGCGTGGTCACCGAGGCACACTACCCCGGCACCATCGGTTTCCGGCCAGCCGGGCGAGGGGCCCCGCGCGAGGCTTTACTCCGTCATGACCGCCGGGTCGCTCACCCCCGGCCGCCCGTTCTCGACGTGCCCGGCGAAGCGCCGCAGGAACGCCGGGTCGGCGTCGGAGGTGACGGTCAGGTCGTACCAGCGCCCGCTCGCCGTGAGGTCGACGGTGTGCCGCACGGTGGCGCCGGCGCGCACGGTGAAGGTCCTGGCCCGGCCGCCGTATCCGCTGCCGACCTTCAACCGCACCGTGCGCGAGCCCTTGTTCGTCAAGGACAGCATGACGTCGTCGCCCGTATGACGGGCGGTGACCTCGGGTCCGGCGGTCTTGTTCGGGCCCTTGAAGACGCACAGGAAGCCGTTCGGGCCGTGCACGGTCAGGTCGTACAAGCCGTTCGAGTACGCCGAGTTCCAGGTGTCGGCGATGGTCTTGCCGGCCTCGGTGGTGTAACTCCACGGCCCGTCGGTGCGGTTGCCGGAGGTCACCAGGAACGCGGCACCGGCCTTGGCGCCGGAGGCGAAGGTGAGGGTGAGCTTCCCGGCCGCCGCGTCCACCGCACCGTCCACGTACGGCGCGTACGTGAGCGGGCGGGCGAGGCGCAGGCCGCGTTCCTGCCGGGGCAGGGCTCCCTGGGCGGGCGGGGTCGGCTTGTAGTCGGGGTGGCGCTCACGGTCCGGGGGCTCGTAGCCGTCGGTGTCGGGCAGCGCGACCGGCCGGGTGTCCTTGCGGGAGAAGTCGAAGGCCGAGGTCAGGTCGCCGCAGATGGCGCGCCGCCAGGGCGAGATGTTCGGCTCGCGCACGCCGAAGCGGCGCTCCATGAAGCGGAGGATCGAGGTGTGGTCGAGCGTCTCGGAGCAGACGAAACCGCCCTTGCTCCAGGGCGAGACGACGAGCATCGGCACGCGCGGGCCGAGCCCGTAGAAGCCGGCGACATGGGTCTTGCTGCCCTCGAAGAGGTCCGGGCCGACATCGACCGTGGACTTGCCCTGCGCGTCGGACTTCGGCGGGAGCGGCGGCACCAGGTGATCGAAGAAGCCGTCGTTCTCGTCGTACGTGACGAACAGGGCCGTCTTCGCCCACACCTCCGGGTTCGAGGTGAGCGCGTCCAGGACCTGGGCGATGTACCAGGCGCCATAGTTCGAGGGCCAGTTGGAGTGCTCGGTGAAGGCTTCCGGGGCGGCGATCCAGGAGATCTGCGGCAGTTTTCCGGCCTGGACGTCCGCCCTCAGCCGGTCGAAGTAGCCGTCGCCGTTCTTGACGTCGGTGCCGGTGCGGGCCTTGTCGTAGAGCGGGTCGCCGGGCTCGGCGCCCCGGTACTTGTCGAAGTAGAGCAGCGAGTTGTCGCCGTAGTTGCCGCGGTAGGCGTCCTCGATCCAGCCCCAGGAACCCTTCGCGTCCAGGCCGTCGCCGATGTCCTGGTAGATCTTCCAGGAGATCCCGGCCTGCTCCAGACGCTCGGGGTAGGTCGTCCAGCCGTAGCCGAGCTCGTCGTTGCCGAGGACGGGGCCGCCACCGGTGCCGTCGTTGCCGGTGTAACCGCTCCACATGTAGTAGCGGTTCGGGTCGGTGGAGCCGATGAAGGAGCAGTAGTACGCGTCGCAGATCGTGAACTTGTCGGCGAGCGCGTAGTGGAAGGGGATGTCCTCACGGGTGAGGTACGCCATGGTCGTGGTGCCCTTCGCGGGCACCCACTGGTCGTACTTGCCCTCGTTGTAAGCCTGCTGGCCGTCGGGCCAGCTGTGCGGCAGGCCCTCCAGGAACTGCATGCCGAGGTCGTCGGCGGTCGGGTGGAAGGGCAGCAGGTCCTTGGTGCCGTCCGACTGGTGCCAGACCGACTTGCCGCTCGCGAGCGTGACCGGATGCGGGTCGCCGAAGCCGCGGACGCCCCTCAGCTTGCCGAAGTAGTGGTCGAAGGAACGGTTCTCCTGCATCAGGACGACGATGTGCTCGACGTCCTCGATGGACCCCGTGCGGTGGTTGGCCGGGAGTGCGGCGGCGCGCTCGATGCTGGCGGACAGAGCCGTGAACGCCGTGGTGGCACCCGCGATCTGGAGGAATCTGCGCCGGTTGACTTCGGGCATGAGTGAGGGACCTCTTCCCTTGAGGGTGGTGACCGGCCGGATCGTGACGGAATGCGCGCGGAAGGAGTGTTCCAGGAGCACCAAACGTCAGGGAAGGGTCCGATGGCGCCCGTGTGAAAGTCGTCGGTACTTGAGGTGTGCCGGTCCCGGAGTGGGGGATGGTCGCGAGATGCCGAAGTCCAGCACCCGCGGCCCGTCCGGGGCCAGGATCACGTTCGCGGGCTTCAGGTCGCGGTGGACCACCGACCTGCGGCGGGCGCGCACACCTGGTCCTGCTTCCTGCGCACCCCGGGGCTCGGGGCCTGCTGACTTACAATGTCTTGGACAGAAGCGTTTTCCCGGCAGATGGCGGCAACAACGCCCGGGGCGTGCTCGGCCCGCTCAGGGGGCGGCCGTCTGTAAGCAGCGCAGACCTTCTCGAATCGCCCGTACTGGACACGGTTCTCGTCGGCGAGGGGAAGGAGCAGGATGAAGGGCTCCACCCAGCGCGTCGGCACGCGGCCGTCCTCGTTGGACGGCATCGCGACGGCCGTGCTCGACGCTCGGGGCACCGTGCTGTGCTGGTCCCGGGAGGCCGCGGAGCTGCTGGACCGGACGGCCGGGGAGGTCTGCGGTCACCCGGTCCTGCGCCTGCTCGCCGAAGCCCCGGAGCCGGAGTGGCGGGACCAGCCTGTCGGGGCCGGAGTGGCGGCGGGCCGGGCGCTGCTGCGACACCGCCGCGGTGACGCGGTCGAGGTCGTCTTCCGGGTGCTGCCGCTGGAGGCCCGCGCCGAGTTTCTCGTGCTGGCCGCACCCGTCGGGCTCGTGAGCGACGGGGAGCAGGGTGCGGCCCTCCTGCGTGCCCTGCTCGCCCAGGACCGGATCGGGATCGGCATCCACGACACCGACCTGACCGTCGTGCGGACCAACATCACCCCCGAGCTCTTCGGCGGCCCCGCCCTGCCCCCCGGCGGCCGACTGGCGGACGTGATGTCCCCGCAGGACGCCGAGGCCGCCGAGGCGGCGCTGCGCCGGGTGCTCGCCACGGGCGTACCGCTGGTCGGACACGAGCAGCGGATGCGCTCGCCGCAGGTTCCCGGGCGGCAGTGGTCCTTCTCGCTGTCCGCCGTCCGGCTGGAGGACGCCCACGGGCATCCGATGGGCGTGGCCGCGCTGGTCACCGACGCCACCGCGCAGCAGCGGGCCCGCGACTACCTGCAGCTGCGCCACGAGGCCTCGGCCCGGATCGGCGCATCCCTCGACGTAACGCGCACCGCCCAGGACCTGGCCGACGTCCTCGTCCCGGCCCTCGGCGACCTGGCCACGGTGGACCTGGCCGAGGCCGTGCTCGAAGGCGACGAGCCCATGAAGATCCCCGGCGCGGGACAGCTGCACCTGCGCCGGGCCGCGGTGGCCTCGGCCGCCGGCCCCTGGCCCGCCGCCCTCCTCCAGGTGGGCGCGGCAATCCCCCGGATGCCGGACATGCCCGTCATGCGGCACCTGCAGCGCGACGGGGCTGTCATCATCGACCCGACGGCGGCCGCCGGCAGGTACCCGGAACTGCTCCGCCAGTTCTTCCCCGAACATGCGCACTCGGCCCTTGCCGCCTCGCTGTTCGCGCGCGGCCTGCGGCTCGGCGGCGTGGTGCTCTGGCGCACCGACCGGCCCGAGGCCTTCGACGAGCAGGACGCGGACCTGCTGGCCGAAATCGCCTCGCGGGCCGCGCTGAGCGTAGACAATGCCCGCCGCTACACCCGCGAACACCGCGCGGCCGTCGCCCTGCAGCAGCGCCTGCTCCCGCGCGCCACCACCGACACCCCGGCCGCCCAGACCGTGGGCGCCTACCGGCCCGCCGGCGGCGGCGCCGAGATCAGCGGCGACTGGTTCGACGTGATCCCGCTGCCCTCGCTGCGGACCGCCCTGGTCGTCGGCGACGTCATCGGCCACGGCCTGCACGCCACCGCCACCATGGGGCGGCTGCGCACCGCCGTGCAGACCCTGGCCGACCTGGAACTGGGCCCCGAGGAGCTTCTCGCCCACCTCGACGACCTCGTCGCCCGGCTCGCCGCCGAGACCGACCCCGGACACCGCGACACGGTCGGCGCTACCTGCCTGTACGCCGTCTACGACCCCATCACCCGCCACTGCACCCTGGCCAGCGCCGGGCACCCGCCCCCCGTCCTGGTCCGGCCCGACGGCATCACCCAGCTCATTGACATCTCCCCCGGCCCGCCACTGGGCGCGGGCGGCCTGCCCTTCGAAACCACCACCCTCACCCTGGACCCCGACAGCGTCCTGGCCCTGTACACCGACGGCCTCATCCACCGCCACGACCCCGACGTCGGCCTCCGGCACCTGGCCGACCGCCTTGCCGCACACTGCCGCCCCGGCCGGGCCCTGGACGAGATCGGCAGTGCCCTCCTCTTCGACGCCCCCGACCCTGCGCCCCGCGACGACATCGCCCTGCTCCTCGCCCGCACCCGTGCCCTGCCGCCGGACGCCACCCCGGCGTGGGAGTTCCCCGCCGACCCCGCTGTCGTCGCCCACGCCCGCGAGGCGGCCACCCGCCAGCTGGCCGCCTGGGGACTGGACCAGGCCGCCTTCACCACCGAACTGGTCGTCAGCGAACTGGTCACCAACGCCATCCGCTACGCCGGCGGCCCCATCGGGCTGCGCCTCATCCGCGACACCACCGTGCTCGTCTGCGAGGTAACCGACTCCAGCAACACCCAGCCCCGTCTGCGTCGCGCACGCACCACCGACGAGGGAGGCCGCGGCCTGTTCCTCGTCGCGCAGCTCACCGCGCGCTGGGGCAGCCGCTACGGCCCCTCCGGCAAGACCATCTGGGCCGAGCAGCCCATCCTCCCCGCCTGACCGCCGACGCGGCCCGCCGCTTCGCGGGGCTTGCCGTCGCGCCGGACGGTGCGCTGCTGCTGTCGGCGGCAGACCGAGAGCAAGGACGGCCCCGGCAACTACGGCCTCCTCGACCAGCAGGCGGCCCTGCGCTGGGTCAAGGCCAACATCTCCCGCTTCGGCGGCGACCCGAAGAACGTCACCATCGCGGGGCAGTCCGCCGGCGTCGGCACCCGAACGGCTCCGGTACGCCGTTCTGGCTCAAGTTCCGTGAGCGGACGGGCGAGTTGATGTCGCTGGTCGCCTGCGACACCTCTCCGGCGAGCGGTGACGCGCCGGCCGCCTGTTCCAAGGCGAGCCGGAACTTCGAGGAGGAGCACAACCTCGACTTCTGGGAGAGCCTGCCGTCCTGACGAGCTCAACGGACTCGGGGCAGCACCTGTTCTCCGAAAGTCCGCAGTGCCCACTCGAGTTGCGGGAGGCTGCCGCGGTTGGCCAGCCACATCCGGCGGACGCCCGAGGCCGCGAGATCCGAGATGCGCCGGACCCAGTCCGCCCAGTCTCCCGCCATTCCCCATCGGGCCACGGCGAACTCGGTGAGCCCTAGGGCCCTGAGGAGTTCGTTGCTTCCCCCGGGCCGCTGGTGATCGGCCAGGGCGTACTGCCGCACGTACTCCCGGACAGCGTCGTGGTGGCGTTCGGGAAGCAGCCGGCCCTCGACGCCGCCATGGTCGAGACCCGCCGGCGCGGTGCTCCCCTCCGGCAGGGGAGGCAGGAGGGGAGCACCGCACTGATCACCGAATTCACGGACCCCGGGCCGGCTTCGCGCTTTTGGAGGTCCGGATCGACTCACTCGGTGTCCTGCTCGGTAAGGTCGTCGACCTTTTCCTTGTCCTTACGCCACGCGGCGTAGCTCAGCCAGACCACCGCCAGCACGGTCCCACCGAAGAGAACGAGCGTCCAGATCAGGGTTTCCATATCCATGGGTCAGACCTCCTCTTCCTGGGGGGCGGGCGGCTGTTCGTCGTCGGTGTCCGGTGTGCCGCGACCTATCTTCCGCGAGAACAGGTTGTTGAGCAGCAGCATCGCGACGAGGACGAGCGTCCACTGGAGCACCATGGTGCCGATGCTGAACGTCTGGAACGGGTCGTACCAGG
>NZ_JBEOVF010000095.1:0-24204 GCF_040295365.1 Streptomyces sp. NPDC002838 | reverse complement strand
ACGTCGGCCTACTCGATGACCAGAAGTCGATCACTCGGGAAGGTACGCCCTTCGCGTCCAGCCCGAGGCCGATCCACAGGTCATGAGCATTGCTCTTGCGCCATGCACAGCGCATGTACGCAGAACTCCAGACAGACACCGCATGAGCCTGCTCACCTCACTACTGCGGATGCGCGCCGCCCACACCGGCAACGCCCTTCCCACCAGCCAACTGCGCCACCTCCACCTCAGCGACCAGCCGCTGATGCTGCTCGCGCTGAAGCAGACCGGCCCCGCCGCACGACCCCTGGCGGCCATGGTGGGCAATGACCCGTACCGCCCACAGCTCCTGGTCGCGCCGCCCTCAGGAAGCACCGCACCCATGCTCGCCGCCCTGGCAGACACCGTCATCGCACACATCACCAACTGCCAGCGCTACAGCGAACATCTGCCCGCCCGCAACAACAGGCCACCACTCCAGCGCTACACCGACGCCCCTCAGATCCTCGTCCCCAACCCCCAAACAGTGCACCACCTGAAAGTCCTTGGAGACGACCTGAGATTCCGCAGCGTCGACCGTGAGGACGCCGACTCCCAATCCATTCAGTGCCTGGGACACTGGCTCACCTACCTCAGCGACCGTGCCGACCTTCCCGGCTCAGCTGCCCTTATCCCCCTGACCCGCTTCCTCGGCATGCACTGGGCCACCGGCCAGAGCCCTCTCGAGGACGACGACCTCGCCACCCTGCTGGCCTGGATTGACCCACCCCGCCATACAGCCTCGGGACGCGACGCCGCACTCAAGGCAGAGGACTCAGCCCCCCGCCGCCTGGCAGGTCCAGCCACCGACCCCGCCTTCGACAACGACCATCTGGCGCCCCTGTTCAACGCCCACGCCCGTGCACGGGCCCAAGGACGAGACCAGTCCCGCCCTCTGGCAGAACTCGAACGCTTACTGGCCGCATACATGCAACCCACCTGGGACCTGATGTGGCACGCCTACGCACTGCTGCAGGCCCTCCCCGAAGCCAAGGGCAGCACCCGCCGCTGGGACCACGAACGCACCGCATTCACCAAGGAATGCATCTACCTGGCCCAAGACGGGCGTCCTCGGCCAGCCCGCGACCAAGCCGTCGCCGCCGCTGTCCGCCTGACTGTCATGGAACATGCAGCCGCAGCCTTTGCGGCAGAGCGCGCCGCCGACGACCCCTTCGTACGAGCAGAACTGCGCACCACCGGCGCAGCCTTCGGCGGAACCGTCACCGCCGTCGACTCGCAGCACACCCTTCGCGGGCCCACCGGACGGCCACAATGGCGACCCCGGCTCACCGTGTCCACCACGGACCAGTTGCGCATGGAACCCGGCCAGCTCCTGGCCTGCCACGCCTACCGCAGGGCCGGTTACAAGATCTGCGAGATCACTTTCTCCGACGGCGACACTCTCGTCGAACTCGAGATCACCGCGGGCATGGGCCACGCCGACCGTCCCAACTACGACGTCCTGCCCGAAGCCGGTGCCTTCCTCGTGTTCACGGTCGCACCGGACCCCTACCGGATGCCGGAACTTCCCTCACGGGACCAGACACCATGGACCCACGGCGGCCCTCCCGCTGACCATCCGGACCACAGCAACGAGGACGAGGACAAGGGCGAGGGCGAGGAAGAACAGTGACATCTCCCATCCAGCCATCGCCGCAGCAGCAGATGGACCAGGCCGCCCGCGCCATCCTGGAGCAGCTGCCCACGCTCACCCACCGCGGAATCGTCGTGGACTCCCCGCCAGGCGCCGGAAAATCCACCCTGGTCGCCCGAGCCGCCGACGCCCTCGCGCAGTCCAGCGCCCCCTGCGCCGTCATTGCCCAGACCAACAGCCAGGTCGACCATCTCGTGCGGCGATTCGCCCGGCACCACCCGCATCTGCGCACCGCCCGGCTCACCGCAACGGAACACACAGTCCCGCACGACCTGCAGGCACATCCCGGCGTCCGTATCGGCACCCGCATCGAAGCCCTAGAAAAGACGGCCGACGTCATCGTGGGAACTGCCATGAAATGGGCCACGGTCACTGACCGCCGATGGCCATGGGCGATCATTGACGAGGCCTACCAGATGCGCTCCGACATGCTTTTGTGGAACGCCAGCCTCTTTGACCGGGCACTCTTCGTCGGAGATCCCGGTCAACTCGACCCCTTCTCCGCGGTCGCAACCGACCGCTTTCAAGGCCTGTCCCATGACCCCATGAACAGCGCGGTCGCCGTCGTGCTCGCCAACAACCGCGACTTGCCCGTTCACTCCCTGCCCGTGTCCTGGCGCCTGCCGCCCTCAGCTGTCCCCCTGATCAGCGACGCCTTCTACCCCTTCACGCCCTTTCACGCCGGAAGCCGTGCAGCTGACCGCACCCTCACGTTCTCCATCCGCGGCATGCGTACCCCCAGCGACGAGGTCATCGAACACGCCGCCCGAACCGGATGGGCACTGTTCGAACTGCCGGCCCGCATCACCGGCCCGCACGACATCGAAGCTTTTCAGGCCGCCCTCGGGATCGCAGAGCGGCTGCTGGTCCGCCAGGCCGTCACCACCTGCGAGGAAATTCCCGAAGGCCACGTCCTGCTGCCCGGTGACATTGCCATCGGCACCGCCCACCGCAGCCAGGCCCACCACATCCGCGCTCTTCTGGCACGCCAGTACCGCCAACTGCACGGCATCACCGTCGATACCGCCAACCGACTCCAAGGCTGTGAATTCCGCGTCACCATCGTCCTGCATCCCCTCTCCGGGCGCGGCGACGCCTCCGCCTTCCACCTGGAAGCCGGCCGCCTGTGCGTCCTCACCTCACGACACCGCCACGCCTGCATCGTCGTGGCCCGTGCCGGCATCACCGAACTCCTCGATGCCCACCCCTCCAACGACCCTGTGCACCCCGGAGCTGCCTCCAAGGTTGCCGATGGCTGGGAGGCCAACCACGCCGTCCTCGCTCACCTGGCCGAGCACACCGTCGACGCCCAGGCACAGCCTGGCCGCCGCCGCGGATGAGCTGGCCGCGGCACGCCCGCCACATGAAGGCGGGTTGATGGGAGCGTCGTCGGCGGGGCCCTCAGTCCTCGTCGTCGAGGGTGTCGTCAGCTGACATGTGGTGGACACTGACGCCGGCTCGGCAGCGGGCGGCGCCGATCATGTGGTGCAGCCGGGCGAACAGATCGGGCCGGATGAGCAGATCAGCTCCCGCGACCGCGGGCAGGAGCGGTTCGTAGTTTCCGTCGTGGACGAGGTGACCGTGCCACTGGCGGCAGATCAGTGCCTCACCGGTGGCGTCGCTGAGGCTGAACCCGCAGATGCCCTCTGTGGGTTCAAGTCCGAGTGCGGCCACGACGCTGGCCGCAGGTGCGAGTACGTAGAGGGGCAGGCCGAGGCCGCTCAGGGTTCGAGGGCGAGGCGTATCGATCAGGCCGGTGACTCCAGCGTCGGTGAGGGCCGTCAAGGCCTGGTCTGCGGTGCTGATGTGCTCGGCTGCTGACTCGGTCGTAAGGCCGAGTCCCAGGCGCCGCCACGGGCTGGTCCACAGCTGCCAGGGGGCCTGGGAGGCGGGCAGCGTGCCGGGGGGCGGGTCGTCGTCGAGGGCTTCCAGACCAACGGCGATCTGCAGTTGGCGAGCGGGCTGACCCGGGTACCGGCGTGCAGGAGTGCGCTGCCGCTCGAACAAGCCGATCTGTACCCAGCCCTCGTGTGGTCCTTCACCCACGCGAGCAAAGGCCATGGCGTTTTCCGGCAGGGACCGCAGGCCCGCGACCGAAGCGAAGCCGGAAGGCGGCCAGGGCTCATCCGTTTGTTGGCCGTCACCGAACCAGGGTGCTGGATCGAGCGACCACACCAGCGCCTCGGGCCGAGTCAGAGGGCGGGGAATGCGGGCGAGTTCGCCACGCAGGGCCGCGCGGGGGTCATCGCGCAGTCGCGCGGCCGCGCCGCGTTCGAAATTCTGGGCGTTGCCGAGATGTCCCGCTTGGGCAAGCGCGGCACGCAGGCCGGCGGCAGCGCGCTGCAGGGAGTCTTCGGCGGCGGCCTGGTCGGCGAGGTAGGCGTCGGGAAGCTGGCTGCGGCGTCCATTGGTCAGAAGATCCAGCTGTGTGCCCATCAGCGTCTCGACGTGGGGGAGAGCATCGACCACGAGGTCGATGACGGTCTCGCGCAGCCCGGCCGGACTGCCGGCGGCGTCGAGACGGTCGCCCAGGAAGTGGTCGGCGAGGTGGGTCGCGAACTCTCGAGGGTTGTTCATGCGCTGTCCTCGGAGGAGGAGAGAGCGGCGGCGATGGCGCGTGCGAGTGTCGGATGTGCTGCCGTTGCCGCAGGTGCGGGCGCCTGATGACCGGCGCGGGCCAGGATGGCGGAGGCATCCGCACGGACGGACAGCTTGTCACTGCCGCACAGCGTGACAAGCTGTTCGAGGAGTGCGGCATCCAAGGGTCCGTCGGGCAGGTGGCTTTGTAGGACGGTCAGGAGCCAGGTCAGGGGGCCGGCTCCGAGGTCGAAGGAGAGGATGCGCGCCAGGGCTGCCTGTGCCTGATCGGAACGGCTGGCCAGCAGAATCGTCGCTGCGATCAGGGCGCGGCGCTTGTCGCCGCGTTCGGGCAGGGCAACCGTGGCCAACGCAAGTTCGCACAGCGCGATGTCGATGTCGTGCTGGTTCGCCTGCTCCGGCACCGGGTGGTAGGCCCCCTGACCGAGACGGGCACGGCCCGGCAGACGGTGGGCGATGACGCCATACGCCGCATCCCAACAGGCGAATGCGCTGACAGCCGGGGGCGAAGCAAGCGGAGGTTGAACAGCGAACGCCGAGACCAGGGCCAGGCTGACACCGATAGTGCGGCTGTAAGAGGCCTCGGCCACGGCGTGGGCCACCTGGTCTGCGAGGTTGCGGGCTGCGGTGGCCGGGTCCGCGGAGTGCGCCTGCTGCCACAGATCCAGCCGGTCATTGCCGCCGAAGGAACGCCATCCGCTAGCGCCTCGCATCTTGGTGTAGGCGAGCATGCCCGCCGTAGCGGCGAGCGGGCCGAAGACACCAGGATCGCTGTCCTGGCGCAAGCGGAGCCCCACGGCGAGGTCGGCCAGTAGCTCAAGAGGGTTGGAGGCGTTCATCTCGTCGGCGATCCGGTGCAGGAACTGGGTGGCTGACTCTGTTCCCTGACCGTCGATGATTTCCAAAAGTCGCCACCCGACCGCATTGGCCAGGGCATCCTTCGACCACCGTGGGCCCGAGGGGGCGTCGTATGCCTTGCTGCTGCGGTCCCGGACAGCGGCAAGCGCGCCAGCAACACCTTCTGGCAGCGTCGGGCGCTGCTGGGCGTGCAGATACGCGTCTATGGTGGGGCGCTTCTCGGTGCCGAACCAGTCACGTGAGGTGTTGTTGGGCACGGGGCGGGGCGCCCAGGGCGAGCCGCCCTCACCGTCACAACGCTGTGCTGCTGTGCGCAGCGCAGAAGTGGGCTTGTCCCCGGCAGCCTGCGATGCGGCGATCAGTGTCTGGTCGTCGTAGGTGGAAGTGATCGCATTGGCCAGCACCGGCAGGAGACGCGATGCGCGGGCCGCGTCGTCGCCGGGCAGGTCAGCAAGCCTTGTGAGTAGAGCAACGTCCTGCTGGATGCTGCGGCCATCGGGTCCAGCGGCGATGCGGAGCGCGGCCAGGACGACGGGGTCGGCCGTGTCAGCCTGCGTGGCGAGCAGCTGCTGGTGGGCCGCGCCGACCCGGCCATCGGGCAGCCCGGGCTCGGCCAGCAGCACCTGGGCGCCCAACTGCGCGGCACCCCGCGGATCCAGGCGCGCAAGGAAACGCCACCATTCCTGCGGCGTTCCCGCCGTGCCCCGCCCGTCGGTGCAGTCCGCGACGAGATAGACAAGGGGCTGCGCACGCGCCAGACGCACCTGCGCCTGAACGGGATCGGCCTGCATGAGCTGAGGCAGCGGATCCAGCAGTTCCTCGATGGTGATGTCCTTGTGGCCGCCGTATGCCCCCATGTAGCGGGCGGCACGCTCCCAGCATCGCTGCGCCTCGTGCGGGTCGTCGCAGGCGAGACTCACGCGGGCCATCTCAAGCTCGAAGTCGGCGTCCTCCGCATACAGAGCACGGCGCTCGGCTTGCGCTCCGCGCAGCGTGCGCATGAGCTCGTGCACGACGTTGGACCCTGCCTGACCGACGCTCCCGGCGAGCAGGGACACCAGCTCCGTGGTGATCAATGGACCGGTTCCGGCCATGCCCATGAGAGAGGTGGTGGTGCCCTGGCTGACGGCTTGCAGGGAGGCAATGCCCACGGCGACATCATGGCCGCGCAGCAGGGCGACGGCGTCGTGCAGCACCTGCCGCACCTGCCGGTGGATGTCCGCAAGATCGCAGGCCCGGGGGCTGCCCGTGAACGCGTGTGCATGCTGGGCAAGTTGTTCGAGCGCGACACGCACGGTGGCGGACGCGGTTTCGGCTGTGAGGATGCCCGCCTCGATGTCGCGGTGCAGGCCGACGGTGGCAAGGGTGAAGCGCAGCCAGGCACGGTAGAAGCCAACGCCGTCCAGGAGGGGGAGCAGTCGGGCGGGCGCCTGCGGATCGGCGGCATGGGCCACGGCCAGCAGTGTCAGCCACCTGTTCACCGGGCCGGACAGGCCACTGGCACGATCGGTCAGTACATCCTGTGTTGCTTTTGCGAGAACCGCGGCGATGTCCCCGGAAAAGAGCTCCTCGGCAAGGTCTGACACTGCCACGCCATGGCGGAGCAGGCGCCGCGGATCGCACGGCCCGCTGGCCCAGGCCGCGGTGGCCAGCGCGCGGGCAGACGGCAGCGCGCCGCCCGCCGTGCCATGGGCGTCCGCAAGGTGCAGCAAAAGGGCCGCGCGCCGGTCGGGCTGCTCGATGAGCTCCGCGCTCTCGAGCAACGGCTCTGGACCCAGACAGTCCAACAGCACACCCAGCGCATCCTCAGGCGACGTCAGAGCCTCCTGGTCGAGGAACCGGGCCACCCGCTGCGCGAGCGTACGCGGGACCTGCCCGAGCTCGACATCGTCAGCAGCCCGGGCCGGCAACCGGATCCGTCCGCGCAACTCCGCCAGGAACACCGACTCATCGCTCTCGGATCCGTAGTGGACACGCTCATCCTTGCGTGCCTCGTCCCAGGCCGTCAGGTACGCCTCCCACGGGGCGGCACAGCCGGCCCGGTCGACCGCCGCACACAGCTGCAGGCCCCACCGCGCCGCCATCGTGGTCACACCCTCGTACATCAGGCTTGCCGCCACGCGGTCGGCTCCCACCAGCGCCACCAGCACATCCGCATACGGCACCAGGGAACCCGGCAGGCCTTCGTCCTCATACGTCGCCCGCGCCCGGCTCAGTTCGACGCAGCGCACCAGTGTGGGCCAGTCGTTGCGGACCGCCGCACGCCGCGCGGCAACGGTCAGAGTGTGGACGATGGCCTGAGGAGGCTGCAGCCCGGCAATCGCGCGGGAGAGGAAATCGGGTTCGATTAGCAGAGCGAGTTCGTCATCGCGCCCCAGAGCGGCCAGCAGTTCGGGCAGGTGCCGGAACGCGCGGGGATCGGTGAAGAAGCCCCGCTGGGACAACCAATCGGCCGCCCGGGACCGGACCTGATCGACCCACCCGTCGTCACCGTCGACCCGGCGGATGAAGCGGCTGAAGCTCTCATGATGGATCTTCAGTCCGCCGATACCCGGCTGCTGCGCGACGATCGGTGCCACACTGGTCAGCGCGGCACCAAGCTGCATTCCGGGCAGCGGGAAAATCTCCTCGAGCTCCGACGCACTCACAGCGAAGTCGCAGACCGCGAGCATGCTGACAGCAGAACGCTGCCCGGGGGTCAGACCGGCCAGCAGATAAGCGTAGTAGTCGTCGAGGTCATGCGCCGACGACGGCACCGCCCGCAACCTCTCCAGAGGATCGCCGGCACCATCCGGCGCCAGCGCCGCTCCCAGGCCCGGGGCAGGACCAACGGCCTGCCGGCACAAATACGTGGCGTACAGGGCGTTGCCTCGAGAGCGCTCCTCGATCAGTGCGACCGCGGCCTCCGCCCGCGCAGCGGGATCGAGCCCCTCACCGGCAGAGGAGGACGCCAAGGCCGTCAACACGCCCAGGCGGTCCGCCAGAGCATGCAGTTCGGCGCGGTTGAGCGGGGCAACGGTGAGACGGGAGGCACCGTCGTCGACGGCCTCGAGGTGAGGGCCGGGCTGACTGGCCAGGACGAGCACGACACCGGGCGGCAGTTCCAGGGCGCAGAGGTCCGCGACCAGAGAGGCCGCCGGGTCCACCCGCGGACGAAAGGCGCTGCCGGTGGTGGATCCAAGAACCCGGCTGACATGGTCGATACCGTCCACGATCAGCGCGATCGGCCGGTCCGGTGCCAGGCCGCGCGCGGCAGTGACCGCGGCCGTGAGCGTCTCCGGCGTGGCCGCGTAGCGTGGCCTGACCTGCGCCAGCGCCTCCGGAACGGCCGTCCCCAGCTGCTTCAGCAGGCTGCCGATCACGACCTCGGTCAGCACACGCTGCTCACGGTCGATGTCCGCAGCGCCGAGCCAGCAGTGATGCCGCACCGCCAGCCAGGTCTCCCGCAGCGCATCCCCGAGCTGCTCGCACAACCACGACTTGCCGATGCCGGGAGCACCGGTGACCACCACGACACCCCCCTGCTGAGCAGCGTCCTTCACAGCCGCGACCACGCCCGTGAGTACCGTAGGGCGTCTCACCTCGGTGGCACGGTCCACGGGGTGCCCCTCACGGACCGCTCCGAAGTCGACTTCCAGACTCAGACGAGGAAGCAGGTCCTCGACTATCACGGTCCCCGCCCGGCTGCGCGCCGCTTTGGCCGCCTCGATCAGGGCCAGCGCCACCTCCTCGGGCGTGCGGTGCCGGTTCGGCGGCCGTCCGGCACCGAGTTCTTCGGTGATGCGGTGCAGCAAGGCCGCCTCGGCTGGCCCGGGCTCGCGAATGTTGAGCGAACACGCCGGAAGATCCGTGTCGACGACCAGGGATGCGCAAGCGCGGGTGAGCAGGTCATCACTGACCTGGGCGAGCATCTCCTTCCACGGAGCGTGTGCACGCAGCGCAGCGGCGTCGAAACGGAACCGTTTGCTGCTCAAGCCGTGCAGTGCAGGCCCGGGATCGGTGCTCGCGTGGACCGGGCGCAGCACCCGGGTCAGCTCGGGATCCTCCGGCTCCATGTCGCGCACCACGAGGCGATGCGAGGCACCCGGATCCGAGGTGAAGTCGTGGTCCATGGAGGAGAAGAGCAGATCCAGGCGTAGGCCTCGCTTGTCCTTCGTGAAACTCTCCAGCGACAACGCGCGGTCATGATCCGTGTGCTTGATCTGCAGCCGCTCGCGGCTGCCGGTGCCCCACTCGCACGTGATGTCATCAAATCGGTCCCCGGTGAACATCTTCGTGTCGACCAGCAGGGAATTCGCACGTCCCACCGCCAGGTCCACCAGCCGCAGCGCGGTGAGCAGGTCTTGGTAAGCGTAGCCAAGGTGTGTCGGGCGCAGCCCCATGCTCACCTCCAGCGTGCCTTGCTCACTTAGCACCCCCCATGGTGCGCGTCGCAGTCACCCTAACCTCCCTGACGTACCGGGACGGAACGGAAACCCAAGGGGAGAACGTGTGCGCAAGATCCAGCTGGCCCGGGAACACCAGGAAGGGTGGGCACCAGCAGCGGCTCTCGCACGCGAGATCGACGGCGGCGGCCGCACTTACCTGGTCGTCGACAGCTTCGCGTACCAGACAGGGGGCGTCAGGCTTCGACGTCGATGCCGTAGTCGGTGGCCAGGCCCGCCAGCCCGGTGTCGTAGCCCTGCCCGACAGCACGGGCCTTCCATCCGGTCGTGTGGCGATAGAGCTCCACCGCGATGGTGACGGTCTCACCCGAGGAGAAGGGGTCAGGTGTGAAGGCCAGTCGGGTGCGGGAGGGCTGGGTGATGTCTGCTTGCCAGAGGGTGTGCTGGTCGAAGACTGCGGCGGGTTGGGCCTCGAGGTCGATGCTTACGATGACGGCGATGGTTGCGATGTCGTCAGGGATGAGGCCCAGGTCGGCGGTGACGGTATCCCCGCCGACGCTGACCCCGTCGTGACTGGGGTGGTTGTAGAAGACGAGGTCGTGGTCGCTGCGTACCTTGCCGTTGCGGGTGAGGAGTACAGCGGACACGTCAACGGGTGCGCCGGTGGCGGTGATGCGGACCATGGTCGGCTCGGTGCGGATGGCCGCGTTGGCTCCCTTCGTCAACAGGCGCCGAGTGCCGCCTTCCTCGGTGGGAGGCGGCGGGTTGGTGGGGGAGTGGGGTGTGGCCGAGGGCGGGCTGGTACGGGTGAGCGTGGCGAGAACGCGCTGGAGGATGGGCCAGCCCTCGGTTTCCTCGCCGGGCCAGGGCCAGGTCAGACGCTGGGCGCCGAACTCCTTGGCGGTCGGCGGCTGCCCGAGTGCTTCCTGCAGCTGGAGGTAGCGCAGGCTCTCAGTGGCCAGGCGGCTGAGCTGCCACTGCCGTTGGGTTTCTTCCGGGCTGTTCATCCAGGTGTCGTGGTCGACGGGCTTGCCCCCCAGCTCCTGGTACACCCGGCGGGCGAAGTCGTAGCCGTCCTCAGTCAGTAGGCGGGTAGGCCGCTCCTGTTGGGATGGCGTCGGCTCGCCGATGGCCGTGTACAGCGCCCCCAGGTCGCCGCCCGTCCAGTGGTTGGCTGCCGTGGTCGCGAACCGGGCGAACTGAGGCAGCGTGGGGGGACGCCCCTTGGCGGCGACGAAGCGGTGATGCTGGTGGGCGACCTCCTCCAACTCGGAGCGCCAGCGGCCCTCCACGAAGGCACCGAGATACTGCTCGGCCCAGGCCCGCCGGTGCCGTGTGATGAGGTCCCGTACCCGCTCGAAGCCCTCCCGGCGGGCGCCGTGACTCATGCTGGAGGTGAACGTCACCTGCCCGTATGGGGTCTCGACCGTACTGTCCTCGCTGTCCGTGATCTCCTCCTCCGGCCCCAGGAGTTGTTCGGCGGCTTGCAGTTCGCGGAAGAAGGCGGTGTCGACCGGGCATTCGGCCGCGCGCAGGGCGGCCAGCGGCTTGCTGTAGTAGCGGTCGACACGGTCCAAGGTGGTGCGGGAGTAGGGGCCTTCGCACACGAACCAGGCGGTCAGGCCCACGCCATGCCAGAACTCGGCCGCGGGACCGAGGGCTTCGGCCACGGTCTGGTGCGGGCGCGGGTTGCTGACGATGCTGCCGGGATACCGCGCAAGCGTCACCGTCTCCCACAGCCGCCCCACCCGTTCCAGGACATCGGCGGGCAGACGCTGCCGGTACAACTGAGGGGTGTACCCCTGCTCGGTCCGGTTCAGACTCATCAGATCCTGATCGACCAGCCCCCACAACGACGGCATTCCCCGTGACTGGCCGGCATGCGCCTGGTCGAAGCCCGCCCACCAGCCGCGCAGGGCCGCAGCCCGCTCCTCCACCGGAGACAGAGAACTGCCGCCGCCGAGGAAGGCCGCGAGCATCGCATGGACCTCGTCCTCCGCGATGCCCGCCTCGGCAGCCATGCCAGCCGTCTGCGTGGCCATGCCGACGTACAGACGAGGCTCGGGCAGAGCGGTGATGATCTCCTCATCCGGGTGCGGGGGAGCCTGAAGGTAACCCAGCACAGCCAGCCAGTCACCCCCGAAGTACGCGGAGACGACCGGCTGCAGCTCTTTGGTGAGCACCCGGCGCGCCAGGGCTGTTCCCGTCCTGGCCTTCTTGGCGAAACCAGCCATCAGCCCTTGCAACCGCTGGATCCGGTGACGTGCGGCAAGCTGCACGAGGTCGGCGGCGGCAAGGGTGTCCAGCAAACGAAGGCGGGCCTGCTGCTGCCCCGCACGGTCCAGCTGGTGCCAGCCGCCGCCGAAGCGGAAGGCTTCCAGCGCGCTCTCGTCGATGCCCAGCAGCCGGTAACGCTCCTCGATGGCTGTCCAGAACCGCTGCTGTTCCGTGCGCGGGAAGATCTCTCCTGCCGCCCGCAGCCGGATGGGCTGAAGCAGTGTCTCGAACAGCGGCACCAGCAGCGCCCACAGCAACACCGCGTCCCAGTCCTCCACCGCGGTGAGACGGGCGGTGTCATCGGCGGCCAGCGTCAGAGCGTGGCCAGGGCGTTCCCGCAGCAGATACGGCAGATTGACTGCCCCTGCCTTGACCGAGAGTTTCTGGGGCAGGTACCACGCGCCGAGCCGCTGCTGCTCCTGGACCCCGAAGGCGTGGGCGCAGAGCACTTCCTCTTCCCGGGTGAGGGCCGTCACCTTGGCGGTGTCCGGCGTGTGGCGTCCTCGGCCGGGGACGACGGTGGCCACCGGCCGTCCGGCGAGCCCTGCGGCCAGCAGTCTGGCCGCCAGGGCGTCGATGTCGGCGAACCGTTGCTGCTGCCCGGCCGCCCGCTCCAGGGCGAGCGCCTGCTCGGGACTGCATTCCAGAGCCGGCTGCCACCAGCGTGTCGGGTCACTGGCCACCGGTCAGCCTCCGCATGGTTTCGACGAACTGCTCAAACGGCACCGGGGCAGCGGTGTTCTGCGCATAGACGGCGTAGCGCTGGGCCATCAGCTGCATTTCCCGCTCCCTTCTTCGGGCCTCCACACGGTCCAGCTCGTGCACCACGCGCTGCTCGACGCGTCCCCGCTCGTACAGCACGAACGCGTCCACCCCGCCCAGACCCCCGCCGGCCCCCTCCGCGGCGCCGCCGGGGCCGGGGAGATCCCCTTCCATGGTGGTGGCGTCGATCAGCGGGACATCCAGGAGCACAGCGGGATCCATGTCGTTGTCCGCGCACATGGCCTCCAGATGCTCCTCCAGGCCGAGTTCGGCATGGCAGACCACGTCCAGGTACTGCTGGCCGGCAGCCACCGCGGTCTGGCGCAGGACGCGGACACCGCGGCCGACGAACTGGTAGAACTCGCCGAAGCTGCCATAGGGGCGCAGCGGCACGACCACGGTGATGGGCGGGAAGTCGTAGCCCTGGCCGAGCATCCGCAGCTGCACGATGCCCTGCAGATCCCCGGCGTCGGACTCGAAGCGCCGCCGGATGGAGGCGATCGCGGAGGCGGGCATGCTGTGGTGCAGCGTGGCACTGGGGATCCCGTACTCCTCGGCGATCCGCGCGATCTGTTCAGCATGCGCCTGGCCCATCGCCGCGAACAGCACCCTCGGCTTGACTGGCGCCAGCAGCTTGGCCTGCGCATCCAGACACGCCCGCGTCACGGCCATCACCTGGCGGATCGGCGCTTCGGACTGTGCGGTGATGCGTGCCAACTTCCGCTCGTCGCCCAGCGCGGCCAGCAAAGCATCACGGCCCACGATCTGCTCGCGCCGCCCGTCCGGCCACACCGCCTCATACACCGTCGACGCCACCTCGGGAGCGAACCGGTGCACCCGCAGGTTCTTCGCCGACCCGTCCGCGACGGAGTCGACCAGCCGGTAGCGGTAGACGACATCGGCGTCGATCGGCTTGCCGTCCAAACGCTGGAAGCACGCCGACATCAGCAGTGTGCGCGCACCCTGGAAGTGGGCAAACAGCCGCTGGTAGGAGGCGCTGGCCGCGATGTGCGCCTCGTCGACGACGATGAAGTCGATGTCCTCCGTCTCCAGCTTGGCCAGCAGGTCCCCGTCACTGTCGCCCGTGCCCAGCGCATGGAAGTTGGTGACCAGGATGTCCGCGTCCAGAAGCCGCTCACGGCTGACCTGGCTGATCTGCCCGTCGTCCGCGTCCAGGACGAGCGTGGCCGGCGGACGGGCACCGGGCAGCAGCGGCCCGCCCGCCAGCCCATACAGGACGTTGCCCGGTATCCCCGGATCAAGGGCCTTGGCGAAGGTGCCGCGGATGACCGAGCCCGGGGTCACCACCAGCGCCCGCCGTCGACTAAACGACAACGCGGCCGCCACCCCCAAGGCCGTCTTGCCCGACCCCACCGCCATCACCGCAGCCGCATGCCGGCCACCGGAGGCGTAGTAGTTCGCCAACGCGGCCAACGCCTCGTCCTGGCACGCCCGCAGCGGCGCCCGGTCCACCCTGGCCCGCACACCGGCGAAGTACGCCCCGCCTGAAGGCAGTTCGGCACCGCCAGGCGGATCGGCCGCCCGCATCGGATCGCCGGCCATGTCCGGGATCCCGATGCGCGGCACGGCAGTCACCAGCGGCGCCAGGAGCGGATCCTGCCTCAGCATCGCCTGCAACTGGGCCACACAGCGCGCCGTGTCCGTACGCACCGCATCGTAGGAGAACCGCAGCACCGTCAGGCCGGTCGCGGCCAGATCGTTCTGTCGCAGCCGGTCGTAGGTGAACGCGGCCCGGTCACTGTGGAAAGCGAACCCGTCGAGCTCGACGGCCAACTGCAGCGCCTCACCCGCGATCAGGTAGTCCAGCCGGTAAGCGCGCTCGTTGACGGTGACCGGGTGCTGACTGCGGACCCGCGCAACGATCGACGCGTCCACGGCCGGCGTGAGCACCCACCGCAAGAACGCCTCCTCCAAGTAGGAGGCAGCCGGGATCAGTCGCTCCAGACCCGCAATCATGACGATCCACCCTGTGCCGCAGCCTCGGCAACCAGCGCCTGGGATTTCTCCGACAGCCGGGCCGCCACATCCTCGCCCTGCCCGAAACGGGCCAACCGCCGCGCCAGCTCAAGTGCTTCCGCGAAGGCGCCCTCGCGCTCCAGCAGGCCGATCAACCGTGGCACCGACGACACCCGCACAAACGCCGCCGGAGCATCAGTGGTGTCGAAGGACACCGCGTGCGGGATTGCTTCCATCAACTCCAGGTCCAGCAGGGCGAACACCTCAAGCGCGGCGAGGGCCCCCGGCTCCGCACGACGTGTACTCCACAGCCGATCGACCGCGCTCTGCAGAACAAAGTGGTAGTCCCTGGCCGAGCCCGGAAGCTCCAGCGCCTCCCAGACACGGGCGATCAGCTCAGCGCCGCGCGCGTCGAACGGCACATGCCGGCTGGCCGGTGTCGCAGACGTACTCCCCTCGGCGGTCGGCCACATCGGCGAGCCGTACGACTCGTCCGGACGAACCCCTGCGCCCGGCAGCGCCTCCCGCATGACACCCGGGCTCCCGGCAAAGGCAAGGCCAGGGACAGCCGCCATGCGCTCAAACCACGCCCCCACGTTCCCCCTTCACACAAAGAGGCCTGCACCCTCACCTACGGCGAGGTCGCCCCACCCGCCCCCTGCGGTACTTCATTGTCGCAGCCACACACTCTCTGCACCCCGAAAGCGGATATGTACTCCGCTCTCCGTCACCCACCCCGGCCGACTGCTGCCGACCAAAGAACGGGAACCAGACGCCCTTGTCGCCCACTCGAACTCGTGTCCGGAGTCGGGAATTTCGCTTCACACACCTCTCGGCCAGCTGCACCAGGGACGATGCAGGCCCTGGACGGTTTCGGGTCAACCCGATTTTCCCGGTGGCCTGGCCAGGGACGAACGACGTACCTGCGTTTCACGACGGTGAACACGTCAGCCTGAACGGGCGCCGATCAGGCTGGCCTTGAGAGCGTCTGCGAGGGAACCTTGAGGCATCGACGGCGGGATACGCCTCGCACCAGTCCCTTCCCGAATCACCGGGGTTGGGTGCCTCACCCCTACCTTCCTGGAGCTGTTCATGTCCGCCCTTCCCCTGCCCGCCGCCAGCCCCGCGCCGCCGGCGTTCTGCGCCAGCCACCTCCCTGCTTGCACCCAGCCGAGTCGGCTGGGCATCCCCGAGGTCGTGGTCATCCTCGTGGTCGTCCTGGCATCGGCCGGACTGGCCGCCGGCAACCGGCCCGTCCCGGCCGCGCTGGTCGTGGTGGCCGCCGCAGTGGCCGACCTGATCACCGGCCGCCGCTCCAGCGACGTCGCCAAGCCCTTCCGCCGCCGCACCCGGTGACATGGGTCGCCCCACCAAACCTGTCGCCGCCGGCACCAGCCCCCGGCTGCGGGCCCTGGCCGTCTACCTGCGCCAGCTCAAGGACGACACCCGTACCACCTACGCCACCCTGTCCGAGCGCACCGGCCCACCGGGCGCGCCCGGGTACCGCGGAGCCTCCACCCTCAGCCAGGCCGCCCGCGGCACCCACCTGCCCCCGCTCGAGACCGTCCTCGCCTACGCCCGCGCTGCCGGCGACCCCGGCAGCCACTCCACGCAGCGGCGGGAAGCGACAGCCCTGAGCCTGTGGAAGGCAGCCGCGATCGAGAAGGCCCGCCCGCACCTGGTTGGCCGCGGCCGACGGACCCGGCAGGTCCGCACCCCCGCCTCCCTGGGCCGGGAACTGACGCGGCTGCGCCTGAGGGCCGGCCGGCCCTCTTACAGTGCCATCGAGAAGGCGACCAAAGCCGACGGGCACCGTGTACCGCGTTCGACAGCCCACCTGATCCTCATCGGGAAGGTCCTGCCCGGCCGAGAGCAGCTGTCCGCGCTCCTGAAAGCCTTCGGCGTGAGCGTCGTGGACGCCGCACAGTGGCACGCGGTCCTCGATCGCATCGAGGACCGCCGGCGACCGCCCGAGCCGCCCCGGCGAGGCAGAGGGTCGTGCGCGGACGCCGACCCGGCCGTGCAGGAGTACCTCGAACGCCGCGAGCGCGACCAGGAGATCAAGCGCCGTACCGGGCAGATCCATCCGGACGAGACGTACGAAGACTACGAGGAACGGATGCGCGAGAGGGCGTTCCAGCAGCAGTCCTCGGACATCTGGCTGTATGAGGACTACGACGAACCCGAGGGCGACGACGAGCCGGAGGACGGGGCCCGGAGGCAAGCATGGGCCGGTGAGCAGGCCGCCTTCCGAGCCCAGCTGAAGGCCTTGGCAGAGCGCGCCACCCCCACGGGACAGGTTGCCGATCACGCCTGACAGCTCTACCGTCCTGCCGTCTTCCGCCCATCGCCACCGATCCTCCCGGGCAGGATCGGGCGTGATCACCCGCGACTCCCCCCGGCGGGCGTTACATAACCCCGGCCAATGTTATGTACCGTCAGCTAGACTAGGTGGCAGCGTTACATTTTTGGCGGTCCGGTCGTTCCGCACCTACCGGCGGACGCTGCCGAGCCGACTGCCCGACCTTCCCCTCACAACCCGCTTGCCGCTTCTGCCCTTGGAGTCCCCGGGTGTCCTCCTCGCGTTCATCCCACACCGCCGGTGAGGCGTCTTCCGGCGCTGTCGTGCCGGACAACCTCGCCCACACTGCCCCGCCCGCAGCTTCAACGGAGCCGTCCGGCCAGGCTCCGCGCTGGGCGGGCAACTGGCCCCTGAGTTTCCCGACACCCCCCACCCCATCCGCAGCCGCCAAGACAGCCTCCGAAGACGCTGGCCGACGACACGGCGAGGACAGTCAACTCGTGTCAGCTGAAGGCCCGTTGGACGAGCCGGGAACAACCTCCACCGCCCCTGACGCGGACACACCACATGCCCTGGCGCGTACCGGCCCGGCGACGCTGCACGAGGCCCGCAGCACGCTCAAGCAGCTGATCAACGCCGCCATCCAAGGGCACCCCACCCCCCTGACGCGTGGCCCGCACCATGCACTGCTCACCACCCCCGCCCACGCAACCGAACTGGGCTGGGACCTCATCCAAGCCCCCACCCACAGCTTCGCGGACGCCCGCAAAAAGCTCGGAGATCTGATCCAGTACGGCGCCGAGGGCCACCCTCAGGTGCTGTGCCGCCACAGGACCCCCGTCGCCGTCCTGCTCGCCGCAGCTATGGACGGCACCCCCACTCCGCCTGCACCTCAAGCCGAGCCCGTACCCGGCACAGCGGCTCCGGCTGCACCAGCAGCCCCGAACTCCGCCACCACACCCCCTGAGGGCCGGCATACAGCCCAGAACCCCCTCCCGACCACAGCAGCCGAAGCCGAGGCCGCCAACGGTCTCGCGCCCGCGCCGACAGCTCCTCCAGCCGAAGCAGCCGCCACGCCCTCGGAACCACAGCCGGAACCGGTGCCAGCAGCCCAAGACACGCCTGCACCTGCCCACTCGGCCCCGCCCGAGCCAGGCCCACCGCCCTCCATTCCCGCGATGCCCGGTACCGGCCACGAGACCGCCGTCCCGGCCAGCGGCCCTCCGGTCATCACTGCGCCGCGTACTCCGCGGCGCCTGGCCGCACTCGCCCAGGCTCTGGACACCGTCCTCCCGACCACCGTCCCCACCGGTGAAACCACCACACCCACACCACTGATGGGCTTGTCGACCGGCATCCGCGCCCTGGACGACGTTCTTGGCGGTTTCCAGCCCGGCCGCTTCTATCTCATCGCCGCCGCCCCGGGCGCCGGATCCAGCCTGATCGCCACCGCCGCCGCACGCACCAGCGCCCTCGACCAGCACCAACCCGTCCTGTACGCCGCCTCCGGACTCACCCGCGCCGACATCGCCGCACGCATCGTCGCCGCGCACCTGCCCGTCGACTACCGCCGCCTGCGAGCCGGCCGCCTCACCCGCACCGAACAGGACGACACCGCAGCCCTCCACCACCACCTGGCCCAAGCCCCGCTCTACATCGACGACGGCACCGACCTGACCACCGACGCGATCGCCGAGAGCGTCCCGGACCTGCCCGGCCTGGCCCTCGTCGTGGTCGACCGCCTCCAGACCACCGAAGACCCCCGGCTGCCGCTGTCCGGCCCCACCCAGATCACCGACGCTGCCCAGGCCCTCGCCCACCTGGCCCGCACTCACGAACTCCCCGTCCTCGCAGCCGTCGACACCGACGACCCCCACCTCATCGCCGCGCTCAGCCTGGACATCACCATCACCCTGACCCGCGACGCCGACCAGATCCACGCCACCGTCACCGAACGCGACCTCGGCCCGCAGGCCACCCTCACCCTCCACGCCGACCTCGCCCACGCCCGCATCACCGATCCCACCCACCCCTACGCCAGCCCCACCACCCACACCCCCGCACCGCCCACACCCCCGGCCGCGACCCCGCACGCCCCGGCACAGGCCCCGCAGGCGCCTCTCCAGGCCCCCACCAGCCCATCCATGGACCCCACGCCCACCCAGCCTGCCCCGGCGGCCCGCACCGCCGCCGCACCCAGGCCATCGCCCCGCCGCCCCGCACCGGCCCAGGGCGGCTACGCCAATCGGGACTACAGCTACTTCACCGGCATGATCACCCACGCCGTCGAAGAAGCCCTCCACGACCACGACGGCGACATCACCACCGCAACCGAAGCCCTGGTGAAAAAGGCCGTACCGAACGCCATGGCCCTGTTCGAAGCGACCCGCGTCGGCGGGAACTACGAGCACACCGTCTATCCGGAAACCCTCGAATTCCTCCGGAAGAAAACCAAGGACGGCGCCGACGAAATCTGGGAAGGCCGCCACAACTGGACCAACACCCACCTCACGGAAGCCCTCCAAAACGGCAGCCACCCCCCGATCACCGTCAACGCCCTCGACACCAACGCCAGCTTCCTGTCCGCCTTCAAGACCCACCTGCCCATCGGTGCCCTGATCCACGACCCCCACGGCGGCTTTGACCCCAAACGCTCCGGCATCTACCGCCTCCCCGCCCGCCCTATCTGGCACCACCCTGACCTGCCCGACCCGATCGGCAACCGTCGCGAAGACGGCCCCGTCCTCCTCGACGACGCCACCATCCGCCTCCTCATCCGCTGCGCCCGCCTCGGCCTGTGCGAGCCCCCGCACATCACCGAATGCTGGACCTCCGGCGCCAGCGAAGGCCTCCTGGAAAAATTCCGCCGCGTCCTCACCGAGGCCCGCACAAAAGCCATCGAAAACGACGACACAGTGACCGTCGAATACATCAAATCCATGTACTCGAAATTCACCTCCACCATCGGAGAATCAAGCGTCAACCGCGACATCCGCCGACCCGACTGGATGCACATCATCCGCTCCCAGGCATTCGCCAACCTCTGGTACAAATCCCACCGCGCCCATACCAACGGCCTCACCGTCATCCGCGTCCGCGGCACCGACGAACTCCACGTGACCGGCGACTGGCGCACCGTCTTCACCGAAGGCCGCCTCACCACCCAGATGAAACAAAAAGACCAGTACCCCCTGCCGAGGAAGAGCGCCCGATAGATGTCGACCGACGGATGGAAAAACTTCGGCAACTACGGCGCACACCGCGACCCCGGAAACGTCCACGGAAAAATCGCCCTCGCCCGCGCCCTCGAAGACGCCCTCGAACGCATGATCATCGACGGCGGAATCAAATCCCCAGTCGACACCCGCCGCGGCCTGAAAGCCCGCATGCGCTACCTCACCACCACCAAAGGCGGCCCCCAAGCCCTGGCCGACGCCGGTATCCACGCCACCCCCACAACGATCCGCGCCTGGACCCGCGGCACCCAGCGCCCGCGCCCCGCCAACCTCGAAGCGATCGACACCGCCTACTGGAACCTGCGAGCCCACAACGTGCTCGCCAACCCCGGCGCCCTCAAACAGCACCTCAACCGAGGCGGCCGCGGCACCCGCATCGAGATCCACCCCGTCAACCAGACCGCCGTCGACGAACCACGCCGCCGTAGCAACCTGAGGATCCAGCACCGGCAAGTCCGCTACATCTGGGACGACGCCGTCGACGCCCTCGTCGCCAACGACCTGAACACCCTGGAAGACCTCTGGGACGACGTCATCGCCGAACTCGACTCCGACTGGGGCGCCTACACCTACGTCTCCTACATCGGCATCGGCGCCTGACACGACCGCCAGCGGCCAACCCTTCCCGCCGCCGACACCGGCAGACAGACCGACGTCCCACCGCCCCGTTCCTCGACCGCACCTATCCGTGTGCCTGGTTCATCGCACGAACCCCCAGAACGGGTATCAGCACCTCCAAGATCTTTCGAGCTATGAGGACGCCGAGACGAGAAAACGACCGATGACGACATGGTCGAGGACGACTAAAGGCCGACTACTGAGGGGGGCGCCAGCCGACGGCCTCCTCAGCCTGCGCAAGAACCCCGCCGACGACGGAGAGGAGGCACCCCTTGTCCTCACCGCAGTGCCGGGTCCACTCATCCGGGCCCTGCCTTCACCGGCAGCAGCACCCGACCGCGGAGTGTTCGCAGTACCCGACGTTGCTGCGGCCGTCGATGCCTCGGATGGCCTACATCATCTCCCGCAGCCCGGCCCGGCGTTCGTGTTCGGCGGCGAGCCGTTTGACCTTGCGGCGTACGCGTTCACCAAGGCCTCCTGGGTTGTCAGCGCCGGTGGCAGCGGCTGCCTCGGCCCAGGTGGCGCCTTCCTCCGCAGCGAACGCGAAGACCACCTGCTGCTCCGCCGCATTCAGGCGGCGGAGCACGGAGTTGAGCCGCTGGTCTTCGAACACACCACCTGCGGTGTGGGTCAGCAAGTCGGTGTGGACGCAGACCAGATCGTGCAGCGACAGGCCGCCCAGGTCGGCGTCGAGGGACAGTACGCGGCCGTGCCGGGTGCGCCGTCGCCACAGCGGCACGAGTTGCCGATGCAGCGTGCGGGCCTCAGCTTTGAGCGCACCGAGGGCGGTAGCGGGCAGATGCCCGGTGGACAGCAGGCCGGCGCACCATGATGAGCCGATCACCGCGGTAGAGATGGCTTCGCGCCACCGGGCGCTGGACGGCACAGCCAAAACCTTGGTAGCGAAGGCGTCCACGAGCTCTGGCTGGTTGTCCAGAGCCGCGGCCGTCGGATCGTCGAAGAGCGCGGCTGCTGCCGTTCGGGTGCGCAGGCGGAGAGCCTGCACCAGGCCGGGCGCCCGCCCGTCGTCGTGGGGCGGACGAGAGACCGCGCTGCTCAGAGCAGCGCCTCGGTTCATCAGTTGGACGCCGTCGGCAGCAGGGAAGACGAACTGGAG
This sequence comes from Streptomyces sp. NPDC002838, assembly GCF_040295365.1. Classification (NCBI taxonomy): domain Bacteria; kingdom Bacillati; phylum Actinomycetota; class Actinomycetes; order Kitasatosporales; family Streptomycetaceae; genus Streptomyces; species Streptomyces sp. NPDC002838. The sequence continues at coordinate 2,402 of NZ_JBEOVF010000095.1, read as the reverse complement.
CGAGCCGCCACCATCTTCCGGGGAGGCATCGAGCGGGGCCTGGTCACCCAGGAAGACGGCGTAGCCCCTCGGTTCGGCAGACGGGGTGTTCACGGATTGGCCCTTCTTGTCGCGGGAGTGCACTAGGGGGTTCGGAACCCCGGGCGTGAGGCCCTCGCACCTCAGGAGGGTGGGATGTGGTCGGCGGCGGTCTTCGTCTTCCGCCGACGGGCTTTGCGGGTGATCCACGCGATGGCAGTGAGGGTGGCCGCAGCCGCGAGGTCGGCGAGGTACTCGGGGAGTGCGGCCTGTAGGAGGTTCACGGGTTGCTCCGGGTACGGCGCCCGGCATGGGTGTGCTGGCGGCCGAGGCGCCGGAGCTTGCGGCGGAAGTTGTCGGCGTCCCTGACGGACACGCCAGCGAGGTCGGCGAACTCCGTCCAGGTGCTGCCCGGGGCCGCGGTGGCCCATGTCCGTGCGAGGTCCTGCTCGTGCCGGGGCAGCCGGGCGAAGACGGCGGCGGCGCGGTCGCCCTCCGGCTCCCACAGCAGCAGATTCTGGTTCGGGGAGGCGCTGTCAGTGACTAGGTCGAGCAGGGCGCCGCCGGGGGCAGGGTGGTCGAGGGAGAGCAGACGTGCACCGTGGGTCTTGCGCTGGAACAGCGGCTGCAGCTGGCGATGGATGGTGCTGGATTCCTTCTTCAGGTGCTCCAGGCCGGGTTCGGCAACCTCGTCGAGGAGGTGCTCCTCCAGCAGGTCGACCCAGGCACCGATGAGGGCGGTCGAGACCGCCTCGAGCCAGTCCTCATCCGCTCGACGGACGCCGAGCCAAGTGCGGGCGAATTCGGCGACCGTGGGCTTCCACTCGTCCACTGTCCGGCTCTCCAGGACCGCCCGTCGGGCGTTGAGCGCTGCGAAGATCCCCAGACGGGCCCGCTCCCGCTCGCGGGTGTGCGACGACCACTTGACCTGAGCGAGCAGGGTGCGCAGCTGACCGTCGACCCGCCGGACGAGAACGACGTCCGCGCCGTGGCCGGCCTGCTGCGGCCTGGCGGGGACGAGGGAGACCGTCCGGACCCTCTCGGTGATTGCAGGCTCTGGAGCGGGAACTGCCGGAGTCGGCAGAGCGGAAGGGGGGCGAAGCACGAGGTCACCACGCAGTTCCTGGAGCAGCCCCTCCACGCTTCCAGAGGAGTGGACGAGGGCGGCCAGGAACTCTCGAGTCATCGGCACGTGGACGAGGGCGGCCGACGGCCGAGTACTGCAAGAATCCGCCGAGTTCGCGTGACCGTCACCGATGGTGGTCATGGGGCGATGCTCCTTGCTTGATCGGTATGAGCGTTCACCCTTCGGTCCCGGCAGGGCGCTGATCCGGCAAAGAATCGTCGAACATGCCTGTGACCTACATCACAGACCGTGCAGGCGCTCAGTGGACCTGCAGCGGGCCCAAGCCAGCCGACCAGAGATCCACGCCCAGGATGAGTCGTCGCCAGCCCTGTTTCTGTAGCGACGGCCGCAGTGTCCGTCGCACGCACCCGTGGACTTCGCCCCATAGCCACCACGTCACCCAACAGCGAAGCGAGGGAAGCCGACCGCCCCGGAATGGGGGGCGGGGGAGAGGCGGCGATCAGCACGGCAGCTCGAGGCAGAACCACTCGTCCTTCAACAGGCATACCTGCTGCGACCGCAGCCGCCGACGAGGAGACAACTCCCGGACCCTGGAAGCGAGTTCGACGAGAACCTCGGAAACCAACGTCCCGCTGCGCAGCGCTGCGCCTCCCGACCGATAGGGACACCGCGACGGCAAGCTCGGAGCCAACATCAACCTTGGCGGGATACCAATTCCCATGCACGCCTTCCGAGAACCCAAATAAGCCAGCACAAGAAAAGGAACGCGAATGAGGCTCCTCCTAATACTCCGATTTTGCGACACAATAATTTACCTCACACACCCAACCAGAGACAGATAATGTAACGCGAGTGAATAATCCGGAATGCACGGCGTCTTCTTGGCGGGAATTGCAGAATCCTTTTCGGGGAGACTTCTTTTCCATCATTTCAGCTTCTCGGGCGTTTCAAGAGGTCCAGACCTCCCTTCCCAGCACGGAGAGTAGCCGTTACATGATTTATGTACCGAACGTTTGCGCGTTACGTAATGGGTACACTAGGCAATGCAGAGTGGCGCCAGGGCGCTCCAACCAAGTCGGCTCACTAGCCCTAGAGTGCCAAGAAGGTGCAGTTCAGAGGCATACTGGAGCGCGTTGCCCCGAAGCCACAGTTCGTAACGGCGGGCGACCGGGCCGGTACCCATCCCTGTAGCCAGCCTTGTAACGTCGCGGAGCGACGTTACAAATCGTCGCGGAGCGACGTCGCGACGCTCCGTCACGTAGTGACGGCGCGTCATGTCTCCGGAGGAGACGGCGCG
>NZ_JBEOVF010000094.1:0-24228 GCF_040295365.1 Streptomyces sp. NPDC002838 | reverse complement strand
ACGCCGGTGGACCTTCGACACCAACTCCTCCACCAACAGCGGCAAGGGCTACGACGGCCAGGGCAACCACAGCCTGTCCGTCGCGGACGTCGACGCCGACGGCAAGGACGAGATCGTCTACGGCGCGATGACGGTGGACGACAACGGCAACGGGCTGTGGACCACCAGGCTGGGCCACGGCGACGCGGGTCATGTCGGGGACCTGAACCCGTCCCGCGCGGGCCTGGAGTACTTCAAGGTCTCGGAGGACTCCAGCAAGCCCGGCTCGTGGATGGCCGACGCGCGCACCGGCTCGATCCTGTGGCGGACGGCCTCCGGCGGTGACAACGGCCGCGGCGTCGCCGCCGACATCTATGCCGGCAGCGCGGGCGCCGAGGCCTGGTCCGCCGCCGACACCACGCTGCGCTCGGCGACCGGCGCCTCCCTGGGCCGGGAGCCCTCCAGCATCAACTTCCTCAGCTGGTGGGACGGCGACACCGTCCGCGAACTCCTCGACGGCACCCGTATCGACAAGTACGGCACCTCCGGCGACACCCGCCTGCTGACCGGATCCGGGGTCCACTCCAACAACGGCACCAAGGCCACCCCGTCCCTGTCCGGGGACATCCTCGGCGACTGGCGCGAGGAGGTCATCTGGCCGACCTCGAACAACACGGCCCTGCGGATCTACTCCACGTCCCACCGGACGAACACCCGGATCACGACCCTGCTCCACGACACCCAGTACCGTACGGCCCTGGCCTGGCAGAACACCGCGTACAACCAGCCCCCGCACCCGAGCTTCTTCATCGGCAACGGGATGCCGACGGCTCCACGGCCCACCGTCCACACGCCCTGAACCCCACCGCGTGGCCGCCCATGCTCCACCGCGTGGGCGGCCGACCAGGGGCGGGGGAGCCCGGTGGCTCCGAGCACTACGGTGTGCATCCACCTGGCCCAGCCGCAGAAGTACGACGTGATGACGACGTTCTTCAGCCGCTACGCCGCGAACGGCGGCAAGTGGGACATGTCGGTGTTCTCCTCCTACGGCAGCGCCGACGTCGCCCCCGGCATCGTGGGGAACATGCGCAAGATCTCCGCCGCCTACGGCAAGCCGTTCCTGCAGAGCGAGTTCGGCGGTCGGGTGGACAGGGCCTCCTCCACCCAGGCCGCGCTTGTCGCCTACACCAAGGCGCTGAAGGCCAACGGAGGGCAGGGCATCTTCTACTGGGAGCCGGAGTGCATGTCCCCGTTCACCGGCTACAACATGGGTGCCTGGGACTCCGCCACGCAGCGGCCCACCGTCATCATGAACGGCTTCACCCAGGCCTGAGTGACGGGCCGTCGACCTCAACCCGCGTATCGACTCGGTCAAGGATGGGATTGGTGATTGTAGTGAGCATGCCATTGATGCGCTCCGGAGGGCATGGGGTCCGGCTGGGAGCAGCGGGCCTGCTGACCCTTGCGACGCTGGTCTGCACCGGTGCGGCGCATGCCGATGCCGCCACGCGGGCTCTGCCGGCCGCTTGTTCCGGCACCGCGCCGATCAAGTGTCACTACGCGGTCTCACCCGGCAATTACGACGTGACGGTCTCCATCGGTGGCACGGCCTCCGCCGGGCAGACCGAGATGTGGGTGGAGGCCCGGCGTCTGATGCTTCCGGCGACGAGGACGGCGGCCGGTGCCGTCGCCACGTACTCGTTCACGGTCAACGTGCGGCAGCCGGAGGGGCAGCCGACCGGCCAGGGCGGCAACGGAAACCCCGGTCTGGACATCCGGTTCGCGGGGGCCAGCCCGCAGGTATCGGCCGTCTCGGTGAGACCGGCGACCCAGCCGCTGGTCGCCTACCTGGCCGGTGACTCGACCGTGTGCGACCAGCCGGCCGCCCCGTACACCGGATGGGGCCAGATGATCACGACTGCGGTGCGTCCCGGCGCGGCCGTCGCCAACTACGCCGACTCCGGGGAGAGTTCAGGCAGCTTCCGGAGCAACTCGGCGCTCTTCCCGGCCCTGCTGTCGAAGGTCAGGGCGAACGACGCGGTCTTCATCCAGTTCGGCCACAACGACAAGCAGACCGCCGCGTCCGCCTTCCGGAGCAACCTCACCTTCATGATCACGCAGGTCCGTGCGAAGGGCGGCGTCCCGGTCCTGGTGACCCCGCCGGTCCGCCGGCTGTTCGACGGCAACCGGCTCACGCCCACGGCACTGCACGTCAACGGCCTCGGCGTGGACCTGCCCGCCGCAACGCGCTCGGTCGGCGCGGCGCAGAACGTGCCGGTGATCGATCTGACCGCCAAGAGCAAGACGCTGGTCGAATCCCTCGGCCCGTCCGCCTCCGCACAGCTCTTCCTGCGCTCCTCCGTCGACGGTGTCACGGACAACACCCACTTCTCGCAGTACGGCGCGACCCAGATCGGCGGGCTGGTGCTCCAGAGCATCCGGGAGCAGCGCCTGTCCCTGGCCGCGTACCTGCGCTGACCGACGCGCGGCGGCGCCCGTCCCTGGGAAGGACCTGGTGAAGAACCTTCGGATACTCGTCACGACCGCACTGGTGATCGCCTTGTCCAGCCTCGGTGTTCGCGCCGCCTCGGCGGCCGACAGTGTCGCGGCGAACTGCACCAGTGCCTCCCGCGCCCCGGCGGTACGAGCCGCGGCCGAGCCGGTCACCGTGTGGCTGGCCGGTGACTCCACCATGGCCAACCCGAGTGCCGCCCGTTGCCCGGTCGGCTGGGGCAGCAGTTCGCCGACCTGTTCAACAGCGGCGTGACCGTCAAGAACCAGGCCGTGGGGGGCCGCAGCATCCAGACTTCCTGCCGACGGGGCACGGAAGCGGCCCGGCTCAGAGGGTCTGCTGCCGAAGGGCGGGACCTGCTGGAGAGTGAGGTCGTCGCGCGGGCACAGGAAGCGGACGGGGGTGACGGTACTGCCCCTCGTGGACCCCCGTGTCGGCGGGGAACTCCGCAACCAGGTCGGGCCGTACGGGAGGCAACTCCAGTTGGTCCGCGTGACTGGCCATGGCAATAACCTACAGTTAACCGTCCATGGAAGATAATTCTTCGGAAGATGAGTGATGGCTGACGCTGACCTGAAGCTGCTGTACCGGGAGCTGGTCTCGCTGGAGATCGAGCTGTGGAACGGCATCGAGGGGCGGTTGCGGGCCGAGTACGACCTGCCGCTGACCTCGTTCGAGGTGCTGCACCTGCTACTGCGGCGGCCTGGGCAGCGGATCCAGGACATCGCGGAGGAGTTCTCGATCACGGTGGGCGGGACGAGCAAGGTGGTCGACCGTCTGGAGGCGGCGGGCCTATGTGAGCGGCGGGCCAATCCGAACGACCGCCGTTCCTCGATCGTCGAGCTGACCGCTGAGGGGCGGAAGCTGGTGGGCGGGGCGCTGAAGGTCTTCGAGGACGAGCTGGAACTGCGTATCGGGTCGGTGATTCCAGAGAAGTCCGTACGCGAGGTGACCGCGGTCCTCAGCATGCTGCGGGCGGCCGGACGTGCCCTGGACGCGGAGCGGAAGGCCGCCGAGCAGGCGCCGGTGCCGGGTATGCGGGCGGCGAAGCAGCCCGGTCGGCCGGCGTCGTGAGCCGCGACGGCTCCGCAGTGCCCGGGAGCCGATGGTCTGGGCCGGGCGGACACAGTTTCCCGGCCCCAGACCATCAGCCCCCGGTTCAGTCGGCAATGCCGTCGAAGGCGATGACTTTGTCGATGTGGCCGCGGACGAGGAGGTTGCCGGGGCTGCCGTTGCGTGTGGCGTACTCCTCGGCGCGGTCCTCGCCCATGTAGCGGGCGCCGAGGAGGCCGCCCCAGCGCAGCATGCCGTCGAGGTCCTCGGAGGTCTCGGCGCGTCCCTGGAGCAGGACGAACGCGTACGGTGGCCGGTCCTCGTCGACGCAGAGGACGAAGCGTCCGTCGCGGGTTTGCGGCCCTTGATCCCGTTCTTCTCGGTGGTGAGCACGATGTCGTCGCCGTCGAGGAGGAAGCAGACCGGTGTGACGTGGGGGCTGCCGTCGGCGCGGACGGTCGGCAGCTCGCCGGTGCGGGCGCCGTGCGTGACGAACGCCCGCCACTGCCGCTCGGTCATCTTCCGCATGTGGGTGCCTTCCGCATTCGTACGGATCGGCTCGTGGGGTGCCCGAGGCCCACTCGGCCTCGGGCACCCGCAGGCTCAGCCCCAGAAGGCGTCTTCGGCGGCCGGGTCGGCGGAGAAGAGCCACATCTCGGTGATCTTGCCGCCTGCGATGCGCAGGAGGTCGACGCCGTCCATGCTCATCGACGCGTCGTCGTGGCGGCCGGTGAAGTGGATGGTGGCGGCGACCAGGTCGCCGTTGCCCATGAGGGTGTGGATCTTGTCGATGGCGAAGGTGCCCCGGCTGGTCTCCATCATGCTGCCGAGCATGTGGAAGACGGCGTCGCGGCCCTTGTGCTCGCCGGAGAACTGGTTGGTGCCGGGCTGGTGCCAGACGATGTCGGCGTCGAGGAGTTCGCCGAGAGTGGCCATGTCCCCGGCCTGAACGGCCTGGAAGTAGCTGCGGGCGATGTCGATGGTCGCGCTGGTCATTGCTTGCTCCACGGGTTGCTGTGCGGGGGTGGTGGCTATCGGGCGAAGTCGAGGCGGTCGGCCAGGCCGGCTTCGGTGAAGGCCGCCTCGATCTCGTTTCGGCCTTCCTTGAAGTGGGCCCAGCTGTCGAAATGGGCGGGGACGACCCGGCGGGCGCCGAGCATCTTCGCGGCCTCGGCCCCCTGGGCGCTGTCGAGGGTGAGCAGGGCGTTGTCGAAGGCGAAGGCCATGCGGGCGCCGCCGAGGAAGAGGATCGCGGTGTCGACGGGAGCGAACCTCCCGGCGATCTCCTTGACGTGCTCCAGGGCGGCGTTGTCTCCGCTGACGTAGACCGAGGGCAGGTCGTCGGAGGTGAGCATGAAGCCGACGACGTCGCCGGAGATCGGTTCGCAGCCGACGGGGCCGTGCCGGGCGGGCACGCCCGTGACGGTCACGGTGCCGCCGTCGGGCCGCCAGAGCTCGGCGGTCTGCCAGACGGCGAGGCCGTGAGCGTTGCCTCCGAGGCGGCCGGCGCCGCTTTCGGTGGTGAAGACGACGGGGGCCTCGGGCAGGAAGACGCGGCCGGCGTTGTCGAGGTTGTCGTCGTGCGTGTCGTGGGAGAGCAGGACGGCGTCGATGCGGCCGAGGTCGGCGGCGGTGACGGGCGACGGGTCGGTCTTGACGAGCTTGTGGTCGCCGGGGAGGGGCATGGGGTACTCGCCGGGCGGGTCGAAGGTGGGGTCGGTGACGAACCTGAGTCCGCCGTACTCGATCAGGGTGGTCGGGCCGCCGTAGACGTGGACGGGGATCTTTTCGCTGGTGGCGCTGGCGCCGGACATCGGGGACCTCCCGGTCGGGGAACAGTGAAGGCGCGGCCCTGCCGGAGCCACCGGCAGGGAACGGGCGGAAGGAGAGGGGCCGACGGCCGTTCTATAGGACCGGCCGTCCGGCGAGTGCTGTGCGGGTGCCTGCGGAGCCGGTCACGGGGCGGGTACGGAACACGCCGAAGTGGTTGCCGGCCGTGTCCCGCAGCCGGGCGAAGGTGAAGCCGGCGGAATCGGAGACCGGCTCCATGAGCACCTTGGCGCCCAGTTCGCCGGCACGCTCTACGGTCTCGGCGACGTCCTGGACGAGGACGTAGAAGATCGCGTAGTCGGGGAACTTGCCCTCCGACTCCCACACGCCGCCCGCCGGCTGCTGGGCGCTCGGCGTCATCACCGAGTGATAGGTCACGCCCCGGGTGTTGGTGTTGAGGACATAGCTCCAGTCGAAGAGCTCGCCGTAGAACTCCTTGACCTTCTCCGGCTGGTCGGTGCCGAACTCGGACCAGGCGACCGAGTTGAAGGCGGGAACGGTCATGACACTCACTCCTTGCAGCCCCATAACGGGACAAAGGGAACTCTCCAGGGCGGGCGGCCAGCCTGGCCGACCGTCAACGGCGCCCGCCTGCTGACCTGCTGGAGCAAGCGGGCGGAGTCTTGGGTCAGCCGTCGCCCAGCAAACCATTTACATTCCATGGAAGCAACTTCCAGAGATTATTGTTCCCTGTTGTAGAGGAGTCGGGCCGTCCCGGATGCGGGCGGCCGACAGGAGAGAGGAGCACCGTCATGGAACCGGTCGAGATCGAGGCGAAGGCCCTGATCCAGAAGTCGAAGACCCCGTCGAACGACTACGTGATCAACCCCTACACCGGCTGTGTTTTGGGCTGCGCCTACTGCTTCGCCTCCTTCGCGGGACGGCAGTTCGGCCGGTCGGCGAAGGAGTGGGGCGACTATCTGTACGTGGTGTACGTGAAGAAGAACGCCGTCGACCTGGCCCGCAAGGAGCTGGCGCGAGTCCTTCCGTCTCGCCGAGCCAGCCTTCGCGTTCGGCCTCGGTGATGCGGGCCAGGAGGTTGTCGCGGATCCCGACCAGGCGGCCACGCTGGCTGGGCTCGGGGCGGAGCATGGAGCAGCGGATGCAGGCGTGTTCGTGGATGCAGGAGGTGCCGAAGGCGCGGGCGCAGATGCCGATGGAGAGCTTGCGGCACTCGAAGTGCCTGAGGAAGGCATCCCATTCCTCCGCGGTCGGGGTGCGGTATTCCTCGCTGGGCCGCAGGGAGCGGGGGCGGGCGATGAACGCGCGGTGGGCTTCGATGGCTTCGGCCGCGTAGACCGCGTTGTAGCCCATGGTGGTGTTGATGTCGGCGTGTCCGGGCGATGACCTGGGCAATGTGAGGCGGCAGGCCGTTGCGGATCGCGTCGGTGATGAAGCTCCGGCGGAAGTCGTGCGGGTCGAAGTCCAGGGGGAGCCCGCGGGCGTCGGTCAGGCCGGTTGCTTCGAGGGCGTCGTTGAGTGCCTTGCGGAGGAATTCGCCGGTCATGTGGGAGGGTTCGCCGCTGCGGTCGTACCGGAACAGCAGCGGCATGGGCGGATTCCACACGCGCTCGTTGTAGTCGTAGGCGATTTCGGGGCTGAGCAGGACGCGTTCCTGGTCGGTCTTGGACGGGGTGATCAGCAGCGCGGCACCACTTCACCGGTCGTGGGCAGCAACGCCGTGGTGCTGTGGACCAGGCGGTACATCGACGCCGCGGTCGACCAGCTCCGCCCCGAAGACCACGAGATCCGGGACGAGGACGTCGCCCGGCTCTCCCCGCTCAAGCACCGAAGCCTCTACGTGCTCGGCCGCTACAGCTTCACCACCGGCGTCCAGGCCGGCCGGGCCTGCGCCCGCTGTCTGCCCCGAACGCACCGACGCTGCTCGCGGCGCTCACGGTCGTCGATCGGACGAACTCGCCGAGCGCTACTGGGACACGCACACCAAGCGCGACCGGGTCGAGCAGCTCCATCTCCGGCCCCGGGCCGCCGTAGCCTCGTCAGGTCCCGGCAGCGTCGTCCTCCGAAAGCAATGCGTGCACGCGTCGCAGGACGTCGAGCTGGGCCTCGTTGTAGAACTCGACCAATGCCTGCACGACAACCGACTGAGTGATCGCCCCTCCCCGGCGGGAGGAGGCTTCCAGGTCACGCAGGAACGGGTGGTCCTTCTGCTGTATGCGGACTTCGGGCGCGAGGCGTTGCGCAAGCTGCCGGCGAACGTCCTCGGGCGCGTCCGCGGGGAGGGCCTCGAACTGCGCGGCGACGTCGCTGCGAGGCGCTGAGAGCTGCTCCTCAATAGCGGACATCGCCGAGGGGGTGAGAATGCTGGAGTACGCCACCAGAAGGGACCGCTGCGCCTCCGGCAGGTCGTCGGCGAGTGTCTTGAAGTCCGCCGGCAGGTCGATCGAGGCCCGGTTGTCCAGGATCGCCGCCAGTTCCCGTCGCATCCGCTGCTGGCGTTCGATGCTCGCCGCGAGTTCTGCGTCCAGGGCGCGCAGGATCTGCTCCGCCCTCTCGTCGGCGGCCTCGGCCGAGGGGATGTCCGACAGCGGCACGCCGAGGTCGACCAGCCTGCGGATGCGCAGCAGGCGGACCAGGTGCTTGACGCCGTACCGCTTATAGCCGTTGGACGCTCGTTCCGGCTCGTCCAGCAAGCCGATCTCGTGATAGTGCCGGACGGTTTTCAGTGTCGTGCCGGCGAGTTCGGCCAGCTGACTTGTGCTCCACGCCACCGGCAGACCCTTTCCTGGGTGCTCCGTTCATCGCCGCCGTCGGTGTCCTGCCGGTCGGCGAGATTTGTCTCCGGGAGGCGATCCATTCAAGTCCATGCCCCTGGGGCATGGTCAAACCCTCGACCGCGCCGGTCCGTTCCCGCCGGCGAGACGGTGTTGACCATGCCCTTGGGGCATGGAGTGCGATGGGTGGCGACCACAGCCGCGAGACGGGTATTCGGAGACTGGACATGAAACGACAACGCGGTATCAGCCGGAGCTCGGCCCTGGCGGTCGTCCTCGGCCTCGGCGGCTCGCTGGTCGCGGCGCCCGCCGTCGCGGACGGGCCGCGGGCGCCGCAGGTGCGGTGGGCGACCTGTCCCGAGGACGTCGTGGCCGAGGCGGCTCCGACCGAGCTGCAGTGCGCCACCGTGCCCGTGCCGGTGGACTACGCCGACCCAGGGAGCGCTCGGATCGACCTCATGATCTCCCGGCTGGCCGGCGCGAACCCAGCCAAGCGGCGCGGAACACTCATGCTCAATCCGGGCGGCCCCGGAGGGTCCGGACTGGCGCAGCCCGCGCTGCTGGTAGCCCGGGGCCTTCCCGCCGGCGTCCTGGACAGCTACGACCTGATCGGCATGGACACCCGCGGCGTCGGGCACTCGGCACCGGTCAAGTGCGGGTTCACGCTCGACGGCCCCTACATCACCAACATTCCTCCCTATGCGGTCGATGACGCGGCGGTCACCGCACGGGCGAAGGTCGCCGAGCAGGTGGCCGAGCAGTGCGCGCGCAATGACCGCGACGGATCGCTGCGCCACCTGACCACGGCGAACACCGCCCGAGACCTGGACCGTATCCGGGCCGCGCTCGGCGAGGAGAGGACCAGCTACCTGGGCTACTCCTACGGCACGGCACTGGGCGCCGCCTACGCGTCGATGTTCCCCGAGCGCTCCGACCGGATCGTGCTCGACAGCAACATCGGTGACACCCACCTCGACCGCGACGGCATGCGCCGCTTCGCCCTCGGGATGGAGCAGTCGTTCCCCGACTTCGCGAAGTGGGCGGCCGCACGGCACGACAGCTATGGCCTGGGCCGCACTCCCGCGCAGGTCCGCAGGACCTACTTCACACTCGCCAAGCGAGTCGACAAGGCTCCGGTGGCAGGCTTCGACGGCAACCTGTTGCGGCAGTACACCTTCGGCAATCTGTTCAAGAAGATGCAGTACCCCAAGCTGGCTCAGCAGTGGCAGACGCTGGCGAACGGCGGCGACACGGCGGCCCGCCGCCTGCTGTCGCAGAACGCCACCGCAGGCGAAGTGCCGCCCTCATTCGACAACTCCTTGTCGGTTTTCCTTGCCGTGACCTGCAACGACGTTGAGTGGCCCGAGAACGTCGACACCTACCGGCACGGCGTCGCCAAGGACCGCAAGCGCTACCCGCTGTTCGGCGCCGCCACCGCCAACATCACGCCCTGCGCCTTCTGGCCGCACGCCCCGGCCGAGCCACCGGTCGCGGTCAACGACGACGGACCGCGGAACGTGCTGCTCGTACAGAACCAGCGCGACGCGCCGACACCGCACCACGGCGGGAAGATGCTGCGCCAGAAGTTCGCGGACCGGTCCCGGCTGCTCAGCATCGACGACAGCGGGCACGGCGCCTACGTCCTCGGCGACAACCCCTGCGCGTTGAACACCACCACGCGCTACCTCGTCGAGGGCAAGATGCCCGGCAAGGACATCCTCTGCCGCGCAGGCTGATCCCCTGACCAGTCGACGGAGCGGACGGTCCACGGCTACGTCCGCTCCGCCGCGTCCATCACCAGTGAATCCGTGGAGACTCACGCCGACCGAGGAACATCCGGGAGTATCAGCGCGCTGCTGCGGTCGACCGGCAGCGGTACACCACGGTGGGCGAGTCCGTGGCGAACATCGGACCGTGCGTGTGCTGGCCGAACGAACCGGTCAAGCGGCCGGTCCGGATCGGCGACCGCAGCCTGTGGTGCGGAACGAGCGCGACCTGGCACGCCGCTGACCGGCGCCGAGAAACTGCGGCGGCCGCCCGGCGAGCGGTCCGGGAAGACGGCCTACCAGGGCGGCCACGGTGGCTGTCCGTTCGGCACGACACCACCGGACAGCGCCCGTCACAGGATCCCACCCGCGCGGCCGAGCCGAGCAAGTACCGGGAGCGAAAGTATGATCAAAGAGTGGCGGCGGCGTCGGGCCGTGCAGCGGGTCAAGCCCGGAGACGGGCGAGCACTGAAACGTTTCCGCTGGTGGCAGTTGCCTTTCCGCGCGCTGTTCTGTCTTCGGTTGACGAGCGACGACGGCAGGCACACGGTCTACGCCGTCGATGTCAGGCACTGGCAGAACCACTCGTCCGACAACCTCAAGGCCCACCTGTACCGCGACGGCAGGCAGCACGCCATGTCCAAACTCCCCGCCGCCTTCCCCATCCCGGGCGGCACCGTCGAGGTGAGGATGAGCGCCTTCGGGATCAAGCGCTGCCACTACGTCACCGACAAAGGTGCCGAGTACCAGCTCGTCCCGGACCCCCACTCCGCCGAGGGCCGCCGCGCCCGCCTCGAACGCGAACACCCCGCGCTGAGCCGCGCGATCGGTCTCCTCTCCCTGTGCGTGCTCGTCGCCGCCCTGGCCATCCTCATCCCACAAATCGCCGAACAGCTCACCAAGTCCGAGAACATCGCGCAGCACACCGGGACCTTCACCTCGCCCGTCGGTCTGCCGAAGTGGGGCAACATCGCGCTCGGCTTCGCCACGGTGGCAGCCAGCACCGAGCGGGCGTTGCGGCTGCGCTACAGCTGGCTGCTCGACGGCGGAGCGGGATGAACGCGCCATCTTCCCCGGCCGTTGGGAGACTCAAGGATCGCCTCCGTTCAGTCCGGGAGAAGCTCTCTCGCCGTTGCTGAGCGTCCACGGTACGCACCACCGGCACGCGGAGACGGGTGTGGCTCTCCCCGAGGGAAGTGCTGTTCAGCGTGCTGAGGCAACGGCCGGAGGTAGTCATCTCGACCGAGGGATCAGCCACAACGCTCTCCCAACCGTCTCGTCAGGAGACAACGCGGCGAAATCTTGACCTGAGCCCATCGCCCCTCTGCCCAGCTTGGACGGTTGCGGCTCGTGTCTTGGGTCCCGTCGGGTCGTTCACCACGTAGCGCGGTACGTCGGCGAGGGGACCGGGGCGGCGCCGTGGGGAGGGGCTGGGGTGGCGGAGGCAATGAGCGGCGAGGAGACGGACGAGGTCCTGGCTGCTGCGGTCGGGCGACAGCAGGCGGTGCTCCCGTGCGGGGGCCGGACCAGCCGACGCAGACTCGTCGGTGCCTTGGTGATGACCATGTCGGTGGCCGCGGTGATCCTCGGGTGCATCGCTGAGGGCGCAGTGGCGGCCTCGTTCACCAGTGGCGCGCCTTTCACCGTGACCTTGGAGCACTTGCGGGCCAAGGGATTCGGGTTGCAGTTGGGTGTGTCCCGGAGCACGGGCAAGCCTGCGGTGCTGACCCGCTGGCCGGATGCCGATGTGCGCGGTCTGTGCCAGTCCTCCACGGTCGATCTGCCGGTGGTGGGCCGCACCACGATGGTTCTGACCGCGCGCGCGGCGCACGTCACTGATCTGGTCATCGACGCCTATAGCGCCTCTGGGCAGCTCAGCTTCACCGGTCTTGCGATTGGGCCGGCCGGTGAGGGAACCGGGTTCCGCTCCGGCGGCGCGGAGCTTGAGAACATCACCCTTCAGGCCGGGGCGGCCACCGCTGGAACCTTCTCCATCACGGGTGTGGAACTGGGTATCCGGCGAGGTGACCAGCCCTGTAGTGTGCCGACGCCGGCAGCGGGGGCGAGCCAGTGAGCCGGCAGCGGTTCCGGCGGTGGCGGCACAACAGGCCGTGGGCGGCCGGGATGTGCACGACGTTGGCCGGGGCGGAACTGATCATTGTGCTCATGACGGCCCCGGGCACGCTGGCCCTGTCCGGGGCGGGTGCGCCGTCGAGCTGGATCCTGGCCGTGCTCATGATGGTGGCGGGCCTGACGATGTGGCTTGATGTGCCGCGCCGCTACTACGCCGGCGCTCTGAACTCTCGTCTGCGGCTTGATGAGCCTGGTGCTGTCCAACCTCGGCGGCTACCTGCTCGGCTTCTTCCTCGCATCCCTCGGTGGCTCCCTGGCCCTGGCCTGGGAGCCCCATCCCCGCCCGGGGAAGCCGAGATAGCCCCTCGGTCTCCCGGATGCCGCAGCCCCGACTCGTGCCCTGCGCTCACCTGCTCGGCCTCTTTGCTGTACCCCGGGCCGGGATACAGCAGAAAGGATCCAGCAGATCGGGCGTCAAGCGGCGTGATTATTCCATGGAGTGACTGCCGGACCATACGCGCCCGGTCGCCCGGAAGCGGCCCTACGGTAACGCCCGTGAGTAACACCGCAGCGCAGGCCGCCGCCCTCTCCGTCCCCTCGCCGATGCGTGTCCCCGACACCGCACCAGCGCCATTCGGTACCCCGCACACCACAGTCGGCATGGAGTGGTGGTACCTGCATGGTCATGTGCGCACCGACGACGGGCACGAGCACCACTGGGCGTTCCTCCTCAGGCGGCACGAGGACGTGCACACCCCCACGGCCGATGCCGGATACTCATGCATCTATACGCACTCCGGCCCGGCGGGGGCGGCATACGACTCCTGGATCACCTCGGACTGCCATCGCACCGTACGCCAGGTGATCAGCGGGGACGCAGCCATCGACCCGCGGGTGCGTAACGCACTGGGCGAGGCACTCGCCGAGGGCCCACTGCTGCCCGACCGGCTCCTGGACGGTCCGGTGAAGGCCCGCGATACCGAGTTGGACATCGTCGTCGGTGATGTCGCGAAGCTGCGCCGCGAGGAGGACGGCAGCTACATCTTCACCGTCCGCAGCCCCGAGCAGCCGCACCTGGACCTCACCCTCGTGCCGGACAAGCCGAGCACGCCGCAGTTTCATGAGGACGGGCACCTCCCCGGCCGGTTCCCCGACGGGGCGGACGCGGTGACAACCCACGTGCTGCCCCGCCTGAAGACACACGGAACCCTCACCACCCCCCAGGGCACCCGGACCCGGGTGGAGGGAAAGGCGTGGTTCGAACAGACCTGGGGCGGGGCATCCGGCCGGGCCGAACGCGAGCCGGGCATCTCGGACCCCTCCTGGCAATGGGCGGGCATTCAGCTCGACAACGGCTGGGAGATCAGCGCCATCCAGATCCAATACGTCGCCCCCGTCACCGCAGACGTCACCCGTTCCACGGCCTGCGCCACGGCCCTCGCCCCCGATGGGACCGTCAGCCACCACGACCTGACCTGGCAGCCCACACGCCACTGGACCTCGGCGGCCACCCTCAACACCTATCCCACCGCGGTCCGCGTGAGCGTCGCCGACCTGGGCCTGGAGGTGGAGGTCACCGCCCCGGCCGCCGCGCATGAAATCCCCACCATGGCCGTCGGCCGCGCCGGGTGGGAGAGCCCGGCCCACGTGACAGGCACCATGGGCGCCGAACCCGTGACGGGCATGGCGTTCCTGGAGACGGTGCCGGCCAACACCATCAACGACATCGAGCACTACACCCGCCGCGCCTTCGCCATCGCCCACGAAGAAGCGGCCGCGGTCTATCCCGCCACCGCCGACGGCGACCTGGCCGCCCTGACCGGCACCGACCAAGGGCCCCGGCTCGATCGGCAGACCCGTAGGCGGCTTCATGAGAACCTTGCTGCCCCGGTCCGCCACCTCCTCGACGTCCCCGGACGCGCCTGGCGGCCTGTGGCCACCACGGCCGTCTTCTGCCTCTTCGGTGCCGACCCCGAGCCCTACCGCCCCCTGATCGCTGCCTGCGAGATCATGCACACCGCCTCGATGATCATCGATGACATCGAGGACTCCTCGCCGCTGCGCCGCGGCCGCCCCACCGTCCACACGCGTTTCGGCACACCCACGGCGATCAACGCCGGCACCACCGCCTACTTCGCCTTCGATGCCTTCCTCCCACTCGTCCCCGAGCAGGACCCGGCCATCATGCTGCGCGTCTACCAGGTCTACCTGCGGGGGCTGCGGGCCGCCCATGCCGGACAGGCCCTCGACCTCGCGGGCCACCGGGCCTCGTTCGAGCACGCCGTCGCCACAGGCGACCCTCATCTCCTGCTGGAGCAGATCCGCACCGCGCACCGGCTCAAGACCGGCATGCCCGTGCGCGCCGTCACCGAGGCCGCCGCCCTCATCGCGGGAGCCGACGAAGAGCAGATCCAGGCGGTCGGCCACTACTTCGAAACGGTCGGGACCGTCTACCAGATCAGCGACGACGTCGCCGACCTGGACGGGGTCACCACAGCGGAGGACCGACGCCAGGGCCAAACTGCCAAAGTCCCGGCCGAAGACCTCCTCAACGGCGAAGTCACCTACCCTGTCGCCCACGCCACCGGCCTCCTCGACGCCACCGACCGGCGCCGCCTGCGCAACGCCCTCTACGAAGGCACCCCCGCCGGCGCCGCACGGGCCGCCGAACTCCTCACCCACAGTGGAGCCCTGGAAGCCTGCCTGACCGAGACGCGGCAGATGATCGACGCAGCCTGGACACCGCTGGAGCCCCTGCTCCCACGCACCCAACACAAAGCCCTCATCCGGGCCTTGGGCTGGTACGCCGCCCAGCGCGTCCCCGACCCCGCCGGGGACACTCCCTGTCCTTACCCCCGGTGACCACGACGGACATGCCCACCCCCCAGAACGGCGCGCGGGCCGACCGGCCCGTGCGGCATACGAGTCTCCTCATGAGGCTCAACCCATCACCGGCCAGCTCGAGATCGCCGAGCAGCAGCGGGGTGAGCCCGCAGTAGGGTGCGTATTTGGTTGTGATCAAGGTGTGTTTCGGGCCGGGCGAGGCAGCTTTCAGGGGTCTTGTCGTAGCGGTTGCGATACCTCGCCAGGTCTTCTCCAACTGCTGCCGTAACCGTTCGGGGAACGGCCGGAACCTCCCGAATCGGTAGAAGAGGCTCGATGAACTCCACTCTGTGGAGGAAGCGGCGCAGCTCAGCTGGGCGGCGCGGGCAGAGAGCTCGCTCCACGGCGCACTGGGCGGCGGCAGCTGACCGGGCGATGCGGTCTAGTGCTGTGACCGGAAAGGTTCGCCGGGTTGGTGCCAACGCCCCTCGGGCCCGTCAGAGACTGTGGCGGCCGGTGGGGTCCATCGGTGGGTGCTGGGTACCGTGCTGGAGACGCCGTAGTCCTTTTTGAGCTGTTCGGGGACGGCGTAGTGCATGACGCGTCCCCGGGTGAGGGAGGACAGCTCGAGGAGGGTGGTGAGGTGGCCGAGGCGGTCCAGGGCCCAGGCGCCGAGCGGGGAGCGGTCTTCGATGGTTTCGAGAATGCCGAGGAGGTGGGGTACGGCCTTGACGACGGTGTCCCATGGGGTCTGCGGCACGTGGAGCCAGTCGGCGCAGGTGTCGCCGACGAGGTGGCGGATGAGGGCGGAGACGATCGGGTCGAAGAAGGTGCCGGGCACCACTTCCTCGTAGAGGTCGATGAGCTGCCGGGTCAGGTGCGCGCCCTCCTCCGAGGGCCCCATGTGCCGGATCATGTACAGGTCGAGGAAGGCGCGGGCCTCCTCCAGTGTCTTGGGGACGGCGTCCTGGTCGACGCCGAGCATGGCACCGACCACGCGCCAGGCGTAGTAGTAGGCTTCGGCGCCTTCCTGTGACATGTGGATGCCGAGGCGGTGCAGGCTGTCCAGGACGAGCAGAGAGAAGAACATCTGCCCGCCGACCATGTCCTCCTGGCAGATCGGCGTCCCCAGCGCCGTGGTGTCCCACCGGTTCTCGCGTTTGAGGTGGTGGCGGATGGAGGCATGCAGGAGGCGCACCTTCTGGGCAGCGGGGATGAAGCGGCTGCCGGCCTCGAAGGCGTCGGGCTGCATCAGGTAGACGGTGAACTGACCCGTCTCCGCCATCCGTTTGGACGGGTACTTCAGTCCGTGGGTGGCCGACAGCAGTTTCGCCACGTGCGGGACGACGTAGCAGGCGGGCATCGAGGCGAAGGACAGCGCGGTGGAGATGTGCACGTTGTTGTCGATGAAGAACAGCCGGGCCTTTTCCATTTCCGCCCAGTCCACCCAGGAGGGCGGGACACGGGTCGCCTCCAGGTACTCCCGGGCGACGTCGGGCAGCCCGTCCGGCAGGGGAGCGTCGGCGGTGGAGACGTAGCGCATCAGGGGGTTGAACGTGCCCACCTGGCCGTGTTCGAAGAGGGCGGCGACGGTGGCGTCGGCGAGCTCGTCACCAGCGTGCCGGAGGGCGTCCATCGATGCCTCGGTGTAGGTCATGGCGGGGCTCCTTGTTTGTTTCGTCGGGACCGTCGACGACCGGGAAGGGTTCAGGACAGGCGGTTCGCCGCGGACTGCGCCAGTGCGGTCAGGGCGCTGGTGGCATCCGCCGGCGCATCCAGCTCGTGCAGAGCACCGAGCGCCTGCTCCACGCGTGCGCTGATCATGTCCTCGATGCGGTCGGGTGCCTTCAGCCGGCGCATCACCTCGCGCACCGCGTTCAGCTCCTCCGCGTCCAGGCGGCGTCGCCGGCCGAGCAGGGCGCGCAGTCGTTGGCGGTCGGCGTCGTCAGCGAGGCGCCAGGTCTCTGCCAGCAGGGCCGTGGGCCGGTTGCCGCGCACGTCGTCGGCGGTGGCCTTGCCGGTGCGTTCCGGGTCTCCGAACAGGCCGAGCAGATCGTCCCGAAGCTGGAACGCCTCGCCCAGCGGCAGCCCGTACGCGGAGTAGCCCTCGCGCAGCCGCCCGCCCACCCCGGCCAGGGCGCCGCCGATCAGCAGGGGCTGCTCAACGGTGTACTTGGCGGTCTTGTAGCGGAGCACCTTCAGCGCCGCGGTCGTGTCCGGACCGGCTCCGGTGCTCAGAATTTCCAGGCACTCGCCGGCGATCAGCTCGCGGGCCATCACCGACCACAGGGAGCGGGCCCGGGCGAGGTATGCGGCAGGCAGGCCGCTGGTGGCGAACAACTGCCCGGCCAGCGCCATCAGCAGGTCTCCCACCAGCATCGCGAGCGACCGCGCGGCGGCGTCGGCGCGAGGGCGACGGCGTACGGCGCCACGCAGGGCGATGTGCGCGGTAGGGCGCCCGTGCCGCAGCGGGCTGTCGTCGATGAGGTCGTCGTGCACGACCGCGGCGGCGTGCACCAGCTCCATGGAGGCCGCTGCCCGCACCAGAGGGTCGCTGTCCGGCTGTCCCACCGCGCGCCAGCCCCAGTAGCAGAACGCCGCCCGCAACCGTTTACCGTCCGCGACGGCCGCCTCCAGTTGCTCGGCCACCGGGCCCAGGAGCGGATCGATCGCCGTGAACTGGTCAGCCTCCTGCGCGACGAACCGGTGCAGTACCTCGTCGATGCGGGTCTTGAACGCGGTCGGCTCCCACCGGTCAGACGTCATCGGCGGCCTTCCGGGCCAGGGCGTGCCGGGCGAGGATCTCCAGATGGGCCGGGGGCACGGCCGCGTACCGGTCCAGCACCACGCGCCCACGCGCCATCAGCTCGTTCTCGGCCTCCGCCGCCAGCTCAGCGGTATCCGAGCGGCGCAACAGCCCCCGCACCGTCCCCAGGGCAGAGCCCAGCGTGCCCACCGCCAGATCGGCCAGCCCAGCCACCAGCAGCACCGCCTTCTGGTCCAAGCCGTTCCGCCGTCCCGCTTCTCGCGTCATGGTCTCCCCCACCCGCAAACATCCGGACGGCGCCGGTCACGCGCCGTATTCCGAGCATCGGGGCGGACCGGACGCGAGAGCGCGACAACTCACGATCGAGTGATCACATCGCTTGACTGTGCGGATCACCGCTGCTCGCGCTCACGACACGTCTGGCCCGTATACGCGCCGCTACGCGCCGCTACGCGCCGCGCGGCGGGTTTCCCGTCACCCGGACAGGCCAATGCGGCATGGCCCTCATTCGCGCCGGCTGCGCCGTACGGCAAGGCCAGCCAGGGCATTCCCGGTCCGTCTCGCCGGGCGATCTTGGCGTGGGTCCCGCAGGATGGTGCTGGTTGCCCGCCCACAGAGGTCGCTGGGGGCAGCCGTTTCCCGTGTGCGGCGGACTGCCGCCCCCATTCCTCACTCAGGAGCACCTCGTGGCAGTGATGACGGAGGAACTGGTACCGGTGCTGGAGGATGCGCGCCAGGCTCATGCCGCGGTCCTCGACCGGTTCCGGGCGGACGCGACGGTCACCCCGCCGGGCTCGTACCGGCAGATGCTCGAACGCCAGGCCGCCGAGGTTCAGATCAGCGTGCAGCGCATTCGGCGCCAGGAGCGCGCCCTGCACCCCCGGGGCCTCCTGGGCACCGCGGCCAGTGTGACGCGGTCCGTGTCGCGGGGCGCGGTGCGCACGGCGATGCTGCCGCTGACGATCGGGTCGGTGGTCGTCCGGGGAATGCTGCCCGGCGGGGGCCCGGCCGATCCGCGACGGCTGCTGAGGAACGCGGAGGACGAGTACGCGGCCGCGGCGCGGGCACTGGCGGCGTGCCGGGCCGGGGAGGTCCTCGCCGAGCAAGTGGACGACGAGCCCACCGCCGACTTGCTCGGCGCGCTGCGTCGCCAGGACGAGGAGCTGCTGCAGGCGCTGGAGAACTGCCTCGCCGAACAAGCCCGCACCGTGGCGGCATCCACCAACGGCTTCGGCCCGGGTGAGAGTCGCAACGGCGGCCTGGCCGGCGCAGCGGTCCAGACGATGCGGACCGTTTTCGACCGGGCCCAGGACGTGGCCCAACGCGGCGTCCGGTGGGCCCGGGATGCGGCCGAGGGTGCTGCGCGGGAGACACCCCAGGCCGGTCCCATGGCCGAGGAAATCCTGGGAGCGGTCAGGCGGGAGGAGGACCTGCCGATTCCCGGATTCAGCCAGCTCAGCACGGACCGGATCGAGAAGCGGCTGCGCACGCTCTCCCAGCTGGATCTGACGGTCGTCGAGGGCTACGAGCGCGCGCACGCGAACCGGAAGCGAGTCCTGGACGCCATCGAGCAGCTGCGCGAAGAGCAGCCGTGGATCGGTTACGACGCCATGGACCCGGACGAGATCAGCGCGAGCCTGCGGGACGCTTCGTCCAACCAGGCCCGTCAGGTGCTGGAGTACGAACAGCGCCACCGGCAACGGCAAGAAGTCATCTCCGCCGCCGAGGCACGCGTCTCGGCCTGACCGGGGGGCTCCCCGGGCCTTGATGACGGGCCCGGGGGAGGCTCCCCGACCGGCGAAGACGTGCGTCGCCCGGCCAAAGGTGAGCGCCCGTCTCCGCGGGGAGGATCCGGGGACGTGGCCGCAGCCGGACAGTCGGACAGCCGGACAGCGGGACGATCCGGGCGGCAGGGATCGTTGCCTTGGCGCGGGTGGCCTGTCGAGGCGGCAGAAGACGGTCCTGTGTGGCCAAAGGTGAGCGCCCGTCTCCGCGGGGAGGATCCGGGGACGTGGCCGCAGCCGGACAGCCGGACAGCCGGACGATCCGGGCGGCAGGGATCGTTGCCTTGGCGCGGGTGGCCTGTCGGGGCGGCAGAAGACGGTCCCGTGTGCCCCAGGCGGTGGTGACCGGCACGCCGAGGACGTCCCCGGCGAACAGGTTCGACACCCGTCCGGCCCGCAAGGTGGCGGTGAACGCCTGGGAGTTCCGCAGTGTCTTCAGCGCCGCGAGCGTTTCTTCCGGCGGGCACAGGTCCGGGCGGCCGTAGAGGGTGCCGCTGGTCAGGACGGCTCTTCCGGCTGCGCTGCGGGCCAGGCGGGCGATGGCCGCTTCGGGGGGAGCCGGGCTCCGTACCGGGCCAGCACCGCGTAGGTGTACGGCCGCTCGACAGGTGTCCAGAAGCCCGCCGGGACCAGCGCCGTCACGCTGCGCGCGAGCCCGGCCTGTGCCACGCGCAGCCCGATCAGCCCGCCCAGGGAATGGCCGGCCACGTGCGGCCTGTGCGCGCCCAGCTCGGCCAGGAAGGCCTTCAGCCAGGCCACCGCCGTCTCCAGCTCGCGCGGCGCCCCCGGGTCGAGGTCGGGGGACTGTCCGAAGCGTGGCAGGTTCAGGTAGGTCGGTGCCGATCCTTGCTGGTGGACGGGCGCGCACGACGGTGGAGTTCACCGCCTGTGCCTCGCGGCTGTCGCTACGCTGCCGTGGTTCTGGGCCGCGCCGGCCTGGAGGGCGAGGAGCAACAGCGTCGAGGGCCATCGGCGGAGGCCGAGGTGCATCTGGGGCTGGGAGCGTCCAAAGTGAACTTAGCGGGCGGTGGAATCGCGCCGACTCGCGTAGCGTTTCCTATGTAGTTCTATATGTCCAAGCTGTTCCGCTAGGCAGGGCAGGCGCTGTTCATCCAGGGAAGGTGATCGGCTACGGGCATTCCTTTCGGGCCGCAGTTGTCGGTGCCGGGGCTGTCGCCGGCGCGCGGCGTGGGTGTCGAGGCGAGCAGAGCGGTGGTACGTCTGGCCCGGCTCCCGCTCGACATGGCCGCGGAGGGCGTGGGGCAGCTGACCGGGCTGTTGGGTCGCGTCATGCCGGGGCGGGCGACGGGCCCGGGCGATCCGCTGTCCGCCGATTCGGGGATTCCCGTTTTGCTGGTGCACGGGCTGGCCGACGGGGCATCGGTCGTCCCGCCGCTGCAGCGCGAGCTGCGCGGCGACGGCGTGGGCCCTTTCATCCCGGTCGGCTGCAACGCGTTCGGCCCGGACATCCGCAGGGCAGCACGGGCGCTGGGCGACCAAGTCGAGCTGGCGTGTGCCGACGTCGCGGGGCGGGCAGCGGTCGTGATCGGGTACAGCCTGGGAGGGCTGATCGCCCGGTACTACGTGCAGCGGCTCGGCGGTGACGCGTATGTCCCGTTGGTGATCACGCTGGCGACGCCGCACGGCGGGACCGCAACCGCCCTGCTGGCCCCGGCCCATCCGCTGTTGCGCCAGCTGCGGCCGGGGAGCGAGCTGCTGGTCGAGCTCGCCGAGCCGGCCGCGGGATGCCGTACCCGGTTCGTGGCTTTCTACAGCGACCTGGACGAGGCCGTCATCCCCGCCGGCAGGGGTCGCGTCGACCATCCGGACCTCACGGCACGCAACGTGCTGGTGCCGGGCGTCGGCCACCTGACGCTGCCCCTTCACCGGCCGGTCATCGACGAGATGCGCACGCTGCTGGCCGCGGCCCAAGTCGCGTTCGACGTATGTCCGTAGCACGGTGGGTCGTTCACCCGCGGCACGGTTCCCGTGACAGGAGGGGCAAATCGGAGGACGCTGAAAGAACAGCCGGTTAAGACGTCAGCACCTGTGCGGACCGACAGCATGGCCTCTTCGCCCAGCCCCGAGAGCGGATCGACCGTACGCCCGTATCGTCCCGACGACGAACCGGGGGTGCGAGAACTGATTGATGCCGACCGGCTGCCGGGGCAGCCGTACTGCACCCCGGAGAGGCTGGCCGCCGCGCGGCGCGGTCCTGTTCCCCCGGCCGACTTGGCGATACCGGGTCGGCCGCAGATCAGTGTTCTGGCCGGTGCCGGGGGCTGCCCTCAGGGCGTCATCGCGTACCTCTCCTGGGCCGATGTGCACACCGGCGTGATCTGCTGGCTCTACGCCCGCGAGGACCCGCCTGCCCTGTGCGTCCTGATCGGCCACGCTCTCGCCGCTCTCGCCCACTGCCCGCAGATCGAGGCATTCGTCGCCGCTCCGCCAGGTCCGCTGGGGCCGGGCGGCCTGCCCCGCGCCCGCCGCGGCGCCACGCATGACGCTCTGCTGCGCAGCGGCTTCACCGGCCGTCTCCAGGGCAGCTATCTGTACTGCGCGCTACCTGCCGAGCTCCCGCCCGCCAAGCTGGTCGCCGACGTCGTCCCCTGCGACTTCCCCCCGGGCCAGCGGCTGATCGTCCGCCAGGGGGCCGAGCCGGTCGCGGAGGCCGTGATCAGCGTGGGGCCCGACCACACCGCGACCGTGTACTGGATCGAGACCCTGCCCACTCACCGCCACCGTGGCCTGGGCCACGAGTTGCTCGGCCAGGCCCTGGCCCTGCTGGCCGAGCAGGGTGCCACCGAGGTCGCCCTCGTCGTCGACGACCGCCCGCCCACCAATGACGACAGCCAAGCCGCGCCCCGGCTCTTCGATTCCTTCGGCTTCACCCTCGTCGACCGGCTGTGGACCTACCGGTGCCGACACCCCCGAGCCCCGCGACCTGCCGCGTTCAGCCCGGGGGTGCGACAGCGGCCCTGAAAGAGCCACGGCACGATGTGCCCCGGTCAAAAGGCCGATCAGGCGGGGACTCGTTCGGCGGCGGCGAGGATGCCGGAGCGTGCCTGGTGATGACGCTCGTAGGTCAGCACCCGCCGGGTGAGACCCTCTTCCGCGTCATCGAGCCGCTTGATGATCTCGTCCTCGTTCATGCTGTCGTAGCCGGGCCAGGGCTCCGGCCCGAGCAGGTCAGCGATCCGGCTCAGGATCGCGGGCCGGGCGGCGTGGGCACGCTCATAGGCGCCGACCGTGGCCAGATCTCTCTGAGCAAGGTGCGGGAGGCGCTCGACGATCGTCCTCGTGCTCATCCTGCGGTAGTCGGGGATCGGCAGCTCGTACTCCCTGATGAGGGCTCCCTCCGGTGCCCCCTGGAGCCGGTCCGCACCCGGCATGCGCTCGGCCGTCTCCCGCAGCCAGCTGCTCCAGGCGCGGACCGCCTGGCCGGCGCCGGTGACGCTCCAGCCATCACCGGTTTGGGCGGCCACCACCGCTGCCTGGGCGCGCTGCTCGAGACTGTTGCCGAGTTCTTCCATCGCCTCTTCCTGGTCGCGGCGGATGGAACTGAGCAGCTCTGAGGTGACGGCGTCCTGAGCCTCCTGGGCGATGCGCTCGGCGGCCCGGCAGATGGCCACGGCGTAGGCGGTGACCGCGTACTCGTCCCCGATGTTCTTCACCAGTTGGTGCTCCGACGCCGGCCCGCGGCCCCGGAACACGATGCCGGGAACGGCCATGGTCACGTCGAATGGCAGCCGGGCGGCTTGCCCGGTCAGGCGCCAGGCATTTCCCAGAACGGTCTGCATCAGCCCGCGGGACTGCAGGCTTCCGAGAAGTTCGTCGATGCGGTAGATGTGACCCCGGGCGTCTCCTGCGCGGCGCTCCAGGACCTCCCGGTACTCCCCGGCGGGCGTGCCTGCGAGGTGGGCTCTGAAGCGGTCGGCAAGCGCGACTTCAGCCTTGCGGACCTCACGCAGTGCCGGAACGAGCATGTCTGAAGCTACGGCCATCATGTTTCCTTCGGCTAGTCCGATGCTCAGCAAGGATCGGCCGGTAACCGGCCTCGATCCCTGTCCCACATTGACCGCAAATGACCGCTTTCGCATCTTTCTGCCTTCCAGTCACACCTGCGCGAGGTGGGCGGCCGACTGCGCACTCGTACCGGACGGGGTCGAAGGGATCACCCGCCGTGCCGAAGGATCTGAGCCCGAGGCCCACGAGTTCGCTCTCCAGTACCTCGGTGACGCGTTGAAAGCCGCCGGTGACTTCTCCTTGTCTGGCCTCATCGATGGCGTCGAGGACGGGGAGGAGGCCGGCGAGCACGTTGGCCACGGCCGTCTCGTCGACCGAGCGGCGGTCGCGGAGGACCCGCTTGCGGTTAGCTGTCGTACTCGTTCTTCACTCGCTGCAGGTCCGCTGTCCGCTCACGATGTGCACGCCGCCGCTCAGGGAACCGCCACCGGCGGCGCGGGCGGTGGCGAGGCAGGTGCCGCCGGGCAGGAGGAGGTCGTCGACGCCGAGGTCGTCGGTGAGGACAAGCGGCAGGAGGGCGCTGGATGACCCGCCACAACGACACTCACCGACCCGGCGAGCAGGCCGTCAATCGTCCGGGACGACCGGCGGCGGGATCCGGGAACCAGCCTGGAGCCCCGCCGCCGCGGCGACGACGGCCCTGCCCCGTACGCCGACGCCGACGCGGGCGAAGCCGACGTCCTGCGGGCGCAGGGGGCCGATCCTGCCGCATAGCACGCCGCGACGACGAGGCGCAGGCGGAGCCGGCCGCACGCTGCGCGCCGTCTCCAGGACGCGCGGCCCTCGGGCCCTTCTGATGGATCTCCGCAGCGTCGCGACGCCCGGCACGCACGCTCGCCGCACGGTGCGGAGGGCCAGGTGGCTCCGCCACATGACCCTC
>NZ_JBEOVF010000093.1:0-24268 GCF_040295365.1 Streptomyces sp. NPDC002838 | reverse complement strand
ACGACACCCTCTGCGTCAACAAGCTCTACCGCACCGACTTCCTGAACGCGCACGGCATCCGGTTCCCAGAAGGCCTCTGCTTGAAGGGATCAGGCCGGAAGCACGCTCACCCCCGCTGGTCCGACGGCTTGCGCAGAGTCGGTCGTGCCGCCGCCGCGCGGGCCTTGACGCCGGTCCACCATTCCGACGCCGCCCAGACCACTCGCACAGTGGAACGTGGCGCCACCACCGCCCGCAGCTTGGTGCCCCGGCCGACGGTGCCGTGCAGCCCGCCGATCACCCGGCGGACGTCCTCCGCGAGGCCCGCCGCCGGGCGCGGCCGCGGCGCGTAGAGGACCTGCTCCACGGCGTCCGCGACGCGGTGCACCGCGGCCGCGGCCATCGGGTCGAGGTGTCCGAGCCGGGCGATCCGGGCGGCCGCCTTGCGCGGGGTCTGCGACTCGTCCGGCAGGATCCCGAAGTCCCACGCCGTGTCGGTCAACTCCTGCCAGACCGCCAGGGTGTGCGCCGCCGCGTCCGCCTCCGTGCGGCCGTGCGCGCCCAGTCGTACGGCCCGGGTTCGCAGCCGCCACAGCATCGGGGCCAGCGGGATCGCCAGGCCGGCGAGGCCGGCGAGGGCCCACAACAGGATCGCGGGCCACTTCGGACCGCCGTCGCCGTTGCCCAGCGCGGCCTGCGGGGACTCGCTCTCGCACGCCTCCAGCTTCTTCTCCTCCGCCGTGCAGCTCTCGCTCGCCGAGGGCGCGGCCGAGGGCGCCGAGCTCGCCGACCGGGACGGCAGCGCCGGGTCCGGGAGCGTGCTTCCGGGCGCCTCCGGCACGGTGTACGTCGGTACCGAACCGCGGTTCGGGGTCGGCTCGAAACGGGTCCAGCCCACGCCCTCGAAGTACAGCTCGGGCCAGGCGTGGGCGTCCTTCAGCCCCACCGACACCGACCCGTCCGCCTGCGGGGAACCGGGCGCGAAGCCCACCGCGACCCGGGCGGGTATGTCCAGGGACCGGGCCATCGCCGCCATCGCGAAGGAGAAGTGGACGCAGAAGCCCTGCTTGTCCCTCAGGAAGCGGGCGATCGCCTGCGAGCCGCTGCCCACCTGCACCTGGGTGTCGTACTCGAAGCCGCCGGTGATGGCGAAGTAGTCCTGGAGGGCGACCGCCTGCTGGTAGGGGTTCGTGGCGTCCGCGGTGATCTCGCGGGCCGTCCTGGCCACCACCTCCGGCAGCGAGTCCGGCAGGTCGGTGTACTCGCGTTCCAGAGCCGCGGGGGCCGCCGGTGCCGAGGCGAGCTGCTCGGCCGTCGGCTGCACTTCCAGGCTCTTCACCTGGTACGTCGCACTGCGCGTGGTCTGGCCGTGGTCGCCGACGAGCGTCATGCCCTCGGGTTCGTAGCGCCAGTTGCCGTTGATCCGCACGCCGCTGGGCGGGTACGGCATCGGCAGCCAGTTCTGGGCGTAGTCGTCCGACGCCGAGATGGTGGTCTCGATCTCCGTGCGCTTGACGTCCGGACGGAGGCCGATGGGGGTCGGGAACTCGCCGTCCGGTACGGCGGTGATGGCCCGCTTGGACGGCTTCCAGGTGGTGCCGTCGAAGTCGTCCAGGGACACGATCCGCAAGTACAGGTTCGACAGGTCGGTGTCGTCGTCGGTCTGCAGGGTCATGACCTGCTGGTCCTGGTCCTGGTTCAGATTGTCGCGCAGCGCCACCAGTGGGTTCACCGCTGATATCGTGCCCCCGCCCCCACTCCCGGAGCCCACGCCCGTCCCGGCGCCGTCCAGCAGGCCGCCGTTCATCGCGGGCAGGGCGAGCGGCACCACGAGGGCGACGCCCAGCGCGACCACACCGATGCGCCGGCCGGTGCGGACCGGCGCCACCGCACCGCCGGACTCCGCACCCGGAGTGCGCGCCGCCCCGCCGAAGACCCGGCCCCACTGTGCGAGCCGCTCCCGCCCCTCGGCCAGGAGCAGCAGCAGATAGCCGGCCGCCGCGACCAGGAACCACAGCCAGTCGGTCCCGCCGTCGGACAGCCCCGCGGCGACGGAGTACAGCGCGAGCAGCGGCAGTCCGGCCGGGGCCGCGCTGCGGAAGGTCACCGCGAGCGTGTCCACCGCGAGACCGATCACCAGGACGCCGCCGACGAGCATCAGCCGGATGCCGTCGGACTCCAGCGGCGCCGGGATCGCGTACCGCGCTATGTCGTCGCTGCCCTGCTGAAGCAGGTCGGAGAAGCGGAGAAAGGCGTCCGGCCCGGGGATCAGCCCGGCGATGGCCTGCTCACGCGCGAAGGTCACGGTCAGCAGCACCAGAGCGACCAGGGCCTGGGCCGCCAGGGTCAGCGGCCGGGCCAGCGGCACCCGCCGGGCCGCCGCGCCCACGCCCGTCTGCACCGCCAGCAGGAAGGCGGCCTGCAGGATCCAGGTGGCCGGCTCGACCAGCGGCAGCAGGGCGCAGGAGGCCATCAGTGTGGCCGCCCAGGAGCACAGCGTCAGTCGTGCCCGCCCGCTCATGATCCGTCCCCCCTGCCTATTACGCCGACGCCCGTGCGCTCCCGGTCCGCCTGACGCCACAGGTCGTTCAAGGAAACGCCCCGCGGCACGCTCAGCGCCGTCCAGCCCGCCTCGCGCAGCATCCGCAGCCCCTCCTCGCTCCTGTCCAACGGGCCGGGCACATCGCTCGGTTCCCGAGCCCAGGTGTCGCTGTCCAGCAGGAAGGCGACCGCCCCTCCGCTGCGCTGCCGCATCTTGGCGGCCACCGCGGCCTGCTCCTCGTCGAGGTCGCCGAAGAACGCCACCAGCAGCCCTTCGTTCCCGCCGCGCAGCACGTCGTACGCCCGGGACAGGCCCGGGCCGTCCGAGTGGTCGATCACCGCGAGGGTGTCCATCATCAGCCCGGCCGCGTCCGCCGACTCCTGGTTCGCGCCCGCGAACCCGTCGGCGCCCTCGCCGGGCACGGAGTTGCCGGTGTCCGTCAACAGCCGTACGGAAAAGCCCCGTTCGAGCATGTGCACCAGGACGGAGGCGGTGCCCGCCACGGCCCACTCGAAGGCAGAGTCGGGGCCCGCGCCCTGGAAGGCGAGGCCCCGGGTGTCGAGCAGTACAGTGCAGCGGGAGCGCTGCGGCTGCTCCTCGCGGCGCACCATCAGCTCGCCGTAGCGCGCGGTGGAGCGCCAGTGCACTCGGCGCAGGTCGTCGCCGTAGCGGTATCCGCGTGGGATGAGGTCGTCCTCGCCGGCCAGGGCGAGCGAGCGCTGCCGCCCCTCGCCGTATCCCTTCGCCTCGCCGCTGAGGCGCACCGGCGGCAGCGGCTCCACGCGCGGAATCACTGTCAGGGTGTCGTACGTCGAGAAGGACCGGGTCAGCTCGCACATGCCGAACGGGTCGGTCAGACGCAGCTGCAACGGGCCCAGCGGATAGCGTCCCCGCAGATCGGAGCGGACGCGGTAGGACACCTCGCGGCGCCCGCCCGGCTCGACCCGGTCGAGCACGAAGCGGGGGCGCGGACCCAGCACGTACGGCACCCGGTCCTGGAGCATCAGCAGGCCCGTGGACAGCCGCGAGACGTTGTCCATCCGCAGATGGACGCGGGCCTCGCTGCCGGCGGGCACGCGCGCGGGGGAGAGCCGGCGGCTGCCGGCCACCCGGTAGCGCGTGCGGTAGAGCACGGTGGCGCAGATCAGGGGCAGCACGGCCAGCAGCAGCCCGACCCGCAGCAGGTCGCTCTGCCCGAGGACGTACGCGCAGATGGCCGCGGCGATTCCGGCCGCGAAGAAGGAGCGGCCGCGGGTCGTCAGTCCGGCCAGGGCTGTGCGCACTCCGCCCTTGTCGCCCTGGTCGGCCTCCGCGCGCCCGAGCCCTGTGGTCATCAAAGCCTCCGCGGCGGCTGCTGCGGGTACGCGGGCGTGCTGCGGCCCAGCCCGAGGCCGCTCTGCTGGGGCGCCGCGGGAACCGGGGTCTGCTGCAGGATCTCCTGCACCACCTGCTCCGACGTACGGCGGTTCAGCTGGGCCTGCGCGGTGGGCAGCAGACGGTGCGCCAGCACGGCGACGGCAAGCGCTTGCACGTCGTCGGGCAGCGCGTACTCCCGGCCGCTGAGGGCCGCGGCCGCCTTCGCCGCGCGCAGCAGGTGCAGCGTCGCGCGCGGGGAGGCGCCGAGCCTCAGGTCGGGGTGCGTGCGGGTGGCGGCGACCAGGTCGACCGCGTAGCGCCGGACCGTGTCGGCGACGTGGACGCCGCGGACGGCGTCGATCAGCTTCACGATCTCGTGCGCGTGCGCCACCGGCTGGAGGTCGTCCAGGGGGTTCACCCCGCCGTGGATGTCGAGCATCTGCAGCTCGGCCTCCGCGCTCGGGTAGCCGATGGAGACGCGGGCCATGAAGCGGTCGCGCTGGGCCTCCGGCAGCGGGTAGGTGCCCTCCATCTCGACCGGGTTCTGCGTGGCCACCACCATGAAGGGGCTGGGCAGCTCGTACGTCTGCCCGTCGATGGTGACCTGGCGCTCCTCCATCGACTCCAGCAGCGCGGACTGCGTCTTCGGCGAGGCGCGGTTGATCTCGTCGCCGATCACGATCTGCGCGAAGATGGCGCCCGGCTTGAACTCGAAGTCCTTGCGCTGCTGGTCCCAGATGGACACACCGGTGATGTCCGAGGGCAGCAGGTCGGGCGTGAACTGGATGCGGCGCACCGAACAGTCGATGGACCGTGCCATCGCCTTGGCCAGCATGGTCTTGCCCACGCCGGGAACATCCTCGATCAAGAGGTGTCCCTCGGCGAGCAGCACGGTCAACGAGAGCCGTACGACCTCGGGCTTTCCTTCGATCACGCCCTCCACCGAACTACGTACCCGCTCCACCACGGCGGTCAGATCAGTGAGGCTCGCTCGATCGTCATAGGTCGTCACCCGGCCCTCCTCGGCCCGTTCTTTCCGGGCCGACGCTCTGTGATGCGTAACCGGCCCACCCCGAAACACGGACACCACGCGTGAAAAGTTCCGCGTGTTGCCACAACCGCATTCTTGCTGCCGTTACCGATTCGTGTCACTCGCCTGTGGACAACTGCCCGCGATATGTCGGGTCTTGCGGCCTTTCTGGTACCCCTGGGGCCGGAAATTAACAGCGAATCGACAGCTGCGGCGGGTGGTTACGCGGGGTCGATCTCGCGCAGGAGGCCGCTGTGCACGTCGAACACGAACCCGCGCACGTCGTCGGTGTGCAGCAGGAACGGCGAAGTGCGCACGCGCTGCATGGACTGCCGTACGTCCTGGTCGACGTCCCGGAAGGCCTCCACCGCCCAGGCGGGGCGCTGGCCGACCTCCATCTCCAGTTCGGTGCGGAAGTCCTCGGTGATCGACTCCAGGCCGCAGCCGGTGTGGTGGATGAGGACGATGCTCCGCGTGCCGAGCTTGCGCTGGCTGATGGTGAGCGAGCGGATCACGTCGTCGGTGACGACGCCCCCGGCGTTGCGGATGGTGTGACAGTCGCCCAGCTCCAGGCCGAGCGCGTCGTGCAGGTCGAGACGGGCGTCCATACAGGCCACGACGGCGACGTGCAGGACGGGACGGGCGTCCATCCCTGGGTCGGTGAATGCGGCGGCGTACCGCTCGTTCGCCTCGACGAGACGGTCGGTGACGGTGCCGCCGGTGACTATGGCGGCTTCGGGGCCTGCGGGAACCGATGTGGAAGTCGTCATACCCATGACGGTACTGGTCACGCCCCGTCCCGTCCCGCTGTGAGAGACGACAAAGAACGTCATTGAGGCTTGTTGTGAGCTAACCCACACGGATGACGTGCGGGCGGCCGCACGAGTGATTCCTCGCGCCCTACCGCTACACCCTCACCCCGGGCCGCGACGCGCAGGCCGGTTGATTGACCGGAAGACAGGGTGGACTAAAGTGACGCGAAGCGGGAGGCGAGGCCTCCCTGCTGGACTGATTTCCCCCGGAGACCCCGGCGATTTTCCGGAGCTCTCCCCACGTGCGCGGCGCGTACGTACGGCTCGGCCTCCTCCCGCTCCCGGTCGGCTGACGCTTCCGGCGCCGGCAGGCCTCCCCTTCACGAGCGGGCGGGGACCCGGCGGTACGTACGACGTCCCGTGCCGGAGCATGAGAGGCCCTGAAGTGAACGGGCGCGAAGCGCATTCGAACAAGGGTGGTGGTGGGCGACGGGAGGGACAGAGTCGACACGTCCCGGTGATGCTCCAGCGGTGCCTGGACCTGTTGGCCCCCGCCCTCGAGCGCCCGGGAGCGGTCGTCGTCGACTGCACCCTCGGCCTCGGCGGCCACAGCGAGGCGCTGCTCGCCAGGTTCCCCGAGGCCCGCCTCGTCGCCCTCGACCGCGACAAGGAGGCCCTGCGCCTGTCCGGCGAGCGGCTCGCGCCGTACGGGGAGCGCGCCACCCTCGTGCACGCCGTGTACGACGAGCTGCCCGAGGTGCTCGACAGGCTCGGCATCCCGCGCGTCCAGGGCGTCCTGTTCGACCTCGGCGTCTCCTCCATGCAGCTCGACGAGGCCGACCGCGGCTTCGCCTACGCCCAGGACGCCCCGCTCGACATGCGCATGGACCAGACGACCGGCATCAGCGCCGCCGAGGTCCTCAACACCTACCCGGCCGGCGAGCTCGTCCGGATCCTGCGCATGTACGGCGAGGAGAAGCAGGCCAAGCGGATCGTGTCCGCGATCGTGCGCGAGCGCGAGAAGGAGCCGTTCGCGAACAGCGGGCGGCTCGTGGAGCTGATCCGGGACGCGCTGCCGCAGGCCGCCAAGCGGACCGGCGGCAACCCGGCCAAGCGCACCTTCCAGGCCCTGCGCATCGAGGTCAACGGCGAACTCGCCGTCCTGGAGCGGGCGGTCCCGGCCGCGGTGAAGGCGCTCGACGTGGGCGGGCGGATCGCTGTCCTGTCGTACCACTCGCTGGAGGACCGGCTGGTCAAGCAGGTCTTCGCGGCCGGCGCCGCCACCACCGCCCCGGCCGGGCTGCCGGTCGTCCCCGAGCGCTACCAGCCCCGGCTCAAGCTGCTCACGCGCGGTGCCGAACTTCCCACCGAGGAAGAGGTCGCCGAGAACCGGCGGGCGGCACCCGCGCGCCTGCGCGGGGCTCAGCGCATCAGGGAGGACATCGAGTGAGGGGCGTGCGTGAGTCGGGAAGCCGGACTCGGGGGAGGGCCAGTGAGTAGGAAACCCCAACTGAGGGGCAGGGCCGCCCGTCTCGCCCGGCTCATCCCGGGTACGGCGAGCCCCGGGCAGGCCGCCCGCACCCCCTTCGTCCTCCTGGTCGTCCTGCTCCTCGGCGGCGGCCTCATCGGGCTGCTGGTGCTGAACTCGGCGATCAGCGAAGGGTCGTTCAAGCTCGACGACCTGCAGAAGGAGACGAAGAGCCTGACCGACGAGGAGCAGGCCCTCCAGCGGGACATCGACGCCTACTCCGCTCCCGAGGCCCTCCAGCGCCGCGCCCGCGAGTTCGGCATGGTGCCCGGCGGCGATCCGGCCTTCCTCGACCCCGACGGCACCGTCAAGGGCGTCCCGTCCCCCGCCCCCGCTCCCGAGCAGGCCTCCGCGCGCATGCCCCTCGTCCTCGCACCCGAGGCGCTCGACGACCTCTCCGCCCCGCTCCCGATGCCCGGCCTCCCGACCCCGACGGCCACGCCGACGGCCACCCCGCCGGCACCCGTGCTCGCCCCGCGGACGACGACGCCCCCGGCCACCCGCACCCCACCCCCGCCCGCCCAGATCCCTCAGCCCTACACGACCACGACCCCCGGCAGGTGACGGAAGTGTCCGACAGGGAACCGCCGCGCCGCCGCGTGCCCGGACCCGCACGCCCCGAGCGCTCCGCCCGCCCCGTCGGCCAGCGGCGCCCGGGCCCCGGAGCCCGCCCGGCCCGCCGCCCGGCAGCGCCCCGCCCCATGCCCCGCGTCATCCAGCTGGGCAGCCCCCGCCCCAGGCTGCGCCTGGTCGGCGTCGCGCTGACCCTCGTACTGATCGCCTTCGTCGTACGGCTGCTCCAGGTGCAGGCCGTCGACGCGAGCACCTACGCCGCCAAGGCCGAGCAGAACCGGTACGTCGGCTACACGCTGGCCGCCGAGCGCGGCGGGATCACCGACCGCACCGGCGTGGCCCTCGCGACCAGCGTCGACGCGTACACCATCACGGCCGACCCCACGCTGTTCACCCGCGAGCAGCTGAAGGTCGACGACGGGCCCGAGCAGGCGGCCGCCCTGCTCGCCCCGATCCTCGGCCAGGAACAGGACACGATCGTCCGGAAGCTCAGGCCCAAGAACAAGAAGCTGCGCTACGTCGTGCTCGCGAGCCGCCAGACCCCGCAGGTCTGGAAGCAGATCAAGGACCTGAAGACCGCGCTGGCCACCAAGTCCGGGACCGACAAGAGCACGGTCAACGTCCTCGCGGGCGTCCTCGCCGTCCCCACCAGCAAGCGCGTGTACCCCAACGGCGACCTCGCCGCCGGGATACTGGGCTGGGTCAACGCCGACGGCAAGGGTGGCGGCGGCATCGAACAGCAGCTCAACAGCCTGCTGGCCGGCAAGGACGGCAAGATCCGCTACGCCCAGTCCGGGGGCCGCCAGGTGCCGACCGTCGGCTCCACCGAGACGCCCGCCGTGCCCGGCAGCGACGTCGAGCTCACCATCGACCGTGACATCCAGTGGGCCGCGCAGAACGCGATCACCGAGCAGGTGAAGAAGTCCGGGGCGGACCGCGGCTATGTGATCGTGCAGGACACGCGGACCGGCGAGATCCTCTCCATGGCCAACTCGCCCGGCTTCGACCCGAACGACCTGTCCGACGCCAAGTCGGCGGACATGGGCAACGCCGCCGTCCAGGACGCGTTCGAGCCCGGCTCGACCGCCAAGGTCATGTCGATGGCCGCCGTACTGGAGGAGAACGTCGCCGACCCGCTGACGCACGTCGTCGTGCCCAACCGGCTGCACCGCGGCGACCGGCTGTTCAAGGACGACATCAATCACCCGACCTGGTACCTCACGCTCAACGGCGTGCTCGCCAAGTCCAGCAACATCGGCACCATCCTGGCCACCGGCCAGCTCGGCAAGTCGCAGAAGCAGGCCAACCAGGTCCTCTACTCCTACCTGCGCAAGTTCGGCCTCGGCAGCCACACCGGCCTCGGCTTCCCCGGCGAGACCCCCGGCATCCTCGCGGCGCCGGACCAGTGGTCGACCTCGCAGCAGTACACGATTCCTTTCGGCCAGGGCGTGTCCCTCAACGCGATGCAGGCGGCGTCCGTCTACTCGACCATCGCCAACGGCGGCGTCCGCGTCGCCCCCACGCTCGTGCGCGGCACGAAGGGACCCGACGGACGCTTCGTCCCCGCCGCGACACCCAAGAAGACCAGGGTCATCAGCGAAAAGACGGCGAGGACGCTGGCCCGGATGCTGGAGTCGGTGGTGGACGACGAGGAGGGCACCGGCACCAAGGCGCGGATCCCCGGCTACCGCGTCGCGGGCAAGACGGGCACGGCCAACCGTGTGGATCCGGCCACCGGCAAGTACAAGGGCTACACGTCGTCGTTCGCCGGATTCGCCCCCGCGGACAAGCCCCGCGTCACCGTCTACTGCGCCATCCAGAACGCCACCAAGGGCAGCTACTTCGGCGGCCAGATCTGCGGACCCGTCTACAAGCAGGTCATGGAGTTCGCCCTGAAGACCCTCCAGGTCCCGCCGACCGGCGCGAGGCCCGCCAACCTCCCGGTCACCTACCAACCCTGATCAGCCACATTCCGATCAGCACCGAGCCACCAGGAACCACCTCGTGACAACGATCACCCCCGATTCCGGGAACCAGGGCGCCCCCGGCCCCTCACTTCGCTCCCAGGCGGGTGCGCCCGGTACGCTCACCGCCGTGCCACACGCTGATCAGTCCCAAACCACCCAGAAGGGCGCACCCGTGACATATCCGGGACCGCCCCGGCCGGTCCAGGTCTCCGCCACACCCCTCGCGGAGCTGGCCGATCAGCTGGGCGCCGCGCTGTCGGAGAGCCAGCAGACGGTCGAGGTCACGGGCATCACCCACGACTCGCGCGCCGTCCGCCCCGGCGACCTGTACGCCGCCCTGCCGGGCGCCCGCCTGCACGGCGCCGACTTCGTCACCCAGGCCGCCGGCCTCGGCGCGACCGCCGTGCTGACCGATCCGACGGGCGCCGAGCGCGCCGCCGCGACCGGGCTCCCGGTCCTGGTGGTCGACGACCCCCGCGCACGGATGGGCGAGCTGGCCGCCACGATCTACGGCCACCCCGGCCGCGATCTCCTCCAGATCGGCATCACCGGCACCTCCGGCAAGACCACCACCGCCTATCTCGTCGAGGGCGGTCTGAAGACGGCCAGGTCCACGGACGAGGGGGGCCGGCGCGTAGCGCCGTCGGTTGAGGGCGGTGGTGAGCGACGGGTGGGACTGATCGGCACGGTCGAGATGCGCATCGGCGACGAGCGCATCAAGTCCGAGCGCACCACCCCCGAGGCCACCGACCTCCAGGCCCTGTTCGCGGTCATGCGCGAGCGCGGTGTCGAGGCGGTCGCCATGGAGGTCTCCAGCCACGCCCTCGTCCTCGGGCGCGTCGACGGCTGCGTCTTCGACATCGGCGTCTTCACCAACCTCAGCCCGGAACACATGGAGTTCCACTCCGACATGGAGGACTACTTCCGGGCCAAGGCACAGCTGTTCACGCCGAAACGCAGCAAACTCGGCGTGGTCAACGTCGACGACGAGTACGGCCGCCGGCTCGCCAAGGAGGCCACCGTCCCGGTCGTCACCTTCTCCGCCGAGGGACATCCGGACGCCGACTGGCGTGCCGAGGACGTCCAGGTCGGGCCGCTGGACTCGACGTTCACCGTGATCGGCCCCAAGGACGAGCGGATCACCGCCAAGTCGCCGCTCGCCGGGCCCTTCAACGTGGCCAACACCCTCGCCGCGATCGTCGCCCTCGCCGCCGTCGGCCTCGACGCGCAGTCCGCCGCCGACGGCATCGCCGCGGTGCCGGGGGTGCCGGGCCGCCTGGAGCGCGTGGACGCCGGGCAGCCCTACCTCGCGGTCGTCGACTACGCCCACAAGACGGACGCGGTCGAATCGGTCCTCAAGGCGCTCCGCAAGGTCACCGAGGGCAGCCTGCACGTGGTGCTCGGCTGCGGCGGAGACCGTGACAAGACCAAGCGCGGGCCGATGGGCGCCGCCGCCGCCCGGCTCGCCGACACCGCCGTACTGACCTCCGACAACCCCCGCTCCGAAGACCCCCTCGCGATCCTCGCCACCATGCTCGAGGGCGCGGCCTCCGTACCGGCGCACGAGCGCGGCGAGGTCCAGGTCTTCGAGGACCGGGCCGCCGCGATCGCCGCCGCCGTGGCCCGCGCACGGCCCGGCGACACCGTGCTGGTCGCGGGCAAGGGCCATGAGCAGGGCCAGGACATCGCCGGGGTGGTGCGTCCCTTCGACGACCGCCAGGTGCTTCGCGAAGCTATCCAGAAGACCCAGGGATGAACTTGTGATCGCCCTCTCTCTCGCCGAGATCGCAGCAGTCGTCGGCGGGCAGACGTACGACATACCGGATCCGTCCGTGCAGGTCACCGGACCGGTCGTCCGGGACTCCAGAGAGGTGGAACCCGGCACCCTCTTCGCCGCCTTCGCCGGAGAGCGCGTGGACGGCCACGACTTCGCGACCGCGGTCGTGGCGGCGGGAGCCGTCGCCGTCCTGGCATCGCGCCCGGTCGGAGTGCCCGCGATCGTCGTCGACGACGTCCAGACGGCCCTCGGTGCCCTCGCGCGTCATGTCGTACGACGTCTCGGCGCCACCCTCGTCGCCCTCACCGGGTCGGCGGGCAAGACCAGCACCAAGGACCTGATCGCGCAGGTGCTCCAGCACAAGGCGCCGACGGTGTGGACCCCGGGCTCGCTCAACAACGAGATCGGGCTGCCGCTGACCGCGCTCAGCGCCACCGAGGAGACGAGGTTCCTCGTGCTGGAGATGGGCGCCCGCGGCATCGGCCACATCCGCTACCTCACCGACCTGACGCCCCCGAAGATCGGCCTGGTGCTCAACGTCGGCACCGCCCACATCGGCGAGTTCGGCGGGCGCGAGCAGATCGCGCAGGCCAAGGGCGAACTCGTAGAGGCTCTTCCGGAAGACGGGACGGCGGTCCTCAACGCCGACGACCCGCTCGTACGGGCCATGGCATCCCGTACGAAGGCGAAGGTGATCCTTTTCGGAGAGTCCGGCGAAGCGGACGTACGCGCCGAGAACGTGAGACTCACGGACAGTGGACAGCCCGCCTTCAGGCTTCACACACCCTCCGGTGCAAGCGATGTGACCATGCGCCTGTACGGTGAGCACCACGTGTCGAACGCGCTCGCCGCGGCCGCCGTCGCCCACGAACTGGGCATGTCCGCGGAAGAGATCGCCACCGCGCTCTCCGAGGCGGGCTCCCTCTCCCGCTGGCGTATGGAGGTCACCGAGCGCCCGGACGGCGTGACGGTCGTCAACGACGCCTACAACGCGAACCCCGAGTCCATGCGGGCCGCCCTGCGCGCGCTTGCCGCGATGGGGAAGGGGCGGCGGACCTGGGCGGTGCTCGGCAAGATGGCCGAGCTCGGGGACGAGGCGCTCGCCGAGCACGACGCGGTCGGACGGCTCGCCGTCCGGCTCAACGTCAGCAAGCTCGTCGCGGTCGGGGGCAGGGAAGCGTCCTGGCTGCAACTGGGCGCATATAACGAGGGTTCGTGGGGTGAGGAGTCGGTGCACGTGTCCGACGCACAGGCGGCGGTCGACCTGTTGCGCAGCGAGTTGCGCCCGGGGGACGTCGTACTCGTGAAGGCGTCCCGTTCGGTGGGGCTCGAGAGCGTGGCGCAGGCGCTCATCGAGACCGGTGCCGAGGGTGAGGTTGCCGCCCGATGATGAAGCAGATCCTGTTCGCAGGAGTCATTGGCCTCTTCCTGACGCTGGTCGGCACCCCGCTGCTGATCAAGCTGCTGGCGCGCAAGGGCTACGGCCAGTACATCCGCGACGACGGGCCGCGCACGCACGGCAGCAAGCGCGGTACGCCGACCATGGGCGGTATCGCCTTCATCTTCGCGACGGTCGCCGCCTACTTCCTGTCCAAGGTCATCACCGGCTACACCCCGACCTACTCCGGTCTGCTGGTGCTCGGCCTGATGGTCGGCATGGGTCTGGTCGGCTTCCTCGACGACTACATCAAGATCGTCAAGCGGCGTTCGCTGGGCCTGCGGGCCAAGGCGAAGATGGCCGGCCAGCTGATCGTCGGCATCAGCTTCGCGGTGCTCTCGCTGCAGTTCTCGGACGCCCGCGGCAACACACCGGCCTCCACGAA
The DNA here is from genome assembly GCF_040295365.1 of Streptomyces sp. NPDC002838. NCBI lineage: Bacteria > Bacillati > Actinomycetota > Actinomycetes > Kitasatosporales > Streptomycetaceae > Streptomyces > Streptomyces sp. NPDC002838. Next base: position 10,941 of record NZ_JBEOVF010000093.1, on the reverse strand, counting down.
GCTGTCGTTCATCACGGACTTCGGCTGGACGATCGGCCCGGTGCTGTTCGTCGTCTGGGCGCTGTTCATGATCCTCGCGATGTCGAACGGCGTGAACCTGACCGACGGCCTGGACGGTCTGGCCACCGGGGCCTCCGTCCTCGTCTTCGGCGCCTACACCTTCATCGGCGTCTGGCAGTTCCAGGAGTCCTGCGCCAACGGCGAGAGCCTGACCAACCCGGGCGCCTGCTACGAAGTGCGTGATCCACTCGATCTCGCCGTCGTCTCCGCGGCGTTGATGGGCGCCTGCCTCGGCTTCCTGTGGTGGAACACCTCACCGGCCAAGATCTTCATGGGCGACACCGGTTCGCTCGCGCTCGGCGGTGTGCTCGCCGGCCTCGCGATCTGCTCGCGTACGGAGCTGCTGCTGGCGCTCCTCGGCGGCCTGTTCGTGCTCATCACCATGTCGGTCGTCATCCAGGTCGGCTCCTTCCGCATGACCGGAAAGCGCGTCTTCCGCATGGCGCCACTCCAGCACCACTTCGAACTCAAGGGCTGGTCCGAAGTCCTTGTCGTGGTCCGCTTCTGGATCATCCAGGGCATCTGTGTGATCGTCGGACTGGGCCTCTTCTACGCGGGATGGGCAGCGGACAAGTGACCGACTGGCAGGGCAAGAACGTCACCGTCGCCGGGCTAGGCGTCTCCGGTATCCCGGCGGCCAAGGTGCTGCACGGCCTCGGCGCTGTCGTGACGGTCGTCAACGACGGCGACGACGAGCGGGCCCGTGCGCAGGCCGCCGAGCTGGAGGCGCCGGGCGTCACCGTGCGCCTCGGTGACGGGGCAACCCTGCCGGAGGGCACGGAGCTGATCGTGACCACGCCCGGCTGGAAGCCCGACAAGCCGCTGTTCGCGGCGGCCCGGGAAGCCGGAGTTCCGGTCTGGGGCGACGTCGAGCTCGCCTGGCGGCTGCGCGGACCCGACGCCGCGCCCTGGCTCGCCGTCACCGGCACCAACGGCAAGACCACCACCGTCCAGATGCTCGCCTCGATCCTCAAGGCGGCGGGCCTGCGCACGGCCGCCGTCGGCAACATCGGCGTCTCCCTGCTGGACACGGTGCTCGGTGACGAGCGGTACGACGTCCTCGCCGTGGAACTGTCGAGCTACCAGCTCCACTGGGCGCCCTCCCTGCGCGCCCACTCCGCCGTCGTACTGAACCTCGCCCCCGACCACCTCGACTGGCACGGCTCCATGGAGGCGTACGCCGCCGACAAGGGCCGTATCTACGAGGGCAATCGTGTCGCCTGCGTCTACAACGTCGCGGACAAGGCCACCGAGGACCTGGTGCGCGCGGCCGACGTCGAGGAGGGCTGCCGGGCCGTCGGCTTCACCCTCGGCACGCCCGCGCCGTCCCAACTCGGCGTCGTGGACGGCATCCTGGTCGACCGCGCCTTCGTGGAGAACCGGCAGAAGAACGCCCAGGAGCTCGCCGAGGTCTCCGACGTCAACCCGCCCGCCCCGCACAACATCGCCAACGCCCTTGCGGCAGCGGCCCTCGCGCGTGCCTTCGGGGTGCCCGCCGCGGCCGTACGGGACGGCCTGCGGGCCTTCACCCCGGACGCCCACCGCATCGCGCACGTCGCGGACGTGGACGGGGTCGCGTACATCGACGACTCCAAGGCCACCAACACCCATGCGGCCGAGGCCTCGTTGGCGGCGTACGAGTCGATCGTGTGGATCGCGGGCGGACTGGCGAAGGGTGCCACCTTCGACGAGCTGGTCGCCAAGTCGGCAAAGCGACTTCGCGGGGCGGTGCTCATCGGCGCGGATCGAGCGCTGATCCGTGAAGCCCTCGCGCGACACGCCCCGGAAGTACCCGTCGTCGACCTCGACCGGACCGACACTGGGGCGATGCTCCAGGCTGTCCAGGAGGCCAAGCGGCTCGCGGTCGAGGGCGACACGGTCCTGTTGGCCCCGGCCTGTGCCTCCATGGACATGTTCACCAACTACAACAAGCGCGGTGACGCGTTCGCGGAGGCGGTTCGCGAACTCGGCGCGGGCACCTGACAGTGGGTCTTGGCCACGGCGGGTGCATCGGGACCCTTGGAGGGACGCGTGACTCGGATGTGGCCCGGGTTCGATCGGGCAGGAGAAGCCGATGCCCGGTAGTCGTACCGGGCGGCCGCCCGTGCAGCGGGCCGCCAGACGACCTGTCGCCCCACGGACATCGCGCGAGAATCCGTTCCTCAGCCTGTACACGCGCGCCCGCCGCGCCTGGGACCGGCCGCTGACCGCGTACTACCTGATCCTCGGCGGCAGCCTGCTGATCACCGTGCTGGGCCTGGTGATGGTCTACTCGGCCTCCCAGATCACGGCGTTGCAGATGTCCTTGCCGGGCTCGTACTTCTTCCGCAAGCAGCTCCTCGCGGCCGTCCTCGGCGGGGCGCTGATGCTGATCGCCTCCCGGATGCCGGTGAAGCTGCACCGGGCGCTGGCCTACCCGATTCTGGCGGGTGCCGTCTTCCTGATGGCCCTGGTGCAGATTCCGGGGATAGGGGTGTCGGTCAACGGCAACCAGAACTGGATCTCGCTCGGCGGCTCCTTCCAGATCCAGCCCAGCGAGTTCGGCAAGCTCGCCCTCGTGCTGTGGGGCGCCGACCTGCTCGCCCGCAAGCAGGACAAGAAGCTGCTGACCCAGTGGAAGCACATGCTGGTGCCGCTCGTGCCGGTCGCCTTCATGCTGCTCGGGCTGATCATGCTCGGCGGCGACATGGGTACGGCGATCATCCTCACGGCGATCCTGTTCGGCCTGCTGTGGCTGGCGGGCGCGCCTACGCGGATGTTCGCCGGGGTGCTGTCGGTCGCCGGCCTGATCGGGTTGGTCCTGATCAAGACCAGCGCGAACCGCATGGCGCGTCTGCAGTGCCTCGGCGCCACCGAACCGCAGTCGGGACCCGTCGACTGCTGGCAGGCCGTGCACGGGATCTATGCGCTCGCCTCCGGCGGAATCTTCGGTTCCGGGATCGGTGCGAGTGTGGAGAAATGGGGTCAACTCCCCGAAGCCCACACGGACTTCATCTTCGCCGTCACCGGTGAGGAACTGGGCCTGGCGGGGACGCTGTCGGTACTCGCCCTCTTCGCGGCTCTAGGCTATGCGGGTATCCGCGTGGCCGGACGCACGGAGGACCCCTTCGTGAGGTATGCCGCGGGAGGTGTGACCACCTGGATCACCGCGCAGGCGGTGATCAACATCGGTGCGGTGCTCGGCCTGCTGCCGATCGCCGGTGTCCCTCTCCCGCTGTTCTCCTACGGAGGGTCCGCCCTGCTGCCGACCATGTTCGCCATCGGGTTGCTGATCGCCTTCGCGCGCGACGAGCCCGCTGCGCGGGCGGCGCTTTCGATGCGGCAACCCCGCTTTGGTAGAAAGCGGGCGGGAGGCTCTGTGACCGGGAGTTACCGGAGCCCCAGGAGATGGAACACGATGCGACGGCGTGCCTCGGCGGCGCGCTCGTCCGGAGAGCGGTGAATTTCGGTGCATGTCGTACTCGCCGGTGGGGGGACCGCCGGCCACATCGAGCCCGCGCTCGCCCTCGCGGACGCCCTGCGCAGGCAGGACCCGGCCGTGGGAATCACGGCCCTGGGCACTGAGCGCGGCCTGGAGACCCGGCTCGTACCGGAGCGGGGCTATGAGCTCGCGCTGATCCCCGCGGTACCGCTGCCACGCAAGCCGACCCCCGAGCTGATCACCGTCCCGGGCCGGCTGCGCGGCACGATCAAGGCCGCCGAACAGATCCTGGAGCGCACCAGGGCGGACGCCGTCGTCGGCTTCGGCGGATATGTCGCCCTGCCCGGCTACCTCGCCGCCAAGCGCCTGGGGGTGCCGATCGTCATCCACGAGGCCAATGCCCGCCCCGGCCTCGCCAACAAGATCGGTTCGCGGTACGCGGCCCAGGTCGCCGTCTCCACGCCCGACAGCAAGCTGCGCGGTGCCCGCTACATCGGCATCCCGCTGCGCCGCTCCATCGCCACCCTCGACCGGGCCGCCGTACGCCCCGAGGCCCGGGCCGCCTTCGGGCTCGACCCGAACCTGCCGACGCTGCTGGTCTCCGGCGGCTCGCAGGGCGCCCGCCGGCTCAACGAGGTGGTCCAGCAGGTCGCTCCGTACCTTCAGCAGGCCGGGATCCAGATCCTGCACGCGGTCGGACCGAAGAACGAACTGCCGCACGTGCAGCAGATGCCGGGGATGCCCCCCTACATCCCGGTACCGTACGTGGACCGGATGGACCTCGCGTACGCCGCGGCCGACATGATGCTCTGCCGCGCGGGCGCGATGACCGTCGCCGAACTCTCCGCCGTCGGACTGCCGGCCGCCTACGTACCGCTGCCCATCGGCAACGGCGAACAGCGGCTGAACGCCCAGCCGGTGGTCAAGGCCGGTGGCGGACTTCTGGTCGACGACGCGGAACTGACTCCCCAGTGGGTCCAGCAGAACGTCCTGCCCGTGCTCGCCGACCCGCACCGTCTGTACCAGATGTCCCGCTCCGCCGCCGAGTTCGGCCGCCGGGACGCCGATGACCTGCTCGTCGGGATGGTGTACGAGGCGATCGCCGCCAACCGTGCACATCGATAGGACTGTATGTAGGACCGCATGATCGGAAGGCAGGCAGGCGTGGCCGGATCGACGACCGCCGAGCGCGGGGAACGCCAGCAGGAATCGTCGTCCGGCCCGCCGCCCGTCCGGAGGCTCAAGCCACCCCCGCTTCGTACGATCATCATCTTCGCCATCGCGCTCATCCTTCTCGCGGCGGGCTCCGTCTGGCTCTTGTACGGCTCGTCCTGGCTGCGCGTGGAGCGCGTATCCGTCTCCGGGACACGCGTCCTGACGCCCGCGCAGGTGCGCGAGGCCGCGGACGTCACGGTCGGGGCGCCGCTGATTTCCGTCGACACCGATGTGATTGAGGCGCGACTGCGTCAGAAATTGCCCCGAATTGACGTGATTGAGGTAGTCCGATCCTGGCCTCATGGAATCGGACTGAAAGTGACTGAACGCACTCCGGTTCTGCTTGTCCAAAAAGGCCGAAACTTTGTCGAAGTGGACGATGAAGGTGTCCGATTCGCCACGGTTTCTGAGGCCCCGAAAGGCGTGCCCGCACTGGAAATGGCGCTCTTTCGTCCGGACTCACGCGCCGCCAGCCTGCGCCGCTTCGGCGAGGACCGGTTGGTGAAGGAGGCGGTCCGGGTCGCCGGTGCCATTCCGGCCGCCGTCGCACGCGACACCCGTACCGTCAAGGTGCGTTCGTACGACGACATCTCGCTGGAGTTGAGCGACGGGCGAACCGTCGCGTGGGGCAGCGGAGACAAGGGCGCCGCTAAGGCGCGCACGCTCACCGCTCTCATGAAAGCATCTCCCGGCGCGCGGCACTTCGATGTCAGCGTTCCCACCGCGCCTGCGTCATCAGGGAGTTGACGCACATCCGCGCAGGCCAGCACCCTGGTTGGGCAGCGCTACGCCTGATCACATAGGGTGAAAAGAAAAACGGGAGGTTCGGCGTGTTCGTTGAACGTGCGCCACTTGTCGACTTAGTGTCCTGTTCAGAAGACTCCAGGGAACGGACACACTGGTAACCCTAAACTTCAACGTTAGGGTTCGGGTCGGCGATACGGACCGTCCCAATCGGCATCAGTCGTCGGATCGCGGCGCACCCGCGAGGCGACGACACGTAACTCGAGGCGAGAGGCCTTCGACGTGGCAGCACCGCAGAACTACCTCGCAGTCATCAAAGTCATCGGTGTCGGCGGCGGTGGTGTCAATGCCATCAACCGGATGATCGAGGTCGGTCTCAAGGGCGTCGAGTTCATCGCCATCAACACCGACGCGCAAGCTCTGTTGATGAGCGACGCCGACGTCAAGCTCGACGTCGGCCGCGAACTCACCCGCGGACTCGGCGCCGGAGCCAACCCGGCCGTCGGCCGCAAGGCCGCCGAGGACCACCGCGAGGAGATCGAGGAGGTCCTCAAGGGGGCCGACATGGTCTTCGTGACGGCCGGTGAAGGCGGCGGCACCGGCACCGGCGGCGCGCCCGTCGTGGCCAACATCGCTCGCTCGCTCGGTGCCCTCACCATCGGCGTGGTCACGCGCCCGTTCACCTTCGAGGGACGGCGCCGCGCGAACCAGGCCGAGGACGGCATCGCCGAGCTCCGCGAAGAGGTCGACACCCTCATCGTCATCCCGAACGACCGGCTGCTGTCCATCTCGGACCGCCAGGTCTCGGTCCTGGACGCCTTCAAGTCGGCGGACCAGGTCCTGCTCTCCGGCGTTCAGGGCATCACCGACCTCATCACCACGCCCGGCCTGATCAACCTCGACTTCGCCGACGTCAAGTCGGTCATGTCCGAGGCCGGTTCGGCCCTCATGGGCATCGGCTCGGCCCGCGGCGACGACCGCGCGGTGGCCGCGGCCGAGATGGCGATCTCCTCGCCGCTCCTGGAGGCGTCCATCGACGGCGCCCGGGGCGTGCTGCTCTCCATCTCCGGCGGCTCCGACCTCGGCCTGTTCGAGATCAACGAGGCCGCTCAGCTGGTCAGCGAGGCCGCCCACCCCGAGGCCAACATCATCTTCGGCGCGGTGATCGACGACGCCCTCGGCGACGAGGTCAGGGTCACCGTGATCGCGGCCGGCTTCGACGGGGGTCAGCCGCCGGCCAAGCGCGACAACATCCTCGGCTCGGCCTCGTCCTCGGCCCGCCGCGAGGAGCCCACTCCGGTACGGCAGTCCGAGAGCCGTCCGAGCTTCGGCTCGCTCGGCAGCGTCACGCCGAAGGAGGAGCCGGAGCCGGCGCCCGAGCCGGTGGCCGACATTCCGGTCTCCCCGCCGGTCCCGCCGTCGCGGTCCTACTCCGACAGCGCGGCCGAGGAGCTGGACGTGCCGGACTTCCTTAAGTGATGCTCCTGACGTGATAGAACAGCGCGACACCGTGAACGGCGCGCACTTCGCCTTCACCGACAGGTGGGGCGGGGTGAGCGCCGTTCCGTACGAGGAGCTCAACCTCGGCGGAGCGGTCGGCGACGACCCCGAAGCCGTACGCACGAATCGTGAGCTGGCGGCCAAGTCCCTCGGGCTCGACCCCGCTCGGGTGGTCTGGATGAACCAGGTGCACGGGACGGATGTGGCGGTGGTGGACGGACCCTGGGGTTCCGCCTCGCGGATCCCGTCGGTCGACGCGGTCGTCACCGCCCGCAGGGGTCTCGCCCTCGCCGTCCTCACCGCCGACTGCACCCCCGTCCTGCTCGCCGACCCCGTCGCCGGGATCGCGGCCACGGCTCACGCGGGCCGGCCCGGCATGATCGCCGGGGTCGTCCCCGCCGCCGTACGGGCCATGGTCGAACTCGGTGCCGAGCCGTCCCGGATCGTCGCCCGCACCGGGCCCGCCGTGTGCGGCCGGTGCTACGAGGTGCCGGAAGCCATGCGCGCCGAGGTGGCCGCCGTCGAACCGGCGGCGCACGCCGAGACGAGCTGGGGCACGCCGGCGGTCGATGTGAGTGCCGGCGTGCATGCGCAGCTCGAGCGGCTCGGAGTGTGCGACCGGAAGCAGTCGCCGGTGTGCACGCTGGAGTCGGAGGATCACTTCTCGTACCGCCGCGACCGCACCACGGGTCGGCTCGCGGGCTATGTGTGGCTGGACTGATCGGACATGACGGACCGTAAGGACGAACTCGCAGCGAATCTGGCGAAAGTGGAGGCGCGGATCGCCGCCGCGTGCGCGGCCGCCGGGCGCAGGCGTGACGAAGTGACCCTGATCGTGGTCACCAAGACCTATCCGGCGAACGACGTGCGGATGCTGTCGGAACTCGGTGTGCGGCATGTGGCGGAGAACCGCGATCAGGACGCGGCACCGAAGGCTGCCGAATGCGCGGATTTGCCCCTTACTTGGCACTTTGTCGGCCAGTTGCAGACCAACAAGGTGCGATCTGTTGTCGGTTATGCGGATCTCGTGCAGTCCGTCGATCGTTCCAAGCTTGTGACGGCCTTGTCCAAGGAGGCCGTGCGGGTCGGGCGCGAAGTGGGGTGTCTGCTCCAGGTCGCGCTGGACGCGGGCGAAAACGGAAGGGGAGAGCGAGGTGGCGTAGCGCCGGGCGGAATCGCGGAGTTGGCCGATCTCGTCGCCGACGCTCCGGGTCTGCGGCTCGACGGGCTGATGACCGTCGCCCCGCTCACCGGCGAGTACGCGGGGCGACAACAGGCGGCGTTCGAGCGGTTGATGGATTTGTCGACCGACCTGCGCCGAGCTCATCCGGCTGCGAACATGGTCTCGGCAGGAATGAGTGCGGATCTCGAACAGGCCGTGGCGGCCGGAGCGACACATGTGCGCGTCGGCAGCGCGGTACTCGGAGTCCGCGCCGGGCTCGGGTAACGTCGCCAAGAAGTCGGACCACAGCAGAAAATATGGTCATTACCGCTGGAAAGCGGGCATAACGACCTCGTGGATCGCGGGCACTTGGCAGTCGTCAGTCGATCCACCACAGAGCGGAGGACTCAGAGAATGGCCGGCGCGATGCGCAAGATGGCGGTCTACCTCGGCCTCGTGGAGGACGATGGGTACGACGGCCGCGGTTTCGACCCCGATGACGACTTCGAGCCCGAACTGGACCCGGAGCCCGAGCGGGACCGTCGACGGCACGAGCCGTCCCACCAATCGCACGGCTCGCACCAGTCCCACCAGGCGCATCAGCCTGAAAGGGACGAATCGGTACGAGTGGTGCAGCCTCCGGCGCCACGCGACCCGATGCCCCGATCCGCTTCGCTAGCCGCGGAATCCGGGCGTCCGGCGCGCATCGCGCCCGTGGCATCCATCACACAAGAACGCGCAAGCCTGGAGAAGAACGCACCGGTGATCATGCCCAAGGTCGTGTCGGAACGAGAGCCTTACCGGATCACCACGCTTCACCCCCGGACCTACAACGAGGCCCGTACTATCGGGGAACACTTCCGTGAAGGCACCCCGGTGATCATGAATCTGACTGAGATGGATGACACAGACGCCAAGCGACTTGTCGACTTTGCGGCCGGTTTGGTGTTTGGTCTTCACGGCAGCATCGAGCGGGTGACGCAGAAGGTGTTTCTGTTGTCGCCTGCTAACGTCGATGTCACGGCGGAGGACAAGGCCCGCATCGCAGAGGGCGGGTTCTTCAACCAGAGCTGAGACGCACAACCGGAAACGGCAGTACAACAGCAGGACAAGCGGTACATCGCAGCACGGAGCAGGGGAGAGGGAAGCACGAGTCATGAGCGTGGTCTTGGATGTCGTCTACATCGCGCTGATGTGCTTCCTCATCGTGCTGATCTTCCGGTTGGTCATGGACTATGTCTTCCAGTTCGCCCGCTCGTGGCAACCCGGCAAGGCGATGGTGGTCGTTCTGGAGGCCACCTACACTGTCACTGATCCACCGCTCAAGCTTCTGCGGCGGTTCATCCCGCCGTTGCGTCTCGGGGGCGTGGCGCTCGACCTGTCCTTCTTCGTACTGATGATCATCGTCTACATCCTGATCTCCGTCGTGAGCCGGCTGTGAACGATACGGTCTTGCCGAATGCCGACGACTACGTTGAGGTGAAGAGATGCCGTTGACCCCCGAGGACGTGCGGAACAAGCAGTTCACGACCGTCCGCCTCCGAGAAGGCTATGACGAGGACGAGGTCGATGCCTTCCTCGACGAGGTCGAAGCCGAACTGACCCGCCTGCTCCGCGAGAACGAGGACCTGCGTGCCAAGCTGGCCGCGGCCACGCGCGCTGCTGCCCAGAACCAGCAGAACATGCGCAAGCCTCCGGAACAGCAGCAGGATCAGCAGCAGCAAGGTGGTATGCCGCAGCAGGGCATGCGAGGGCCGGGCTCTCCGGTGCCCGCCGGCATATCGGGCCCGCCGCAGCAGCAGATGGGTGGCCCCATGGGAGGCCCGCCCCAGCTGCCGAGCGGTGCACCGCAGCTGCCCGCCGGTCCCGGCGGTGGTCAGGGCGGACCGCAGGGTCCCGGTCCGATGGGCCAGGGGCCCATGGGTCAGGGCCCGATGGGTGGTCAGCCCCCCATGCAGCAGCAGATGGGCGGTCCGATGGGTGGCCCCATGGGCGGCCCGATGGGCGGCCCCGGTCAGGGCCCCGGTGGCGACAGTGCCGCCCGTGTCCTCTCGCTGGCCCAGCAGACCGCCGACCAGGCGATCGCCGAGGCCCGTTCCGAAGCCAACAAGATCGTCGGCGAGGCGCGTTCGCGTGCCGAGGGGCTCGAGCGGGACGCTCGCGCCAAGGCCGATGCCCTTGAGCGGGACGCGCAGGAGAAGCACCGTGTCGCGATGGGCTCCCTGGAGTCCGCTCGCGCCACGCTGGAGCGCAAGGTCGAGGACCTGCGCGGCTTCGAGCGCGAGTACCGTACGCGGCTGAAGTCCTACCTGGAGTCGCAGCTGCGTCAGCTGGAGACTCAGGCCGACGACTCGCTGGCTCCGCCGCGGACTCCGGCGACCGCGTCGCTGCCGCCGTCTCCGGCGCCGTCCATGGCTCCGGCCGGTGCGAGTGCGCCGTCCTACGGTGGCAACCAGACGATGGGCGGCGGTCCTTCGCCCGCCGGCCCGTCCTATGGCGGTCAGCAGCAGATGTCTCCGGCGATGACCCAGCCGATGGCGCCGGTACGGCCGCAGGGGCCGTCGCCGATGGGGCAGGCTCCGTCGCCCATGCGGGGCTTCTTGATCGACGAGGATGACAACTGACGGTTGGTGGACCACTGACGGTTGGTAGTACGACGTAGGTGTCGGCAGCGTTCAGGGCGGGGCCCCGGATTTTCGATCCGGGGCCCCGCCCTTTGCCGCGGACTGCGGACCGACAACGCCGTCGGGGGGGGGGGGGGGGCGCAGAGGCCGCACCCCCGCCCGGCGGCGTTGGAGAGGGCGGCGGAGGGGGGGGGCCGGGACGGGAGAGAGGCGGG
>NZ_JBEOVF010000092.1:0-24910 GCF_040295365.1 Streptomyces sp. NPDC002838 | reverse complement strand
CATCCCCACCCCCCGCGCCTTCTTGGGGGCGCGCGGGTGGGCCCCCCCATCGGCGGGGGGCCGCCGCCCGGCCCCCTCGGGGGCGGGCCCCCGGCGCTGCGTCGTGGTCAGCGGGCGGCGAGGGCGGCGCGGTGCTCCTGGCGGTGCGCGACGGCCGCGGGCTCGGCGAGGGCCCTGACGTGGTGGGGGGCCGCCAACGTCGCCGTGCTCGGAGCAGACGACAGTGAACTGCGTGCCGGCCGGTGCAGCCGGAGATGAGGTCGCGGGGCCGGCCGACGGCTTCACCGCATGCGTGCATGGACTGTTGTGGGGGTCTGTACAGGCGAACACCCTGTCCCGTTCCTCTGGTGTCGCTTCAAGGCGTATCTGTGACGCTTGGGCGGACGGGCTAGGGTCACCACCTGACGGAGCGCAGTTGCCAGTCTTTGACCGGCGCCCGTCCACTGGGCTCCCGGATCACGGACGAGCAGGACTTCCGCCGCCGTTCCCCCGAGTGGCTCAACTACGTCCAGGACGGCTATCCCCTGAAGGAACTCGCACAAGCGCTGGAGGCTGTCCGGCACATCCTGACCTCCAAAAACAGCATCAGGTTCCTTGTTCGAAGCTCGATAATCGGCATGAATACGGCTTCTCAGTGATGTGCTGAGCTGAGCCCACCGGGCGCGGGCCACCGGGCGGGGCCACCGGCCGTTATCAGCGGCGGAGACGGTGAGAAAGGCGCCCGTCGTCCTCCGTCGTCGGGAAACGCAAGCATGGGACCCCGTTCCGCGGGCACGTGCGACAAGGCTGAAAAAGCCGCTGCATTACCCACCTCCGGACGCGGAGAATACGTCGGCACGACACAGCGACAGGCGAACGTGTGGGAAACCAACTGCACTCTCTCCACGTCTTCGGCCAACTGCAGGAGGCCCGAGACCTCCTGGAAAAGCAGCCTCCGACGCCGGACTCGACATGAAACCAATCGAACTCGTCAAGATCAGGGCGGCCTCGCAAAGCTGCGCGTTCTGCCCCAGGAGCACCCGCGCTCGCGCTCACCGAGACCATCGGCAAGCCGTCGCGGCCCAGGACGTGCCCGACGACCTCGACCCGGAGACGACCTCGGTGCCCACCAAGGAGCAGTACCCGGCGATCGTCTGGTCGATCAGCCTCATCAGTCCCCGCCGGCCCTCCCTGCCGAAACAAGGTATTCCATGACGAAACGACGCGTGCCGCGCCCCCGCGAGCTGGCCCAACTTCTGCGTCCCAAGCCGTTCGTGCTGGATCCGACCAGTCGGCGGCTGTCATCCGTATACTCCATCCACGACCTGCGCCGCGTCGCCCGCAGGCGCACCCCCCGCGCGGTGTTCGACTACACCGACGGAGCGTCGGAGGGCGAGGTCAGCCTGCGGCGCGCCCGGCAGGTGTTCCAGGACATCGAGTTCCATCCGCATGTGCTGCGCGGTGTGGCTGATGTGGACACCAGCACCGAGATCCTGGGCAGGCGTTCGGCCCTGCCGTTCGCCTGCGCCCCGACGGGGTTCACCCGCATGATGCACCACGAGGGCGAACGGGCCGTTGCCTCCGTCGCCCAGCGGGTGGGCATCCCGTACGCCCTGTCCACCATGGGGACGACGTCGATCGAGGACATCGCCCGTGTCGCCCCGAACGCGCGCAAGTGGTTCCAGCTCTACGTGTGGCACGACCACGGAGCGGGACGGGAGCTGATGCGACGGGCGCACGAGGCTGGGTACGACACGCTCCTGCTGACCGTAGACACCCCTGTGGGGGGCGCGCGCCTGCGGGACATGCGCAACGGGCTGACCATCCCGCCCCGGCTCACCCTCAGCACGTTGCTGGACGGTGCGACGCATCCGTTCTGGTGACTGAACCTCCTGACCACCGAACCCCTCACCTTCGCGTCCCTCAGTTCCTGGAACGGCACGGTCGCCGACCTGATCAACACGATGTTCGATCCGGCTCTCGACCTCGAAGACCTCGACTGGGTGCGGCAGAGCTGGCCCGGAAAGCTCGTGGTGAAGGGGATCCAGAGCACCGACGACGCCCGCGTCGTCGTCAAACACGGCGCGGACGCGGTGCTGCTGTCCAACCACGGCGGCCGCCAGCTCGACCGAGCCCCGACCCCACTGGAACTGCTGCCGCAGGTCCGAGACGAGATCCAGGAGGAGGCGGAAGTCTGGCTGGACGGCGGGATTCTCTCCGGGGCGGACATCGTGGCCGCGATCGCCCTGGGCGCCGACGCCTGCCTGGTCGGCCGGGCTTATCTGTACGGCCTGATGGCGGGCGGCGAGCGCGGCGTACAGTGCGCGGTGGACATCCTGCGCGCTGAGATCGTACGAACCATGCAACTGCTCGGCGTGCGGTCGACAGCCGAGCTGGGCCCCGCTCACGTCTCGCTGCGCTGACGTCAGCCGGAGCCCGGGCGGGATGCCCCGTCGGGGCCCAGGCTCGCGTCAGATCAGGTGGCGAAGAGGACCACGGACATGGTGCCCCCGATAGCCACCACCGTCCAGCGCAGCAGCTCCTCGTTCATCCAGCGGGCCAGTCTCGCGCCGAGGTAGCCGCCCACCAAGGCGGTCGGCGCCGCGACGGTCGCCATGACCCAGTCGACGGGTCCGAAGAGGGTGAAGATCAGCAGCGTGACGGTCGAATTGACCAGGGAGAGCGCCGCCTTGAGCGAGTTCAGACGGTGCAGGCTGTCGGATGTAGCCATGGCCAGCGCGACCAACATGATCACTCCGAGCGCGCCGGCGAATTAGCCCCCGTAGACACCGGCCGTGGTCATCACCACCGCCAGGGTGATCAAGCGCTCGGGACGTCTGTCATCGGTGCCCGAACCGGCCGCCCGCACCAGCTTCTTCACCTGCTTCTGTCCGGCCAGCAGCAGACTCGCGAAGAGCACCAGAACCGGGACGACCGTGTCGAAGCTCTTGCTGCTCGTGACCAGCAGCAGTGCCGAGCCGGCCACCGTGCCGATGCCGGTCACCACCGACAGCAGCACCAGCCGCCCTCTCGGTTCCGCCTTCAACTCCGGTGCGAAGCCGTAGACCTGGCCCGCGAATCCAGGCCAATTGGCCACGGAATTGGTGACATTGGCCACCTGCGTCGGCAGGCCGATCCCGACCAGCGCCGGAAAGAGCAGCAACGAACCGCCGCCGGCGATGGAGTTCACGGCGCCGGATAGCAATCCGGCCACTGCGACGACTGCGAGAACGCCCCACTCCATCAGCAAGACCTCAATCCGAACGGCATGGCGTGAAGAGACCGGTCAAACCCGCGGCGTATGTCCCATAGGGCTGACCGATTTTGATTCCGGGCTGATTCACCCGCAACAAGACGGCGACAGTCGTACACGCGTCAGCGGTGGAATTCGACCGCGCCCGTAAGCAGGTCTGCGGCTTCCCGGGCAATGGCCGGGGCGAGCCGGTAACCGCAGCCGTTCGCGGCGCCGGCGAACACCACCCGCCCCGCATCGTCCAGGACGTCGACAACCGGTTCCCTCTCCGGGCTGTAGGCATCGCAGAACACACGGCCCGACGCCCCGGACCTGATCATTTCGGGCGCCCACTCGTGCAAGCTGCTCCGCGCCTCCTCGACGTCCGCCCGGCTCAGCCCCCGAGCCACGGTGCCGGGATCGACGTCCCACTCCGTGCGGGTGAAGCTGTACAGCCAGTGACCCCGCTCGTGGATGGGGAGCAGGAAGGCATCCTCGTCCTGGAACACGACCACGCCGTCCGTCTCCGCCGGGCTCTGTTCGATGTGCAGGGCGACCACCTTCTTCACGCGGATCCCCATTGCCGCGACGAACGGTGCCAGCGCCGGGTCGGCGGTCCACGGTCCGGGGGCCAGGACCACCCGGTCGGCGGTGAGCGTGTCGCCGGTGCTCAGCCGCAGCACCACGTCACCGGCCCTCGGCTCGATGCCGGTGACCCCGACACCCTCGTGGAAGCCGACCCGGGACCGCAGCTCCCGGGCGAGCGCACAGGTCAGGCTGTGGACGTCGGTGTGGTGTCCGCCGCGGACGCGCCAGACCCGCGCGTCGGGTGGGATGCCGACGGCCGACAGGTCCTGATGGTCCGTCCGGGGGGGCTCGGCACCGCCGAGGTACGTCTCGCGTATCGCCCGGTCGTCGGCAGCGGCGGACACGACCGACACGGCGGTCGGACGGATCGGCAGGGACGGCCGCTGCCGCCTGAGTCGCTCATAGTAGTCCTGGCTGTACCGCGTCATCTGCCGCAGGCGCCCGGTCGCGCCCCGCGGCAGATGCAGGCCGGCCGAACGGCGGCTGGCACCGCCGCCGATCGCTTCCCGGTCCAGGACGGCGATTGCGGCGTGCGGCTCGCGCCCGGCCAACTCCCTGGCGATGAGGCAGCCGATGATCCCGGCGCCCACCACGGCGATCCGGATTCCTGCCACGGCGATCACGCTCCCGGGGGAACTCGTCGACGGTCGGCCCGGAGGACCACCTCAGGAAGGAGTCGCACTGCTCCTCGGACTTGATGCCCAGCATCCGATCGAGGATCCGCCGACTGCGCCAGGCGATCAGGCTCAGGTTGGGATCGGCCAGACCGCGCTGCCGGCGGACTCCGTTCTGGACGAAGATGCTGTGATCGGGCGGCCCGTCCCAGCAGGCGGCGAAGTCCTGGTCCACGCGGAGCTCCCCCTGCTCCCACTCCAGCCGGTCCGCGAGCGGCGCCAGCAGGTCCGGGTGGGTCGGCCGGAATCCGGTCGCCCACACGACGACGTCCGCCGTGAGCCGCTCCACGGCCTGCGGACGGTCCCCCAGCTCGAGGGTCCCTCACCCGCCTCGATCTGATTGCGCAGCGCCTCCGCAATGACCAGGTAGGTTCCGCGCGGACTGGCCTCCGGCACTTCGGCTCCTCTCACTCGACCCATTGCCCGATGCCAAGAGTGCCACCCGGGCCCGGCAGCGCATCGACGGACATTCAGTGTCCCATGTGTCCGGCTGTCCGGTTAGGCCTCTCACCTGCGCAGACAGTCCGGACAGCTCATGGTGCTGGTGTCCGGGCTGTCCGGCTACAGCCGCCGGAGTTTGGCCAACACAGGGAGCCGCCTTGCCGAACGCCGCACTCCGAAGTGCCGCAACTTCCATAACTAGCAGCAAGCAGCCCGGACGGAACGTCCAAGTCGCGCTCTTCCCAGGCGCAGCAAGCTGTGCTTTTCCCCGTGAGCCAGCCCAATCGATAATCAGGAATCAGCCTCCGCCCATCAGCCGAATCCGCGCCCCAAACCTAACGATTCTGCACGTGAGAGCGATGACGCGCACCAAGTGCATCACAGGCATCACCAGCACCACTAAGCACTACTCAGGTTGAACTGGCAGAGTCCGCGGGGAACGGTGCTGAGTCACAGGTCAGGGCCGTTGTCGGGCTGGCGGTCTCTTCGAGTTCTACCTGAGTACCGGGGCGTGATGCCTGAGGGCCGGCGGATCAGGCCCTGGCGGCGAACCACACGCCGAGACTCAATATGATGGCAAAAGACGCCGTGGCTTGAAGGGTCAATGGGCGAGACATGCGCACGTGCTGATCTCCCGATTCCGCGCTGATTCTGTACAGTTCGCGTAGCTCCGGCCGGTGTCCCACACCGGCGAACCAAATCGCTGCCACGGCGGAGCTATACATCGGTAGCAGCTGTTCCAGGTGAAACCTGTGCGAAGCACCGAAAATGATCACCCCAAAAAGCGCCACCAGGATTCCTGCGATTGACATCATCTCTTGTGTGCGATTTGCGGCTACCGATCGGTAAAACGTAACGCATCCGACGGATACGACGATGGCGACAACCCACCAGAGCGCCAGGGGCAGCTCCGGGGCGGAGGGAATGCTGGACACGCTGTGCTCCATGTGGGAGGTCTGACGCGGGAGGGGCGGGGTGAGACGACGGTTCACCCCGCCCCGTAGGGCGAACTTATCCGAACAGGCTGCCGACGATCGACGCGGCACCTGCGGCTACGCCACCGCGCGAGTCGGCAACCTGCTTGGTCTCATTGCCCACCGACCGTGCTGCCGCGGAGATCGCGTCGTCGTCCATGGTCAGACCGGTGGGTGGCAGACAGCCGTCGACCAGATGGGGCCGGTACTGGATCTTCTTCAGCTTCCGCTTGATCACGCGGGTCAGGTGCGTGAGGTCGACGGCGGCGAAGTCGGCCAAGTGCCGCTTGAGCAGCGACCAGATCCCCTCTGCCGGGTTCAACTCCGGAGCATAGGAGGGCATCTGGAAGATCTGTAACCAGTCCTGGTGCTCCTCGGCGAAGTCCGCCAGCTCCTTCACCAGGTGCACGTTCAAGTTGTCCCAGCACCACACCACCGGGGTACCGAGCTGCAGGTGGGTCATGACGATCAGATCGCGGTACTGGCGCCAGGAGAACGCCTTCGGCTCTCCCCGGCGCCCGTGCCAGATGTGCAGCTTGAAGAAGAACCGGGAGCGGTGTCCGGCGCGGTAGCAGACCACGCCGGCGATGTTGACCCGTCCTCGGTTGCGGCCACGTACCCGCACCACCGGCCGGGCTCCGCGCGGTGCCCACGTGCGTCCCTTCGGCGGCCTCAGCCCCTGGCCTGCCTCGTCCTCGAAGCAGATGTGGGCGCCCAGGTCCGCCGCAGTCCTTTTACCTGCGGCCACACCTTAGCCTTCCACACCTCGATCGCCTCGTCGTCGCGTTCGATCGCCCGCCGCAGGGGCACCTGCGCGGACCAGCCGTGCCGCCGCAACAGCTTCCACACGCCCTGGATCGTGTACCCGACGTGGAACATCCGCCCGATCAGCAGCTTGACCCGCTTCAGCGTCCACCCCTGGAACTCGTCGTCCCAGCCGTGCGCGAGCGGGCCCCGCTTCAACTCCCGCTCCAGCCGCTCCCACTGCCCGGGGCTCAGCCGTTCCACCGAGGCCGGCCCCTTCGAGCGCAGGGCGTCCGCACCGCCCCCCTCCCACTCCCGCCGCCAACGCCGCACCGACCGCGACGTCACCCGAAGCTCCCTCGCGACGGCCTCGGTCCTCTCACCGCGAGCGAACCGCCCGGCCGCCTCAAGACGCACCCGCTCCCGCTTTTCCTGCTCCTTGGGCGTCAACCCGCCCCCACGCGCGTACCGCATGACGACGTCGTACCGCAACGATCAAGAACCGTCACGGGCCACCGGACTCCGCGAGTTCAACCTGAGTAGTTCGACCACGGCTGATTCCAACAGGTGCGAAGCACCGACCGTTTCCAATCACATCCACCATCCAAGATGTCAATAGCGACCTTCTGAGCCAGAACCAGCTGTGCCACACATTTACCGAAACAGCTACTGCAATCACCGGTCTCCACTTGTACGATTCCCTGAGTCGCGTTCATGATCACAGGGGAGGGTGGGATGTGACGCGTCCTATTCAGTCTGCGAGCGGCCCCACAGAGCAACTTCTGGCACACACGACCGCAATCCTGGAGTTACAGGAGAAGATCCGAACAAGGAAAATCCAGCTCCGCACCCTATACGGGACGGGATTTGCAGCACTATTCGCCGCACTGGCGATATATGTTGCGACCATATCCACGTGGCGCACCGTTGACCTTGCTAAGGTCAACAGGATTGCTATACCGCTGACAGTCTTGTGTGCGATCGCATGCGGGGTCCTTGCTTACATGGAGCGTGAACGAGCAACACAGGACCGTAAGTCCGTCCGGAAGCTCCAATTGGAACTGGAGATCGCAGAGGAGCGGAGGCTTCTTCAAGCTTCCCAGCTTGGAGTCCCTGTAACTCAGCGCCAATTCACGTACAAGGACTCACTACCCCGAGAGCTTGATCAGCTCCGGACAGAAGCCCAGCATTACCGCAGGATCCACAACGCGTTCCAATCCATCATAATTATCGGCTCGCTGGGAACAACCACTGCCGCAAGCTTGGCCGATAACCCTGGGTACCTGAAATGGGTGACGGTCGGACTCAGCTTTACAGTCGGCCTATCCGCTGGTTTCACGGGGTACTTCAAGTACCGCGAGCGGAGCTTCTATCTACAACAGACTGCAGACGCCATCGAACAACATGCCACTGCATTTGAGCTAGGAATCCCGCCCTATACCGGTGACGAGAACGACAACCTGTCGAAGTTGACGAAGGAAGTCGAGTCACTGCGTGTCGAGCAACGCAAGAGGGAGCAGCAGCTCGACCAGCCGCACGAGGGGCGCGATGGAACGGTCTAGGAACATTGGGGACTCGACACGATGCAGCGCAGCACAAGACGGTGGATTCTGTCTCCCATCACGCAATGGCGTGCAGTCAGGCTCTCTACCAACCAAGGGGATGGTGTTGACGTCCAAACCGCCTGGGTTCTGGTGCGCTTGCGACGGAACCCAGCAGAGGCCGAATACGCCTTAGCTGAGAGCGGATTACCGAGGAGCTCAAATCCGGGTGTTCACTACGATGATTGGGACACCCTTTCACACGACGAGAGAATCCGCCGAAGCTCCTGGCTTGACCGCCACGGAAAATCACCGTTCCAACTACTAGGAATATCCGCGGACTTCATCGTCCGCGCCGGTATCGAGGTGACTGATTGGGGACCACCCCCAGACAGCCCCAGCCAGGCATAGACCGTCGACCACAGCCAGACACGGCGCGCAGCCTCCCAGCTATCCGACTGTGCGGTGTCCGGTCACAGACGGGCTGCAACACGCGGGGTGTTACAGCCCGTCGGCGAAGCCGACCTCTCAATGGGCGAGGAGCCGGAGGCGACTTCCGATCTGCCTCTAGTCATCCGGCATTTCCTCTACCCATCCCACATAATCCTCACCCGCCTTGATACAGCTCGCCCATTCCTCTGCAGTGTGACAGATAGTGACAGACCCGTCTGAATTCCGGTACTCGTACGGCGTACCCGCCTCGATAGAAAGAACGGTTTCAGCAGCCGAACGGATTACGTGCCTGAACACCTCCTCTGGAGTCGAATCGCGCTCTTTTGCCATCCAGTGCATCAATTCTAGAGTCGCACCAAATAGGCGCATTTCCATATTTCCGTCATGATGCTCGATTACCATGATTCCAGCTTGAGAGTCGTAGCTCACCTCGGCATTCATCGACTCAGAAAGCAAATCAACCAGAATTTCAGATCCGCGCTGCTCCCTATTGAGCCTCCTATGCCGAGAGACAGTCTGGGTACGCATCCTCTCCAACCCTTGCCCATCCAAGGAATTGCGCATCGGCACGAGGATTTTTGCTTTCACGCCCGAGGTGTCAACAGGAAGAGAGGTCTCTTGGATCATGTCCCATACTGCACCCCCAGTCTCCCTGTCCCAGATAACAAGAAAGACGGGGTCCGAGAACTTCAACCAGTGCTCAAGATGGTCAAGACTAATAGGATAACGCACATAGCCACCCCCCTTTCTGGTGTATCGGGAAAGGGTTTCCGTCGATTTAACTTGGACGTAGAAGGTGTACGGCGTCGCCTCTCCATCATCGAATATTCGAACCAACAAGTCTTCCCCGTAGTCCTTCCCGAGGACTTCCGCGGTCCAGCCTTGCAAAGTAAATGCTTCCTGCAATCTAGCGACAGATAGATCGGAATTCAGGTGAGCTCGTGGACGCCTGGGTGACATTTTGTTATTTAAGCATGTAAGCGCAGTGAAAGCCCCCTGAATGACCGAACGTCAAGTGATGCGACGGCACCGGCGGGTACGGGAAGCCACCCTGGCTGGCGGAGTCCAGGAACGTCTGGGGAGAGCAAGGAGCTACGACACCCAATGCAGAGTCTGACCCTGCCCCCGTCAGTCCGACACACCTCCGACACACTGAGGTCTTTCAGCGTTGCCGCTCCAGGGTGAGGACGGCTGCGGCGATTGACGTCATTTAGATTCGGGCTACACCGGGATCGGCGGAAGATGCGCCAGGCCTTCAGGCGTGCGATGCCGCGCTCGACCGGTGTCGGCGACGCGTGAATCGTGACCCACGTCCGACGGTTGAAAAGTGACCCCCACTACGTCAGTTGATGTTGGTCATTCCCCGGCGTCGGCCGCGGGAACCCGTCCGAGGTCGCGGCCGCGCATGCGGTAGTTGTCGCCCTTCAGCGAGATATCTGGATGGTGTTGTTGCACCTGTCGTAGCGGCATGTGGTGTGGTCGAGGCACCACAGCACGAAAGGCTCTGTCTGATGTACCCCTCCATCACGCCTCCCCGCCAGGTCAAGATCGGTGATGCGGCCGCGTTCGCCGGGACCACCCCACGTGCCATCCGCCACTACCACGAGATCGGCCTGCTGCCGGAGCCGGAGCGAGGTGGAGACGGCCGACGCCGCTACGGCTACGACGACATGATCCGCCTGCTGTGGATCCGCAAGATGGCAGCGGTCGGCATCAGCCTGGACGATATGCGGGCCGCCTTCGGCGAAGCCCGGGACATCGAGGAGATCCTGAGCAGGCTGGAGGAAACCTTGGCGGCGCGGGAGGCCGAAATCAAACGTCAGCGCGCGGCTGTCCAGCGCCTGCAGGTGGTGGGCAGCCCGCTGGGGCTGCTCGCCGAACTGGTCACGGACCGGCTAAGCCACCTGCCCCCGGGCGCGCTGCGCCCCTCCGACCTGGACGCCCTGCTGGTCACGGAACGGGTCTTCAGCCCGCTGGGCGCCGCCATCCAAGCCAGCGTGTTCATCGTGCTGGCCACCCACCCCGACCTGAGGGCCGAAGACGACCGTCTCGAAGCCGCCGAGGCCGCCCTCGACGACGGCGTCGATCCCCACGACCCACGCGTCGAAGAACTCGCCGTACAGCGATGCGCCCAACAAATGGCCCTGGATCAGGCCATCGAGGCAGCTGGGCTGGATGCGGCCGAGGAGAAGCTCTTCGAGATCTACGACGCCGACCTGAAAGGGGAGGAGGACACAAAGATGAGCGTCTCCGAAGCGATCACCAAAATGCCCTACGACTTCTCTCCCGCCCGGATGCGCTGTATGGAACTCACGGCACAACTCCTCGCCGACGCCCCTCCGCAGACCACTGAGGGCTTTCAGTGAGGGCTTTCAGTGAGCGCACCGACCGGGTGACAGCGACCTTGGCCACAACGCACAAGGCTCCCGTGCCGTTGAGGGAGGTGTTCGAAGTCTCAACCCATCGGCGCAGGAGCCCTGTTGATCCCTCATCCTGCCGCACTCGACCTGCCCCATGCGCTCATCGAGTGGGTCACCATGGTCATCGTCACCCGCGAGGGTGACCGCCGCTGCAAGCTCCCACCGCACCAGCGTGCCCTGGTCGCTCTGGTGTACCTGCGCAAGCACGAGCCCCTCGCCCAGATCGCCTCCGGGTTCGGCATCTCGGTCGGCACCGCGCACGCCTACACCAACGCGGTCATCGAGCTGCTGGCCGCCCGCGCGCCCGGTCTGCTGCGCGCTCTGCGCGAGGCGGACCCCGAGTTCGTCCTGCTGGACGGCACCCTGGCCGAGTGCGACCGCCTCGGTGACGGCCGCGCCGACTACTCGGCCAAGCACCGCCGGCACGGGGTGAACGTGCAGGTGGTCACCGACCTCCATGGCGAGATGCTGTGGCTGTCTCCGGCCCTGCCGGGGCGCTGCCACGACCTGACCGCGGCCCGCGCCCACCGAATCATCAGGATCTGCGAGCGCCAAGGAGTACCGATCCTCGCCGATCGCGCCTACATCGGTGCCGGCGCATGGGTGACCACACCGGCCAGACGGCCTGCGGGAGGCGAACTGACGCTCACCCAACAGACCGTCAACCGCGCGCTGTCGAAAGCACGGGCCCCGGTCGAGCGCGGCATCGCACGCCTGAAGTCCTGGCGCATCTTCCGCCGATCCCGGTGCAGCCCGAATCGAATGACGTCAATTGCCGCAGCCGTCCTCACCCTGGAGCGGCAATGCTGAAAGATCTCACTGTGTGGTGCCTCAGCACGCCGGACTGCTAACAGCCCAGGTCACACGCGGTATGGGGTCTGAACGGCACAATCACTCCGGAATCGTGGCCCACCTCCCCGCGCTGACCGCGCTCGCCTCCTCGACGGTCAACTCCTATCGCCGTATGTGGGATGCGGGGCTGTGGGCGCCGTTCACTCCTCACTGGGGCTACCAGAACCGCACCTGCGCCGTCCGGATATCCGCACCGGACCGCATCGAGTTCCGGGTCGCCGACGCCATGACCAACCCGTACCTCATGGCGGCGGGGCTCCTGACGGCAGCGGACGACGGGCTGAGGAGGTGCCTGGACCCCGGTGAGCCGCTCGCAGCGAGCGCCTACGACGTTGCGCACGAGTCTCCCAATGCCCAGGGCCTTGCCCGCCTGCCCGCGAATCTGGGCGACGCCCTGACGGCCTTGGCGGACGACCCCGTGGTCCGAAGCGCACTGCCGGGTCAGCTGTACACCACTTACACGTGTCTCAAGCGCGACGAATGGGAGCGGTTCCTGGCCACCACCACCTCATGGGACTTCGACACCTACCTCGACTACACACCCTGAGCACCCGAGGGAAGTGAGTATGACGACGTACCCCGAACTCTTCGGTCCTCTGCCACCGGAACGATTCACCGACGACCCGGCAGTCCTGCTGCCCGGGCAAGCGGCTCTCGACGCCAGGCTGAGCGACGGTCTGCGCGAACTCGCCGAGGACTTCGAGGACCTCGCCGACGACCAGTGGCTGAAGACGGACTACGTCTTCCGGCAGAGGCGCTTCAGTCTCTTCGCAGTGGACGTGGAGGAGCGACGCGTCGAGTCACTGGAGGACAGGGCCTTCTTCCAGAGCACCGAACTCAACCCGTATGCCGGCGGTGTGCACCGGAAGTTCGAGCCGCTGGCCGCCCGCACTCGCGTCAACCCGTTCCTGATCCAGCTCATGTGGGACGTGCTGGCCGTCCTCCCGGAAGACCGGGTCGCTTCCGCCCGCACCTGGGAAATCGGAGTGCATCTGATGCGAATCCTGGCCCGTCCGGACCGGCCCGGTTACCCGGCCCCGGAAGGCATGCATCACGACGGCCACGCCTTCACCTCCATCACGCTCATCGGGCGCTCCGGAGCAACGGGCGGCCGGAGTCGGTTCGCCGATCTCCAAGGTGACGTCTACCGGGAGCTCGAACTGGAAGAGCCGCTCGACACGGTTGTTTTCGAGGATCCGCGTTGCCTGCACGACGTCACCCCCGTCCTGGTAGCCGAGCACGCCGACCTCGCGACCCGTGACGTCTGCGGGTTCTCGCTCAACCCCCAATGAAACCCATGAACACCCGCTCCCCCATTGCACGCGGCCACCGACATACGAAGGAGGCCTCGGTGAGCCATCCCGCTCCCTCTGGGCAGCTTCCCCTGAACCCTGGAAAGCATCACGGTGGGGAAGAAGGCGCTGGAACCCACATCCTGGCTGACCTCATCGGTGCCAGCCGACTCGATGATCCCGCCCACGCCGAGACCGTACTGCGCGACTGCGCACAGGCCTCCGGAGCCTTGCTGCTCTACGTCCACGTCCACCACTTCGGCAAAGGCGGTGGCGTCTCAGGCGTCGCTGTTCTGGCCGAGTCCCACATCAGCGTGCACAGCTGGCCGGAGTACCAGTTCGCCGCGGTAGACATCTTCATGTGCGGATCAGCGGAGCCGAACAAGGCGATACCGGTGCTCCAGGCCGGGTTCCGACCCGAGCGGATCGTCGCCCAGGAGTTGGTCCGCGGCCTCGGTGCCCTGATCCCGCCCACCGCCACCTGCCCGACCACGGATGAGCCCGAGGACCGGGGCCAGGGGTCTCCGGGTCCTCTCCCCCTCCGAGCCGCCGACACGACCGAGAGGTGAGATATGCCCACCCGCAGCGAGAACGCGCGGCACGAGCTGATGCGGCACGTCTACGAGGACATCTGGATCGGAGAACTCTGGAACCAGGGTGAACCCGCGGGAGGCCGGGTGCTCGCCGAGCACTTCTTCGACCACCGGCCGATCGACGCGTTCCCCAATACCAAGAGCGGGCACATCTCCATGGCCCTCGACTGGCACCAGGCGTTCCCGGACTACAAGTTCGTGATTGAGGACGTCATCATCGAGGGCGACAAGATCGTCGCACGCTACAACTCCTCCGGCACCCACCTGGGAGTGCTCTCTGGGGTACCCGGGACCGGTCGGCGGGTGAGCCTCACCGGGATCGACATCATGCGCTTCGAGGGCGACCTCCTGGCCGAGTGGTGGCACAACGAGGACATGTACGACCTGATGCGACAGCTCACAGGAACGGCATGACGGCTCGGGACAGGACGTTCTTCGAGCTTCTGGACGAAAACGACGAACTCGCTGGCTTCCGGGAGGAGTTCGACCTCCCCGACGGCCTTGTCTTCCTCAACGGGAACTCTCTCGGAGCGCCACCGAAGTCCACCTGGCACCGCCTCTCCCGGGTGGTCCGGCAGGAATGGCGCCACGACATGAACGCCGCGTGGTGGACGCACGGATGGCTCGACCTGCCCACCGCGGTCGGAGACCGGATCGGGCAGCTCATCGGCGCGGCCCCAGGGCAGGTCGTTGTCGGGGAGTCCACCTCCGTCAACCTCTTCAAGCTGCTGTGCGGAGCCCTCCGGGTCCACGCCGGATCCGGCCGTGAACGCCAGACGATCCTGACGGACACCAACAACTTCCCGAGCGACCTCTACATCGCGGACGGAATCACTCAACACGTCCACCCCGCTGCCCGCGTCAGAAGGGTCGACATCGAGTCGATCCCGGACGCCCTCGACGACGACGTGGCAGTGGTCATGCTGAGCCATGTTGACTACCGCACGGGGAAGATCCTCCCCATGAGTGAGATCAACAAGCGGGCGCACGCGGTCGGCTCGCTCGTCCTGTGGGACCTGTCCCACAGCGTGGGCGTGGTCCCGCTCGCGCTGGACGCCGACGATGCCGATCTCGCCGTGGGCTGCGGATACAAGTACCTCAACGGGGGCCCCGGAGCGCCCGGTTACATGTACGTCTCCGCGCGGCTGCTGCCTGACATGCAACAGCCGATCACCGGATGGCTTGGGCATGCGGACCCGTTCGCCTTCGAGGCTGACTACCGCCCGGCCCCCGGTATCGGCCGACTGACCACCGGCTGCCCACCACTGCTCAGCCTCGCGGCCCTCGACGAAGGCATTTCGCTGACCGCCAAGGCGGATCCAGTTCTCGTCCGCGCCAAGTCCTCAGCACTCACGGAACTGTTCATCGAGCTCGCCTCCGAGCGCCTGACTCCTTACGGGGCCGATGTGCTGAGCCCTCGGGCACAAGCGCAGAGGGGAGGTCACGTGACCCTCCGCCACAGAGCCGCTCGGGGGCTGATTGAGAGACTCGGCACGGAAGGCTTCATGGCCGAGCTCCGGGTCCCCAACCTGCTTCGGATCGGACTGTCGCCGTTGTTCGTTCGCTTTGTTGACGTCTGGGACAGCGTCGCAGCACTCGAACGGATCCTCGCCGGCGCCCTGGAAGACACAGCAGGGGATCAGCAGTAACACGCTTGGAAAGGAAGGGGCAGCAGTGCGGAGGGTCCGTTCGGCATTCTCTTGGATCTACCGGTCACCGGTGCTGCTGCTGTGCTTGGCCGCAGCCGGCTGGTCAGGCAACTTCGTGGTCGGCCGGCTGATCCACAGCACCGTCCCCCCCGTGAGCCTGGCGTTCTTCCGCTGGCTTACCGCCACCGTCGTACTGCTCCCCTTCGGGGCACCCCGGCTCCGGCGCGACCTGCCGGTGCTGGTCCAGCGCAAAGGGACAGTGCTGGTCCTGGCAGCCACCGGCGTGGCCGCCTACAACACGCTCATCTATGAGGGGCTCCAATCCACTACGGCGATCAGCGCACTGCTCATGCAGTCGATCATGCCTCTGCTCATCCTGGCCTTCGTCTTCGTCCTCTTCCGCGAGCGTCCCCAAGTCTTCCAGTTGCTGGGACTAGTCCTCTCCCTGGCCGGTGTGTGGGTGGTGGTGACCCAAGGAAGTCCTTTCGACACCGGCGCGCTCGCCCTGGGCGAAGGCCTCGGATGGATCCTCCTGGCCGTGATCAGCTACGCGCTGTACACCGCACTGCTGCGCCAGCGTCCGCCGGTGCACCCGCTGAGCCTGCTGACCGCCACGTTCGGCCTGGGCACCCTCATGCTGGCGCCCCTGGCCGCCGCCGAAGCGGCCTCCGGGCGTTTCCTGCCCCTGACAGCCGGCTCCGTCGCAGCAGTGGTGTACGTCGCCTTGGTCCCTTCCCTGCTGTGCTACTTCTGCTACAACCGCGGCGCCGAGTTGGTCGGCGCAGCCAGAGCAGGGCAATTCCTGCACCTGATGCCGGTCTTCGGCGCTGTTCTGGCTTTCCTCTTCCTCGGCGAGCGCCTCCACGGTTTCCATCTCGCGGGCGCAGCTTTCATCGGTGCCGGCCTCGCGATCGCCGCGGCCAAGCAACGTCCGGGTCACCGCCAGCCCCCACAGGAGGAAAGCGACACAGAAGGGCTAACCGCACGGAACAGCGAGCAATGCTCAAGTCCTGTGGAGCGGCTCGGGGAGGACCTACCTTCCCGGGTGACTGATCGATAGGTCACCGAGCAAGACCGGTGTTCGCAGCACCGGCCGGAAGGCACGTCCGTGCTCGGCGGAGTGAACGACGACGGCACCACTACCAACGGCTCCTCCTTGATCGCCGAGATAGTCCGGGAGGGCGTCCGCCGGATGCTGGCCGCCGCGCTGGAAGTTGAAGTCAACGCCTGTGTAACGGGGTTGCCTGATGAGCGCGACGAGCGTGGTCGTCGCCTGGTGGTGCGCTGCAACGGCTACCACCAGCCCAGGAAGGTCGCCACCGCGAGGAGTACGTGCGGCAACCGCACCGCTGTGCCCAGTGCAAGACCGTCACCAACAGCTGCAGCCCGACAGGACGCCTGCCGAGGGAGAGCCGGATGAAGACCTCGCTGAGCTGGGACGGCGAAGCCGTCATCGCCGTGGATCAGCGTGCGCTGCCAAGAGATTACCGCCTGCTGCGACTGGCTTCGGTGGACGAACTCATCGATGCCATCCGATCGTTGGCGATTCGCGGGGCACCGGCCATCGGCTTGGCCGGCGCCCTGGGAGTGGCTCTGTCCGCACGGTGGCATGGGGCCATGGCGAACGAGGTCACAGCGGAGGTGACAGCCGATGCGAGCCGTCTCGCGCATGCTCGTCCGACCGCGGTGAACCTTGAGTGGGGAGTCCGTCGTGCACTCGGCCGACTCCACGACGGCCCGGACGCCGTGCTGACCGAGGCGCTGGCGATGCTTGAGGAGGACGCCGCGACCAACCGCGCCGCATCCCTGCGCGCGGCTGACCTGGTGCTGTCGCTCACGAAAAGGCGTCCGCTGCGCCTCCTCACGCACTGCAATACGGGACGGCTCGCCACCGCCGCGTGCGGAACGGCGCTGGGAGCCATCCTCGAACTGGCGGAACGCGGATGTGTGGCCGAAGTACTCGTCGACGAAACCCGGCCGCTTCTTCAGGGCAGCCGCCTGACCGCCTGGGAGCTGGGCGAGGCCGGCGTGCCCTACCGGATATGCGTCGACTCCGCCGCGGCGTCCGCCATGGCCAGGGGTCTGGTGGACTGCGTGCTGGTGGGAGCCGACCGGATCACGGCCAACGGCGATGTAGCGAACAAGATCGGCACCTACGGGCTGGCTGTGGCGGCAGCCCACCATCGGATTCCGTTTTTCGTCGTCGCTCCTGAATCCACCTGGGACCGGTCCCTGCCCGAGGGATCGGCCATCCTCATCGAGGAACGCGATTCAGCCGAAGTCACCCACTGCGCGGGCACGGCCGTGTCTCCTGTCGATGCGGGCGTCTACAACCCTGCGTTCGACGTCACCCCCGCGAACCTCATCACAGCCACCGTCTCCGAACTGAGGACGGTGGCGCGGTGATCTCCGGAACACTCCTCCCCGACCTTCCCAAGCCCGGGGTGCGTGGGTGATGTGCCGCCCACCGGCGGAGCCCCTCAGTGAAGGAACCGGACGACGAGGGTGAACAGACATGAGCGGACAGACGGTCGAGCAGGCTGGGATCGGCGTCATCGGCGGCAGCGGGTTCTACGAACTGCTCACTGACGCGCGAAATATGGAGGTCAGCACACCATACGGTGATCCGTCGCATCCCTCCGCGGTGGGTGTCGTGGACGGCAGGCGGGTGGCCTTCCTGCCCCGGCACGGTGCGGGGCACCGATTCCCGTCACACAAGATCAACCACCGAGCGAATCTGTGGGCTCTGCGCGCCCTGGGCGTACGCCGGCTCCTGGCCCCCTGCGCAGTGGGGTCGCTTCGCCCGGAACTGGGTCCGGGCAGCATCGTGGTCCCCGATCAGATAGTGGACCGCACGACCGGGCGGGTACAGACCTACTACGACACGGGCGCCGTACCCGTGCCGTTCGCGGATCCGTACTGCCAAGAGGGCAGGATGACCGTGATCAAGTCCGCCTCATCCATCGGCACCGACGCCCACGACGGCGCAACCATGGTGGTAGTGGAAGGCCCGCGCTTCTCCTCCCGGGCAGAGTCGCAGTGGTACGCCGCGGCGGGGTGGTCCCTCGTCAACATGACCGGACATCCGGAAGCGGCCCTGGCACGAGAGTTCGCACTGTGCTACACGGCGGTGGCGCTGGTGACCGACCACGACGCAGGCATTCGGCGCGGTGAGAGCGTCGACCAGGAGACCGTCTTCGAGGTATTCCAGGCCAACCTGGAGCGGCTGCGGGCTGTCATCCTCGGGGCAGCAAAGCTGTTGCCCCGAAGACCGGACGTGCGCGTGTGTCACAGCCCTGGACGGGCTTCCCCTGCCTTTCGAGCTGCCCTGATGCGAACGTCAACGGCGTTCCCCAAATCCGCGAACTACTCACGGGATCCGTGGACCGCCCCGCAGAATGCGCCCGCCCGTCTGTTCCATGTCTCTCTGGAGCCGAAATGACACTTCTGATCACCTGGCCGGACTCAAGCCCCCAGACCGTTCTCCGCCGTACCTCCGACCCGGTCGAGATCGCCGCCGCCCTCGCCCCGCTCCGCGTACGTTACGAGCGCTGGCCCGTACGTCATGACGTGCCGACAGATGCCGACAGCGACACCGTCTTCGCCGCGTATCGCAGCGAAATCGACAGGCTGAACGAGAAAGAGGGTTTCCGCACGGTCGACGTCGTCGCCCTGCACCCCAGCGATGCCCCCGACTGGGCGGCCCGAGCCCGCGCCGCTCGGGAGAAATTCCTCAATGAACACACCCATGACGACGACGAAGTGCGCTTCTTCGTGGCCGGAGCCGGAATCTTCTACCTGCACGTGGCCGGCGAGGTCCACGCCGTGTGCTGCGAGAAGGGTGACCTGCTGGAGGTCCCGAAAGGAACGACCCATTGGTTCGACATGGGCGCTCAACCCTCCTTCACCGCGATCCGGTTCTTCCATGAGGAAGACGGCTGGATCGGCAACTTCACCGGCTCCGACATCTCGTCCCGGTTCCCCGACTTCGACGCGATACACGCCACCTACATCGCGGAGCGGGAAGCATGACCGTCACGTTCGAAGCCGACGCCGTGGTGCTCGACATCGAGGGCACCACCAGCGCCACCGAATTCGTGACGAAGGTGCTGTATCCGTACTCGCGCCAACGGTTCGGCACGCTGCTCACCGAACGGAGCCAAGAGGCCGACGTACGACGAGCGATTGACCAGGTGCGCAGGCTGCTGGGCGACCCAGAGGTGGACGCGGCAGGCATCGAAAGGGCTCTGAACAACTGGCTGGACGAGGACCGCAAAGCCACCCCGCTGAAAACGCTCCAAGGCATCGCGTGGGCCGAGGGTTTCGCGTGTGGCGACCTGGTCTCGCACTTCTACGACGACGTGGCGCCCGCCCTGCGCCTCTGGCACACCAAGGGCATACAGCTCCACGTGTACTCGTCCGGCTCGGTGGCGGCTCAGCGCGCCTGGTTCACACACAGCGCCAGCGGTGACCTGCTGCCTCTCATCGACGGACTGTTCGACACCGAGAACATCGGCCCCAAGCAGTCTCCCGATTCGTACAGAGCCATCAGCGACGTTCTCACCGCGCGGCCCGGCTACACCCTGTTCCTGTCCGACCGGCCGGCCGAGCTCGACGCCGCTCGGGCAGCCGACTGGCTTACCGCGGGGGTGCGACGCCCCGGCGAGCCGTACCACCTGCACGGCACCGGCGGTCATCCCGAGGTCAGGTCCTTCGCCGATATCCGGGTCAGCCGTGCCACTGTCAGCGATGCGAGGAGTACGCGGTGACGGAACCCACGACCGACCTCGATCCCGGGCTGGCAGAGGCTGGAGCGGTTCTGGCCACCGAGTCGGCCCGCTTCGCCTCCTTCGGCTGGATGCGGGGCACTTCCGGCAACCTCTCGGTGGTGACGAGCCGTGACCCGTTGCGTCTCGCGGTCACGGCCAGTGGCCTGGACAAAGGCGAACTGACAGCGTCTGACGTGGTTCTGGTCGACGCCGCCGGCAACGCCGTCAGCGGTGGCAGACCGTCAGCCGAGGCGGCGCTGCACGCCCGCGTCGCCCGGCTGACCGGTGCGGGCGCTGTTGTGCACGTCCATACCGTCGCTTCGGTTGCCGTCGCGTGGCGCAGACCGGAGGGGATCATCTTCCGCGATGTCGAAATGCTCAAGGGCGTCGGCCGACCGACGCACGCTGAGGAAGTGATGCTCCCGGTCATCGCGAACAGCCAAGACATGACGGTGCTCGGTGACCGTCTGGAGGCCGCCCGCGATCCGCGCATGCCAGCTGTGGTCGTGGCGGGACATGGGCTGTATGTGTGGGGTGCGGACCCTCGGCAGGCGCGGCACCACACAGAGGTCGTGGAATGGCTGTTGGAGCTCGAACTGGCCAAGGGGTGAGGGCAGTTCAGCGCGGGCGCCAGGTACGGACCTCGAGGTGGATGATCTGGGCGTCCGCACGGATGCGGCCGGTTTCTACGAGCCACTGGTGCACGGGGCGGTGACATCGCCGCCGGCGGCGTCCACTCGGCGCGCGAAGTCGGTGGCGTCGAAGCCGCCGGTCCGGACCGAGCCGTAGGGGTTGGAGGAGTCGATCACCGCCCACGACCAGTCCCGCTTGTTCGTCGACCGCAGTTCCTTCAGCAGCACCGCGTGCAGCCGTCCCACACTCCGGCTTCGTTCCACGCGGCCAGGCGCCGCCAGCAGGTCATGCCCGAACCAGAGCCCGGCTCTTGGAGCAGGTACGCCCACTGGATGCCGGTGTGCAGCACGCACAGGATCCCGCACAACGCCTGCCGGTCCGGCACGCGAGGCCGGCCCTCCGCCAACAAGCCGACAGTCACATGATCAACAGTTTTTGTCAGAGCCAGTAAGAGCGAGACACGGCAGTCGTGACGCCCGCAGTGCGCTGTAGCGCCAACTCGGGCCGTCGGCACTACAACCTGTCCGCCCCGGCTAGGCGTGGTCGTGGGGGCCGCCGGTGTGGGCGAGGGCGCTGGGGGTTCGGCAGCCGACGATCGCCGGGGCCTCCTGGACGAGCGTGTCGTTGGTGAGCGCTTCCACCATGAACAGCGCGAAGTCCACCCGGCGCGTCAGATTGCTGGACAGTACCGGGTCGCCCACGTGCCGACTCCACACGGGCAGGCCCTGGCTTTCGCCCTCCTCCAGGCTGCTGCCGCGCACCACGGTCCACCGGGTGTCACTGGCGAACACCCGCCGGCACGCCTCCACCTGGTCGTCGAGCTCGACGGCGCGGACGAGCTTGCCCAGCGCGGCGGCGATCCGGACGCCCATGGTGAACATCCGCGAGTACTGGTCCTTGCCGTCGCGCGTGATGTGCCAGCCGCAGGAGAAGACCAGGCGCGCACCCGGCCGTGCGTGATCGAGCACCGCCTGCGCCGTGCCCGACGCGTACTGCCGCACACCCCAAGGCGCCAGCACCGTCAGCACCCCGTCGCACCCGGCGACCGCCCGCCGGATCACCTCCGGGTCGTTCGTGGGGCCGGGGACGACGGTCATCCGGCCTTCGAACGCGGCCAACTTCGGCACGCTGCCCTCCCGGCACACGCCGACCACCTCGTAGCCGCGTTCCAGGGCGTGCTCGACCATGTACTGCCCGAGCTTCCCCGAAGCCCCGACGATGCAGACCTTCTTCACACGATCCGCGCTCATGGCGCATCCCTTTCGCCGGCCTGCTGACCTTATGCTCTAAGGCAAGCTAGCCTTATGCTGTAAGGCAGTCAAGGGGGAGCGAAGAGGAGGGGCGGATGCGCGAGGGAGGCAAGAACCGGCGCGGGGCCTCGGCGCGCACCCCGCTCAGTCGCGAGCGCGTGATTCGTACGGCCGTGGCGGTGGCGGACGAGAAGGGGGCGGCCGCGCTCACCATGCGGGCCATCGCCGAACCGCTGGGAGTCGAGGCGATGTCGCTCTATCACCACGTGGCGGGCAGGGAGGACATCCTCGACGGCATGGTGGACGCGGTGTTCGGCGAGATCGACCTGCCGCCGCGCGACACGGACTGGAAGAGTGCCGTGCGTCACCGCGCGGTCTGCGCCCGTGCCGTCCTACGGCGCCATCCGTGGGCCATCGGCCTGATGGACTCCCGCTCCCAGCCCGGCCCCGCGACCCTGCGCCACCACGACGCCGTCATCGGAGCCCTGCGCGCCGGAGGATTCTCCGTCCCGATGGCCGCGCACGCCATCTCGCTGATCGACAGCTACCTGTACGGCTTCGTGCTCCAGGAACTGAGCCTGCCCTTCACCGGCGCGGCGGAGCTGGACGAGGTCGCGGGCGCCATCCTGCGCGAGATGCCCGCCGACGCCTACCCCCACCTCACCGAGCTGGCCACCGAGCACGTGCTCAAGCCCGGCTACGACTACGCCGACGAGTTCACCTTCGGCCTCACCCTCATCCTCGACGCCCTCCACCCGGACGAGACCGCGAGCGCCTAGCCAGTTCAGAGAAGTCATGGCCGCCAAGGGTGAGACGGCCTTGGTGGTCGACGTCACCCGCGCCACCTCCAGCCGGTGACGCCACGCCGCGCGCCTGCACCAGAGCGCCGGTCAGCGGTCCAGTGCGGGCAGGTGGGCCAGGCCGGTGTCGAGCATGATGCGGTCGACGGTCTCGTGCAGTGCGCTGTCGGCGCCGATGACGGTCTCGGTGCCGCCGGGCAGCAGATCGCGCGGCCGGTACCAGTCGCGCAGTTGCGTCTCGGTGACGTCATCGGCGATCGGCTTGGTGGCGTGCCGGGCGAGGGTCTCGGTGAACGGCACGTCCAGGTAGTAGCCGTGGGTCGGGCCGCGGTGGTCGGCGCTCAGCTGGGCGAGCATGTCGCCGTAGCGGTCGGCGTAGAAGATGCCTTCGACGACGACGTGAAACCCGGCGTCAAGGGCGTAGCGGGCCGTCAGGTCGATCAGGCCGATGTTCGCCGCTCCCGGCCGGTCACGTTCGCGGAGCACTATGCGGCGAAGGTTGTCCTGGCCGACCAGGGCCAGGCCGCGGCCGAACTTCTCACGGAGGCCGGCCGCGACGGACGACTTCCCTGACGCACTGTTGCCGCGCAGCACGACCAGCCGGGTCTCTTCGGTGCCCACCATCATGGAGGCACGCTACCGGCCCACAGGTGTGGCCAGGAGTGTGCTGACCTGCCGTGGTGGGGCGCGCGGTGGCATGGTCGGGGTCATGGTCGGGCCGTGTGGCGTCCCGGCCGGGGCGGTGGGCGGCCACCCGGTGGTGTGGTTGGGTCCGCGTGCAACTTGCAACTGCACGGCGGTGAAGGCCTGTCCGCGGTGCCGGACCGGCGCCGCCCGGCCAACGATGTTCCCCTCGACCTGCCCCAACCTGTCGCTGACCTGGCCCTTCACCAGGTCGGGGTTCGCCGCAGCCACGCCGTCCTGAGCCCGGACGGATTCGCCCTGGCTCTTCCCCGGCGGCCAGCCCGGCCGCCCGATCAGTGTCTGGGCCATGGGAGTGCGGCTCCGCAAGCTCGGCATCAGGCTCGCAGAGGCCCGCTCAACCGCTCTGTTCCAGCTCGCCACCGAGCTGCCCGCCGCGGTCCTCGCCCGCACCCTCGGCATCACCGTCGCCGTCAAATGGCAGGGGGCCGCTGCTGGACACTGGGGGCGCCTACGCGGCCGAGATCAGCCGACGCGACAGCTCATGCCCCCTGCCCTCACCCGCACCAGTTGAACGGAGATCGCAATGACACATACCTGGGTCCCGATGACGAAGGCGACTACGGCCGCGCCTGCTCAGTCGAGGACCTCATCGGCATCATCGAAGTAGGCCCCGCACAGGCACTCGTGCTCGGCAACGACCCCGCAGCCACGACGTTCCCGGGGGCGCAGCGACAGGCGGACAGCCGGCGTCCCGGCCGAGGGGGTGTCCACTCGTCCGCCGGCACGTGCTGCCGAGCTGCTCGTGCTTGCCGCTCCCTTTCGCTCACAGCTTGCGCTCCCCTGACGAGTCCTCCGTCTGGCCGAAAGGGTGACGCCAGGCGGCAAAGGCGTGGCATGCCTGTCAGCGGTGGCCTGTGCGCTGCGGGAACTTCAAGCGAGAGGTGGCACAGAGATGTACGCGATCATGACGGGGCCGAGGCGGAGGGCAGTCGCCTTCCTCGTGGCGGGCTGTCTCGCCGCCGTGTGGGGTACGACGGGATGCGGCAGTGATGAGAACGAGTTCAACCCGCCGGGCGCCAACGCCCGTCTGGGACCGGTTCTGATCCGCTACGCACACATCGCCGAACCCCCCGACGGCCCGTGGGAGCCGGGCGACGACGCTCCGTTCTACCTCTGGCTGTTCAACCAGGGACAACGCGAGGACAGGCTGCTCGGCGCGGAGACGGCCGTCGCACGCTCCGTGGACATCGTGAGCGCGGACGGCACTGTACGAGGCCCGGTCGGACTGCCCACCGGGAATCTCGTCGAACTGGAGAAAGGACGCGCCCACCTGCTGCTCAGGGACCTGCGTCAGCAGATCCGGGGCGGGGACTTCGTGTGG
>NZ_JBEOVF010000091.1:0-26342 GCF_040295365.1 Streptomyces sp. NPDC002838 | reverse complement strand
TACGCCACCGTGCTGACCGACGGGGAGACGCACCGCGTCGTCGACGTGCTGCCCACCCGGGACACCGCACCGTTGACGACCTGGCTGCTCGCCCACCCCGGCGTCGAGGTCGTGTGTCGTGACCGGGCCGGCGCCTACGCCGAAGGCACCACTGCCGGGGCGCCCGGCGCCCAGCAGGTGGCTGATCGCTTTCACCTGTGGATGAACCTCGGTCAGGCCGTCGAGAAGTGCGTCGCCGCGCATCGCGCCTGCCTGCGTCCATCGTCGGCACCGGCTCCGCCGGTGCCTCCACAGGCCTCGTCGCAACCCGCGACGTCGCACGGCGACGGGCGCCTCGCCGCGCGGTTGCAGGCTCATCACGCCCTGGTCCACGGGCTGCTGGAGCAGGGCATGGGAATCCGGGCCATCGCCCGCCACCTGGGCTGGGGCCGTCACACCGTGCAGCGGTACGCCCGTGCCGAGCACTGGCAGCAGGTCTCTCCGGGACGCCATCGCCGCGGCAGCAGCCTCGATGTCCACCACGCCTACCTCAGCCAGCGCATCGCCGAGACCCAGGGGCGCATCTCGCTTGTGGCCCTGCATCGCGAACTCGCCGAACGCGGCTGGCACGGCAGCTACTCCACCCTGCGGGACTGGGCCGTCCACCGTCTTCACCAGCCTCGCCGGACCCCGCAGCCACCGCCGGCGCCGCCGAACACGCGGCAGGTCACCGGCTGGCTCACCCGCCGCCCGAGCACCCTCACCGAGGACGAACACCACCAGCTCAAGGCGGTCCTGGACGGCTGCCCCGAGCTGACCGCCGCCCACCAACTCGTCCGCGACTTCGGGGACATGCTCACCCGGCAGACCGGCGTCCTGTTGCCCACCTGGATCGACGAGACCCTCGCGGCGGACCTGCCCGGCCTGACCGGCTTCGCCCGCGGCCTCACCAATGATCTCGACGCCGTCACCGCCGGGCTCACGCTCCGCTGGAGCTCGGGCGGCACCGAGGGCGCCGTGAACCGCATCAAAAAGATCAAAAGACAGCTGTACGGACGTGCCGAATTCGAACTACTCCGGAAGATGGTCCTGCTTCAGTGACCGCCCGTGACGGCTCCCCGTGATCGCTGCCAGAGCCCAGGTGAGACCGACATAGCCACCGCACAACGCCGCTAACGCGCAGCTCGACGCACCCGCGTCGCGGCCGGGTGAAGGCGGTCTTGCCCCGGGGTGGGTCGGTGGTCAGCCGCATGTCCATCCAGTCCCACAGCATGTCGCGCAGCCAGCGCTGGCTGACCAACGTGAGATCGAAGTAGCTGAGGTGGCCACGCAGTCGGATGCCGTAGTGGTCCGTCTCCAAGTAGCCGGCCTCCTTGGTGTCCTGGCGGCTGAAGTAGACGAGCCGCAGGTGGTGCAGCATGGCCCGGGCCATGGTCCGCGGGTGCTGAGGAGTGCCGTCGAGGTCCAGGTCGGCCAGGGAGTTGATCTGCTGTCGCTGGCACTCGGTGACCAGACGCTGCACGACACTGATCGGCCAGCGTGCCCCTTCGGCGGGGCCCTGGGCATGCCGGTGCAGCACCCACTTGAACTCGGCCCGGGCCAGCGGCCGCAGACCCCGCAGCGACAGCACCCCGTCCGTGCGTCCGGCCGGCGTGGCCTCTGCGCACCAGCAGCGGAAGGCAGCTTCGTCGGCGTAGGTCACCGTGAACATCGCGGGCACGCCGCGGCGGGCACGCTGGTGGACCGCTCGTGCGTTTCCCGGCCGGCCCTCCCGGATGTAGCGCAGGAAGTGGTACGGACACAGGCCGATGTAGTGGCCCGCTCCCTCCGAGCAGGAGGGCACCAGGCACTCACCGAGCGGGGGAAACGACTCTTGCCGACCGGCCCAGAGTTCGTAGTCGTCCGACCGGCTGTTCCGGCGCTGGCACGCGCTCCACTTCACGAGGGCAGCGGAGTGCAGGAAGCACAGCGAGTTGCCGCTATAGGCCGGCACGTCGGGGCAGAACAGGCAGTTGCCGAGGTGGCGTCCACCGCGGGGCTTGAGCGGCACGGCCTCGTTCAAGAAGGCGACGATGTCGCGGCCCTCCCGCTGGAACCGGCTCCACTGCGCGGCGTGGCCGCAGCAGTAGTCCCGCCAAGTATCCCGGCTGCGCTCGCAGTCCGGCACCCCACACAGCCAGCCGTACACCGGGTGATCGTGCGGGACCCGGATGACGTCGCCTCGTAGCACGGGGTCGAAGGGCGGCCCGGCGATCAGGGTCTGGAGAAGCTCCAGCCGGTCCGTCGTGGTGCGCGTCCCGGCGGTCGTGTCCGGCGCCAGGGCCAGAACCGGGGCGCTCACTCCGCCTCACCCCACACGGTCTCCAAGGCCGCGGAGAACTCCGGGGAGTGGAGGTCGGGATGCCCGTAGACCTCATCCACCATGCGCGCCGAGGCCCAGTTACCGACGGCCTTGGCCACCATCGGATCGCCCGACACGTCCAGCACGTCGTTGGTCAGCTGATGCCGGAACGCTTGGGGCTTGATGCGCCCCGGCAGCCCCGCCCGGCGTCCGGCCCGGCGCAGCACCCCGCGCGCCGCGTCGGCCGACCACGGCTCGCCGCGCCGCGGCCCGCTCAGCTGGATCAGCAGCATGCCGTGCCCTGCCGCGAAACGAGTGTACTCCGTCGTCATGTAGGTGAAGTAGCGGCTGATCATCGCCGGGCTTGCCCGGTAGATCTCGCCCCCGGTGATCACGCCGTCGACCATCTGCCAGTCGGGCTTGATCTTCGCCGCCGCACGGTTCTGGTTGCCCCACCGGTGGCAGACGTGCAAGTGCGGGTCCCGGCACTCTCCGCAGGCCGCGTTCTGCCTCAGGTGCAGGTCGACCAGGTGCAAGCCGGTCAGACCACCGATGCGCACGGCGGTGTCCGACAGCCACTGCACCACCATGGCGTCCCGCGCTGTGTTCACGCACTCCAGCAGACTCGGCCGGGCGCCGTCCGGCAGCATCTTCGGATGCCGGCGCGTCGGCCGGCCGGTTGGCGCGAGCGGGTTGGCGGGCATCGACTTCGCCACGTGCCCCAGGAAGGCCCGGCTGCGGTCCGCCTTCGTCGGCAGGCGCTCCACCGCCAGCGCCGACCGCAGCTCAGCGTTCACGCCGTTGCTCGTACAGACATGCAGGTAGAAGCCCCTCAGGCAGGCCGCGGCGACCTGGAGAGCCGACGCACCGTACGGACGCTTCGGCGGAAGGCGCCAAGGCTGCCCCCACGGCATCGGCACTTGCGCCCCCACGGCCCCCATGTAGCGCAGGAGGTCCCGCAACGTCGCCTTCTCGGCCGTCAACTTCTCCCGGCGGCACCACCGCAGGTGGTCCACCAGGGAGTAGGCGTACGTCTTCTGCGTTCCCGACCCCTCGTACAACCGGAGGAAGTCATCAGCCTCGTCATGGACGGACCCGTCGGCACACAGGATCGTGTAGGAGCGGCCCCCGCCCGCACGCATCAGAACCTGCACACGGAGGTCCCCCACCACCAACGCCGGTCGCGCCATTTCCCGCCCGCCCAAGGTCTTTGAGTACGTGCCGGAGACTACGGGCGCGGTCGGTTAACGCGCCCGGGACAGCTGATCAGGCGACCCAGATGGGTGACGCGGAGGTTCCCAGGCAGGTCGGTAAACAGAACGGGGCGTTTGAATCCGGAGAACACGCCCGCCAGACCGCTGACCAGGCTCACCGAGTCGATGGTCGGCGGGGCCGGCATCAGCAACTCCTGCGCGATGTCCGCAGCGTGCAACAGGCTCTTGAAGCAGATGCCGGTGCGGTAGCCCAGCCGTTCCAGGACCGCGACCAGGACTTCCAGCTGGGTGTTCCCTGCGCCGGCGCCGAAGCCCCGTGCGCAGCCGTCGATGACGGTGGCGCCTGCGGTGACGGCGGCGACCGAGTTGGCGACGGCCATGCCGAGGTTGTTGTGCCCGTGGAAGATCACGGGCACGTCGACTGCCGCGGTGATGGCGCTGATGCGCTCGGTCACGTCAGCTGGGAGGTAGTGGCCGGCGGAGTCCATGATGCCGACCGCCTGTGCCCCCCAGCTGGCCATCAGGGCGCACTGTTCGGCGAGTTGGGCGGGGGTGGCCATATGGCTCATGAGCAGCACGCCCTGTGCCTCGACGCCGAGTTCCCGCAGCAGGTTCAGGTGTCGTTCGGTGACGTCGGCCTCGGTGCAGTGCGCGCCGATCCTGGCTAAGTCCGCGCCGTGGGAGGCGGCGTTGCGCAGGTCCGCGGAGGTTCCCCAGCCCGGGACTATGAAGACACCCATCTTGGTGCGGGTGAGGGCTTCGCGGACCGTGCTGAGCATCTCGTCGTCGCTCAGCCGGGCCCGGCCGATCTGCAGGGATGATGCGCCCAGGCCGTTGCCGTGGCCGATCTCGACCAGAGGGATGTGTGCCGCGTCGGCGGCGGCCGCGTAGGCGCGGAGCCGGTCGGCCTCGAGCTGGTGGCGCACGGCGTGGTGGCCGTCACGCAGGGTCGGGTCGTAGATCAGCACCTGGCGGGCGTTGTCGGTCGTGGATGTCATGGGTCTCACCGGGCTTTCGAGGTGGCGCGCTGCTCCGCCAGGAGCACGGCGGCGGCGTTGATGATGTGGAGGTTTCCTGCGTGGCGGGGCAGTCGGGCTCCCTCGGCGGTCACCTCAGCAGCAACCGTGGCCTTCCCCTCGGTGACGGTGCAGGAGGTGATCTCGAATCCCGGGGTGCTCGTCTGCACCTTCTTTGCCGCGGCCTGGACGGCTGCCCGGACGCGTCGGTGGTCCAGGCCGGATGCGAGGACCGTCATGGAGACCCGGAAGGGTGGCGGCGGCTCGGCCGGGCTGATGTTGACCAGCACTTTGGCGGTCTCGGCACCGGTGAACGCGCGCAGGGCGTTCTGGGTGGTGTCGATGTATTCGTCCAGGTTGAGGCGGGTCGCCCGTCCTG
Source organism: Streptomyces sp. NPDC002838 (assembly GCF_040295365.1). NCBI lineage: Bacteria > Bacillati > Actinomycetota > Actinomycetes > Kitasatosporales > Streptomycetaceae > Streptomyces > Streptomyces sp. NPDC002838. The sequence goes on along the minus strand of NZ_JBEOVF010000091.1, from coordinate 21,413 downwards.
CGGTGGGGCTGGCCACGGTGGTGACCAGCTCGGTGTAGTGGGCCTTGCAGTGCTGGGCGATGGCGTGCAGGAGGGGGATGGACGCTTGACCGCCGCAGCTGATCAGGTTGATGTGGCGGCAGGTCAGAGCATCGGGCCCATTCACGGTGGGCACCACCTGGGTGCCGATACTGCTGGGTGTGAGGTCGACCAGCAGCGCCCCGGTGGCCGAGAGCTCGGCCCAGTGCTCGTGGTGAGCGGCCGCCGACGAGGCGTCGAAGACAACATCGAACGGGCCGGCGTCGATCAGCGCCGCCGCCCCGCCTGCGGAGGTCGCGCAGCCCAGTTCGGCCGCCCGGCGCAGGCCCAGGGCCCTGCTGTCACGCCCGACGACAAGTCGGCAGGCCAGGTACGGCGACTGCTGGACCCTCTGCACCAGGTCGAGGCCGATCAAACCGGCGCCCAGTACGGCGACGTTGAGGCGTTGGTTGGTGTGCATGGCCACCGTTTCTCGGAGAAGGGGATAGATGAAGCGCGAAGGCCGGCTTCAGCTGCGCCGCGTCGGCGCTCACACGGCCCCGACGCGCACGGGGGGCAGGTGGGGTGAGGAGGCCTCGATCTCGCTACCTGCCCGGATAGGGAGGCTGGCGTGTACGGCCCCCGCCAGGACCAGGTCGCCGGTGCGCAGCCCGCCGCCGTAGTTGCTCAGCTGGCGGACCAGCCAGGCAACGGCGTTGAGCGGGTTGCCCAGGACAGCCCCTCCGGGCGCCGTCGCCACGGTGTCTCCGTCCACGCGCAGGCTGACCTGTTCGGACGCGAGGGCGAGACCGGGGCTCAGCGCGACGCTCGTCCCCAGGACGGCTCGGGCTGCGGCCGCGTTGTCCGCCACGCTGTCCTCCAGCGTCATCCGCCAGTCGCCGTAGCGGGTGTCGATCACTTCCAGCGCGAGGAGCACCTGGTCTACCGCCGCGTGGACTTCGGACGCCTCGATGTCCGGGCCGCGCAGGTCCCGGCCGAGCCGGAAGGCTATCTCCGCTTCGATGCGGGGCATCAGCAGGCCGTCAAGGCTGAGGGTGCTGCCGGTGGCCAGGATCATGTCGTCCAGCAGGACACCGGAGTCGGGCTGGTCCACCCCGATCTGCTGCTGCATGGCCAGTGAGGTCAGCCCGACCTTGTGCCCGGCGATTCGGGCACCGTCGACCACGCGCTGGTACACGTTGGTCCACTGGATCCGGTAGGCCTGGGCCAGCGTCAGGCCGGGATGGCGCCGGGTGAGATGCGTAACCGGCGTGCGGGAGCGTTCGGCCGCCGACAACTCGGCTGCGGCAGCGGCCAGCCAGTCGCCCTGCAGCCGGCCGGGCGAGGTGAAGACATGCAACGCGCCCAGCAGCGGTGGCCAACTGCCGTCGGCCCCTGCGGCACCGTTCCCGGCAGGGCCGGGGACGGAAGGTTCGGAGATCTTCATGCGTGTGCCTCTCTGTCGGACACGACGTGATCGTCAGGTTCAGGGGCGGTTCCGCCCGGCGCACCACCACCGGATACGGCGACGGGCGCCGAGCGGAGCGCGGGCGGGAAGCCGGTCAGGCTGCTTGCCAGGGCAGGTCGGCGAGCCGTAGCACGGTGAAGGCTTCGCGGTGGCCACCGAAGCTCATGGCCCCGCGGAACCGGGCGAGCGCGATTCCTCCCTCGCCCGCGTAGTCCGCCTCCCCCTCCCCCTTGACCTGCGTGGAGTAGCAGGACAGTGCAGCGCGCTTCGCCTCGATATGGGCCGGCGCGATGTGCTGGAGGAAGGACGGGGCGCCGATCGCAGACCAGACCTCGTAACCCAGAACGGTCCCCACCCAGTGCCGGCGTCCGGCCTGCGGGTAGCTGCGGCTCGCGCACTTCTCCAGGCCGCGCCAGACGAGCCGGAACGCCTGCTGGTGGTCATGAGCGCCGTCCGCCGCGTGCGGCAGGTAGACCACCTCGGGGCGGAGCTGGCGCACTATGCCCAGAACGCGCAGGAACTGCGCGCGGTCCATCGGGTCGAGTCCGCCGTCCGGGAACCTGAGGAAGTGGACGTTGCCAGGCGGCACTCCCAGCTTGCCTGCCGCAGCCTCGGCTTCACGCTCCCTGATCTCACCGGCCAGTTGAGGGACGGTACCGGCCACACCCTGTTCTCCCGAGGTCAGGAAAACGATGCTCACGCACCGGCCCATTTCGGTGTGATGGGCGATGCTCCCCCCGCAGCCGAGCGTTTCGTCGTCCGGATGCGGTGCGAAGACCACGACTTGAGTCAACTACCTCACCTCACGAAGGAGTGGTGACGGCCGGTCGGAGCCGGCCGTCGCTTGTGGCTCACCTGCTGGCAGCCCCGTACATACGTGGCCCGGGACGCCCGCAGGCGGTGCGGTGCCCGGCCCGTGTGCGGCAGCGGCCACTCACCCGAGGATGGGCTCACACGTTCGAAGCGTCGATGTGTGTCAGGCAGTCCCCCGGGAGTCCCCCTCCCTGGAGCGAAGAGCCGCTTTCGACAGCGTCACTCAGACGGCGTGAGAGGTCATTGCGCCTGTTGGGGGCGCGGATTGCGGCCCGCCGCAATGAGCGCATTCGCCCTGCCCGAGTGGGCGCACGCTCGGCTACCGTGAGGACTTCCAGGACTGCTTGACCGGGGGTGCCATGGCCGCCTCAATCACCCGCTCGCGCCGCGCCGCCATCGTGCGGGAAGCCGCCCGGATCAGAATGCGGTGCCAGCGTGACGGCTACCGCACCGAACAAACCGTCGCGGCCCTGCGCGCAGCATTCCCAGAAGTCTCCGAACTGGAGGCGTGGCGCTTCGCTCTGGGCTGGTCCCGGGCCGACACTGTCACCCAGATCGGTGAGCTCTACCGGGCGGACGGCCTGATGCCTCCGGGCTTATCGGAGTCGATGCTGTGCCGGTGGGAACACGACCCCGACGAGTGGCCCGGGGCCGACTACGCGGTGATGCTGTGCCGGGTCTACCGCGCCCGGCCCGAGCAACTCGGCCTTCACCAGGTCGGGCGTGTACGGCAGTTGTCCGCGTGGACGACGGAGGTGATCGGGTACGGTCGCCAAGACGCCGACGTCGCCCGGTCCAACCGGCAGGAAGGGGCGGAGCAGATGACCACCGATGCGGGACTTCCGTCGGTCCGGGAGTCCCTCCAGCTGGCGTTGCTGGCCGAACCGGTCGGCAGCACCCTGGTGGAGGAGCTGGCCGAGGCCGCAGCCGAGCACTACGCCCACAACTACTCCCGGCATCCGGTGCCGGTGCTGTTCACCGAGGTCCGCGCCACCCGCGCCCTGCTGGCCCCGGTCCTCGCGTCGGGCGAGGCGAGCACCGAAATGCGGCGGCAAGTCGGCCGCCTGTCGGCTCTCCTGGGCAACCTCGCCTTCCACCTCGATGATCCCTCCGGCGCCCGCGCCCATCTCGGCACCGCCGTGGCTTACGCGGACCGGTGCGGTGACGCAGCCCTGGCCGCCTGGGCGTACGGGGCACTGAGCATGGTCGCCCGCGCCACCGGCCATCTCCCCGCCGCCCTCGCCTACGCCGAACGCGGTAGCGCCGCAGCTCCCCGCGGTCTCGTGTCCGCCCAACTGCACGCCTGGGCCCTGCTGCCCACGCTCGCCCGCCAGGGCCGCGACCGGGAAGCGGACGCCGCCCTCCAGGAAGCTCTGACCCACCTCGAAGCCGACCCTGCTGGCGAGGCGCCGGGCCGGTTCGGGTTCGACGCAGCCGAGCTCGCGCTGCACCAGGCCGAGGCCCACCTCGCGATCGGACGCACCGATCAGGCACGCTCTCGTGCCGAGGCCTCTGCGGCCGCCTGCACGACCGGCACCCCGGGATGGGCGGCCGCCACCCTCGTTCTGGCCCAAGCGGAAGCCTCTGCCCAGCCGTCCGACGCGGCCCAACGAGGCCTGGATGTGCTCGACCGGGTTCCGTCCAGCCGCCTGCGCTCCACCGCCCGCGCCCGCCTACACAGCCTGGACAAACTGCTCGCCACCCGTCCCGGCGGCCACGTCGAAGACCTCCACGACCGGCTGCGTGTTCTCCCGCCGCCCGTCGACGCCTACGGCACCGCCTCATCCTGACCCGCCCCGGAGCGGCCAACCGCTCCCCAACAAGGGCAACGCCTCCGCCTCCGGCGCGATCCGGCAGACGCACCGCGAACTTCGAAGCGGGGTCCGTGGCTTGAAAGGGAGTCCCCTGGGAGTCCCACACCGCGAAGCAGTCACCGGCCATGCGCGGTGGGTGATTGCATGAAGGTGTGGAAGAGACCGCTCGCCACCCACTGGCCGTCGCGCGCACATCCCGCGGCATGACGCAGGACGCCCTCGCCGCCGGCGTCCAGGCCGCCGCCCACCGCAGGGGGCTGCGCTCGGGCACCGACAAGGCCCGGGTCCGCAAGTGGGAACGCGGTGTAGAGCCCAACGGCGAATCACAGGTCTACCTCGCTGAAGCCTTCGGCCTGCCCGCAGACATCGTCCGCCCCGAGGACTGGCCGGCCTGGCTGCCGCTCACCGCCGACGGCGTCATCCCGCTCGGGCCGAACAGCTCAGTGCCCGCCCTCAGAGAGGCCCTGCGAACAGCCATGGAACGCCGCACCTTCCTCACCGTTTCCGGCGCCGCCCTGTCCGCGCTGGCCGCGGACTGGGCTGTCAGCCCGGCTACCGCGCTCGCCCAAGCCCGCGATGGCAAACCGATCGGCGAGGACTTCGTCGCCTTCTTAGAGAGCACCGTCCAGCAACTCGCCGATATCGCCACCGAGCAGCGGCAGCACACCGCCACACTGCTGGATGCCCACCTGTCCACGGTGACTGAACTGCTCGAACACGGCCGCTACACACCCGCCCTCGGGCTGCGTCTGCACACGCTGGCGGCTTCCCTGTCCCAGACCGTCGCCTGGCACAGCTTCGACCAAGGGCGCCATACCCACGCCAGTCAGAGCTGGATCGCCGGCCTGCACAACGCCCACGCCGCAGGCGACCACGACATGGGCGCCGGCCTCCTAGGCGACCTCGCCTACCAGGCCGCCTGGCGCGACGATCACGCCATTGCGGCCAGCATCCTCAACCACGCCCTGACCCGCGCCCACAACCCCGCCGCCCGCTGCCTGCTCCAACTACGCCTCGCCCGCACCCTCGCCGCACGAGGCGACCGAAGCGAACGACGCGCCGTGCTGCGCGCCCTCGCCGCGGCCGAGAAACACCTCAACGACGCCGGCACCGACCGGCCCGCCTGGTGCGAGTGGGTGTCCGAGGCCGATCTCGCCGTGGACTCCGGCCAGGCCCTCCTCAATCTGGGCGACACCGCCCGCGCCCACCAGCTCATCACCGAAGGCGAACGCCTTCTGCCCGCCGCCCGGACCAAGACCCGCGGCGTGTTCCTCGCCTACCGCGCCGCCAGCTACATCGATCTGAAGGAACCCGAGCCCGCCGCGGCCGCTGCCACCCAGTCCCTGCTTCTGGCCCGTCGCACCGGAGCACCCCGCTGCGTGAAGCTCGTCGACGACCTTCTCCCCCGCTTCCAGCCCTACGCCCGCGCCCAGGGCGTACCGGAACTCCTCCAGCTCGCCGCCGGATAGTGCCCCGCGCACCGGCGCACGGCACCCCAAGCGCATCAAGGTCTTCAGGCCGGCAGCAGGGCGGCGATCCGTTATGTTACTCAGCACGGGCTGGTCAATACGCTGGCGCGTACAAGGCCGGCGTCCGGCAGAGCCAGTGCTCGACCAGGCACTAGGCCGAGCCGGCCGATGGCCGCGGGCACGTCCCAAGCCGGGGCGGACTCCAGGCCTGCCACCCACCGCGGGGCCGATCAGGAGAGCTGGGAGCCCAGTACTCCAACGAACGCTCCGGCGATCAGGAACGGGCCGAAGGGGATCCTGGTCGTCCGGCCGGCCCGGCCCGCGAGGATGAGGGCGATGCCGTACAGCGCGCCGAGCAGGTACCCGGCGAAGGTTCCGATCAGGATGATGGGCCAGCCGTACCATCCCAAAACGGCACCCAGGACGAGGGCGAGTTTCACATCGCCGAATCCGAAGCCCTTGCTGAGGAGGAAGAGCACGAAGTAGCAGGCTCCCAGGATGAGGGAGCCGAGCAGCGCGGATGTCCAGCTGCCGCTGGCATCGGGCAGCAATGCGGCACCGCCGAGCAGCACGAGCGCGGCCACGGCGAGTGGCAGGGTGAGCACGTCGGGCAGCCGGTGCGCCGCGAAGTCGACGACAGCGAGTAGCACGCTGACGGGGGTGAGCAGCAGCCAGACCACCAGCTCGGGGCGGGCTCCGGTGGCGGCCGCCAGCACGGCGCAGATCACGGCCACGACGACGGCGATGGTGGGCGTGCTCGGGCCGTACCTGTCCCCGTCGGCGCAGCGGGCCCGCCCGAGCCATCCGTTCCCGGCGCCGACGAAGGGTGTCCGGCAGGACACACTGTCCGCCACGGCTCATTGTGCGGCACGGACAGCCGGTACGCGGCGCGCGGTATGAGCAGGCCTGTGCCGGCACCCCACAGGACCGCCGCCGCGGTGATCCAGAACGTCTCCACCGAACGGAGCCTATGCTCAGCCCGTCCGGTGTTGCGGACGGCCCGTACCGTGAGGAGCGCGTGCATGTTGTTGAGGCCCGGAACGACGTGCGCTGAGGCGATCGCGCTGGTGGAGCGCCTGACCGACCAGGGGCTCAACAACGTCCAGAACTCCGTGCCGCATGTGGTCGGCAACGCGGTGCCCGGTATGCCCCAGGAACACTGGGATGCCATCGCGCGGGTGCGGCGCATGTACGACGAGTGGACGCTGCAGGCCGGGAACGAGTTGCTGGACGCGTTCGCTGACCGGTCGGTGGCGGCGCGGCTGCGGGGCGAGCGGTACAACGCGATCATGCACGGTCAGTTCACCGCCGACCGCCTCACGGTTCTGATGAACACCGAGCTGCAGGAACTGCGCAGCTACTTCATGGAGTTGACCAACGAACTGCGCCGGGCACAGGAGCGCTTCACCCGCCACCGAGTGCGGACGGTGGTGCTGGACACCAACGACCTGTTGCACTACATGCGCTTCGACAAGATCCCGTGGCAGCGGCTCTTCGGCCGCGGCACGTCCGTGATGATCCCGCACGTCGTGATCGACGAGATCGACAAGAAGTCGTACGACACCCACGACACCGGCGTCCGGAAACGAGCGCGCGCCGTCTTCACACTCCTGGAGCAGACCCTGGCCCAGATCGAAACCGACGGCCACGCGGTGGTGAATGAGGACACCGTCGTCGATGTCCTACTGGACGAGCCCGGGCATGTGCGGCTGCCGAACAACGACGATGAGATCGTCGCGCGCGCCTGCTATCTCCAGCAGGCCATAGCCCCGGCACAGGTCACGGTGGTCACCGGGGACAACGGGATGCGGGCTCGCGCTCTGTCCTGGGGGCTGAAGGCCCGCGTCCTGGACGAGAAGTACAAGATCGAGCGGCTGGGTGCGGCAGAGAAGGCGGCCAACGAGCAGACCATCACGTTCGACGTGCCCGACGACGAGAACGGGTAGCCCCGGGGCCCGGCCGGCCTCAGCCGGTGGACCAGGCGCGCAGCTGCGCGGCGATCTCCTGAACGCGGGCGCCCTTGTGCTTGGCGCGCATGACGAGCGCGAGGGCTTCCTCCGGCTCGTAGTCCAGCGTGACGCCGTTGGTGTTGAGGTACGTCTCGGCGACCAGCCAGGCGGAAGAACTCGTTCTTCGCCTCCAGCGGCTCGTGCAGCGCGATGCTCTCCAGCATGGCCGCGGCCTTGAGCCAGTCGCTCGCGTACACGTCGCGGCTCATGTAGTGGGCCTGGACTCGGGCGCAGGCGCCGTCGAGCACGCCCAGGTCGAGACAGGCCGGGTCGCCTGGGAGGGTCTGCGCGATCTGCAGGAGCTCTTGCGGGGTGAGGAACCGGGTCACGCGGCGTGACCGTGCCGCTGGGACTCGTGCAGGTCGCGGCTGCCCATGGGCGCGGGGTCGGGCCACGCGGCCGTGCTGGTGTCGGCGGCGTGGGTGTCCTGGGTAGCGAAGACCTCGGCGAGCTGCGGGACGCGGTCGCAGGTCCGGCCGAGGGCCTTGAGGAACGGGTCCTCGGCAGCCTTGAGCGCCGCTTCGCGGACGAAGTCTTGGGGGGACTTGCCGACGATGTCGGCGGCTGCCGCGACGCACGCGTACTCCTCCGGGTCGAAGGGCGGTACCTGGGATCCGTTCTGGTCCATACGAGCGACGGTCGCCGTTATCTAGTGCTTCTGGGCCCTTGCGCAGGTCAGCGTAGGTCTGCGGCTTTCAGGCATGTATGGCAAGTAGTTGAGCGCAGTCGGGTGGGGTAGTGGCTGGGCCACTACCCCACCCGGTAGGTGGCTGGGCCACCGCGTGGCGGTCAGGTGAGGATGGTGGCGAAGGTGCCGGCCACGGTGGCGGCAAGGGTGACGACAGCGGCGAAGGTGACGGCGGCGCGGGTGAGAGCGGCGGGGTAGGTGGCGCCGTCCATGCGGGCGAGCTTGCCCGCGCCGACGGCGGCCAGCACCGCGACGACGATCACGAGTGTGGTGGTGAGGAGGACGACGGCGACGTTCACGGCAGACTCCCGTCCAGCGGTGGGGTGTTGACGTGGACGAAGGTCTCGGAATCGGTGTGCGCCATGGTGCGCCGGGTCGAAGATGAACACCGGCGAACACATCACCAACGGGGGGCGAGCACGTGCACGACGAACGGACCGGTCACACTCCGGACTCGGCTCTATCGGAACTGCGCAGGAGGTTGGAGGGCGGGCTGGCCAGGGCCGGGCTGAAGAAGACGGATCTCGCCGCTCGGACAGGGCTGGGTCGTACGACGGTGCAGCTGGCGTTCCAGGCTGACGGGCCGGTGCCGTCGGCACAGACGTTGACGGCGTTGGCAAGCGCGCTGAGACTGCGGCCGGTGGAGGAGCTGCTGGCGCTGCAGCGGGTCGCGGCCGGTGGCGGGAACGGTGAACGGCCGGGGCCCGGCCGGCCGATCGGGCAGTGGGATCCGCACGGGCTGGAGGTCCATCCGGCCGGTACCACCCAGGACGGTTCCGGCTTGCCAGGGCAGCAGTTACTGCCCAGCTATGTGCCCCGCGAGCACGACCTGATCCTGGCGGAGGTAGTGCGAGAGGCTCAACAGGGCCACAGCCGGCTGCTGGTCCTGGTGGGTGAGTCCTCGACGGGGAAGACGCGGGCGTGCTGGGAGGCCGTGCAGCCGCTGGCGGAGCAGGGGTGGCGGCTCTGGCATCCCTTCGACCCCACCCGGGCGGAGGCCGCGCTGGAGGATCTGCACCGTGTCGGCCCACACACGGTGGTCTGGCTGAACGAGGCCCACCACTATCTCGGCGACCTGACGGCCGGTGAGCGGATCGCTGCGGCCGTGCACCACCTGCTGACCAGCCCGCAGCGCGGGCCGGTCCTCGTCCTGGGCACGCTCTGGCCCGACTACTTCAAGCAGTACACCGCCCTGCCCACCCCCAGCGCGCCAGATCCGCACAGCCGGGTTCGGGAACTGCTCGCCGGCCGTACCGTGAGCGTCCCCGACGCCTTCGACTCCCGCGCCCTGGCCGCGGCAACTGCATTGGCCGAGGGCGGTGACCGGCTACTGGCCGACGCCCTCACCCGCGCCCGCGCCGACGGACGCCTCACGCAAGACCTCGCCGGAGGCCCCGCGCTCCTGGAGCGCTACCACACCGGCAGCCCGGCCGCCAAAGCACTCCTGGAAGCGGCAATTGACGCCCGCCGCCTCGGCGTCGGCCTGCACCTGCCGCAGGCCTTTCTCACCGACGCCGCCCCCGACTATCTCCACGACACCGACTGGAACCAGCTCACCGACGACTGGGCAGAAAGGGCCTACGCCGAACTCGCCAAACAGGTCCACGGGAAACAGGCTCCCTTGAGCCGGGTCACCCCCCGCCCCCAAAGGCGCCCACCCGGCCCCTCCACACCTGCCGACGCCCCCTCACCGCCGTCGGCGGGGCCGGTGTTCCGCCTTGCCGACTACCTCGACCAATACGGCCGCACCACCCGCCGACACCTGTGCCCGCCCGCCTCCTTCTCGCACGCCTCCCACACCCACCTCACCCGCCCCGACGACCTGGACAACCTCACCCGCGCAGCCAAAGGCCGGCACCGCCTGCAATGGGCCCACCACCTCCGCGCCGCCAACCACGGCAACACCCACGCCCTGGTCCGCCAGGCCCTGTTGGCGGAGAGGGTCGGGGACCGGGAGGCCGCCGAGGCCCTGGCCCGGCAGGCCGCCGACCACGGCAACACCCACGCCCTGGTCCGCCTGGCCGAGATGCGGGCGGAGGCCAGGGACCGGGAGGCCGCCGAGGCCCTGGCCCGGCAGGCCGCCGCCCACGGCAACACCCACGCCCTGGTCCGCCAGGCCCTGTGGCGGAAGACGGCCGGGAACTGGGAGGGCGAAACCCTGGCCCGGCAGGCCGCCGACCACGGCAACACCTACGCCCTGGCCTGCCTGGCCCTGATGCGGGGGGAGGCCGGGGACTGGGAGGGCGCCGAGGCCCTGGCCGTGCAGGCCGCCGATCACGGCAGCACCGAGGCCCTGGTCCGCCTGGCCTGGATGCGGGAGAGGAGCGGGGACCGGGAGGGCGCCAAAACCCTCTACCGACAGGCCGCCGACTACGGCAACACCGACGCCCTGTACCTCCACGTGAAGGCGCTCAAAAGGCTGTGGCCGTACGGCCTGGATCCGGACGGTACGCCGACGCCCCCATGGCAATGATCCACGTGCTACCGGCCCGCATTCAGGCAGCTGATCGCGGGTGAAGGCAAGTAAGGAATGTCCTGTTGTCATGACCGAGGAATGCGCTTCGACCGAAACACTTCCGGTAGATGCGTGTGTCAACGAAGCCCGAATGCCGCGTACGTACTCACGGTGACCCAACCCCGGTTCGACCGGACCGCCGAAGTCCCCGACGAGGGGCCACGCTCGCATGCGACCTCGTTACGGCCGAAACGAGGTCGGGACGTCGGACGTCACTTACATGCCCAACTTGCCTGAACAACGAGCAGATATCCGTGAGGCACGTACATCGGACGAGCATGATCCTCACATGCCTGACGCCTCGCAGACACCCCAGATAACACCAGCGGCCTCGCTCCCTGCCGACAGCGTTCGGGCAAGAAGAGAGGGGCAGCGGCCGGTCGACGGCGGGTGCCCCTTCAAGTCTTCAGCGAACGTACCAGTTGGTGTCGACCTGGTCGGGGTGCGTGATGGTCACGTGCTGGTGCGGGCGGCCTCGGAGTAGGTGTCGGCCCAGGTCACTGGCGAGCGCGAGGGCGTACTGGACGACCGCCTGCTTCAGGAGGTCGTACTTGGCCGGTGTCACCACGCGCATCCCCGGTTGCGGGGTGGCCTTGGCGTCGCAGACGCGGCTGGGGTGCACCATGACGGGCAGGGCCTTGACCTCGGGGTTGTTCTTGTTGAGCCAGCGGATGCTGCCGCCGAGCTGGTCCGCGTCCTTCTTGGCGATCGTGTCGGTCACGCAGCCGGTCTTCAGCTCGATCACGGCCTGCCGTGCGACCGAGAGTGCCCACAGGTTGTCCGGGCCCGTGCCGTACAGCTTCTCCGGCCGGGTGCTCACGAACCCGAGGTGCCGACCCAGGCGCTCCCAGGCCCGTTCGGCATCGTCGGCGCGGTCCTCATCACCCCACACCACTTCTTCCAGCAGTGCCTTCGCCGAGGACCAGGTTGACGCCGTCGCCGTACTCGGCGGACAGGAACTGCGCGGCCTCGCGGGCTTGCACGGTGGCCGCCTTGATCTGGGTCGGCTCCACGCCGCCCGCGGGCTTCAGGACGAACTGGTTCTCGTCCAGCGCGCGGGCCAGCACCTGCTGGGCGGCGACGGGATCCGACATGTGCAGGTAGGCGGCCTTCTGTTCCTGCAGCCAGCCCCGCAGGGCCTGGTCGTCGAGGTCGTCCGCGGTCCGCTGGAGGCGGTCGGCGGCCGCGGTGGTCCGTCCTGTTGCTGCCAGGTCGAACGCTTCGCGCAGAGCGACGGCCTCCGGCCGAACGGTCCCGTGCGGGGCGTACCGCACCTCGGCCAGCGCCCGGCGGCTGCGCTCGGTCCACTGGGGGCTCCGCCCGAGGCAGGCCCGCAGGGCCTGGCGCACGGAGTTCAGGCCCTCGCCCTTGATCTGCCATGCGATGTCGCTGCTGAGCTTGAGCTGGGCCTGGGTGGCGGGCGAGAACAGGCTCAGGTGACGCGGTTCGTGGATGGCGACGCCGAGGTTGGCCCCGAGCAGCAGCACGGCGCAGTAGTCCTCGCTGTCGCGTACACCGCGGCCCATGCCCTGCTCGATCCGCTGGACCTCCCGGGCCAGGCGGACCGTGCTGTCGGCCAGCGCGACCGCCTCGCGCCGCTCCACTCCGTCCAGGGGACGCGGGATCCCGTCGAGGATCAGCAGGCGGCAGGCCTCTGCGGGCAGGTCGACGCCGTCGTACTTGTTGACCAAGACCACCACGCCGACATAGCCGGCCTGCAGTTCCTTGACGCCGACGGCGAGGTCGCCGACGCGGTAGGTGCGGTCGGCGTAGTTCTCCCAGGCCTTCGCGGCCTTCTCGCTGGGCACCAGGACCACGACGTTGACCGGCTTGTCCTCGGCGACGCCGTCGCCGTCCCGGTCTCCGTTGGCGAACTGGCGGGCCAGCAGCCGTACGGCCTCGGGGTCGAGTTCCGAGTTGAGCGCGACCGGCGCCAGGATCATCCGGTCTCCGAGATCGGCCGCGCTGCCGGGTGTGACGGGGCGGGCTACGAGAGCGGAATCGGCGTCGAGGTCGGTTACGAGGGCGCTGTCGTCGGAGAGTGTCGCGGTGAGGTAGACGCGGCGGCGTGCGCGTACGAACGAAGGGATGCGGTCGATCGGCGGGCACGAGGGCCGGATCTCCACGGCCTTCGTGGTCGCCGTCGCGGTGCACAGGTGCAGCACTTCGGCGATCAGCGGCCAGGCGAACTTGAAGTCGTCGTGGAACCGGTGGGGGTGGAGGATCTCCATGACCCGGGCCTTCTTGTCCGCCCATGCCCAGAACGGAATGGGCGCCAGCGCGGTGGGGTCCTTGTCCTGGAGCTCCGCCCACGCGTTCGCCGACTGGTGCTGCAGGTCCTCGGCGAACAGGTCCAGGAGGTCCTGGTATGCCTTGTGACCTGCGGGCACCCGCAGCCGGAACTGGTCCTCCGTCGTCGCCAGGGCGGCGTGCGCGTCGTCGCCGACGACAATTCCCAGATCGATCGGCTCGCGTCCGTCACCGACGACGCCGAACACCGACTTGCCGTTGATCAGCTTGTAGTAGTTCGTCACCAGCACGGCCTGCGCGGCGAGGAACGCCGGGTCCTGCGGATCGTCTGTGGTGGCGATGCTGAGTTTCGCGGCCTCCTCGCGGACCTGCCGCACGAGGTACTTGTCGGGGGCCAGGTACACGGCTTTGCCGATGCCCTCGTTCAGGGTGCTCTGCGCGATCAGCAGACCGACGGCGGTCTTGCCGCCGCCGGTGTTCTGCTTGATCACGACATCTCGGTCATCCCTACGGTGGTCGAACCACTCGTCCAGCACCTCGCCCTGCTCGTGGCGCAGATAGGGCCACGGGCGGTTGGCCAGCCCTGCGTAGATGTCCCGGGGACGCAGGATCGCCTCACTGTCCCCCGCACCGATCCGGTCCCAGTCCAGCGCCATCCCGGCACTCCTCCCCAAACGCACGCGGGCGGCTCGCCGCGCACCCAGACGTCTCCATTTCTCTACCGACTCACGGGGCCGACGGGGTCTAAGTCGATCATCGTCCGGTCCGGGATCAGGGTTTCCAGGTACGCAAGGTGGCGCGCGGCTGGCACCGAGGGACTGCTCGTCCTTGGCGGCCGGGAAGCCGCTCTCCGCACGGGACTTGGCTGTGCCGCGCTCGAGCGGTCCTCTTCGAGTGAACGCTCTGCCGAACGGCGGTCCGTGGCGCCCGGGCGGTTCTACGATGACGTCGATGGCTTCCTATGCGAAGGACGCGCGCTGCATGGCCATGGCCGAGGCCTTGGTCCCGTTGCTGCGCCGTTCCTGTCCCGAGGGGGCCGGCGGCTACGGTGGCTCCTACCAGGTGAACCTGGACGACGAGGAGGCCGTCGGGCTCGGCGGAGTCGAACTGATCAGGGCCGCGATGCGCAAGGCGGCCCGGCATCTCGACTGGAAGGTCGAGACGGTCGGGTGGATCGGCACCCGTTTCGGCACGATGGTCGCCATTCAGGACACCCGGGAGTTGCCCGAGGCGTATCGCGCTGTCGTCGAGGCGGCGAGGTACGAGCGGATGAGCGCCGCGGTGTCCAGGGTGTCGGCAGAGCCGGGCGACACTCCCGTCCAGGGCGGCTCGGTGGCCCTGATGACGCAGGAGTTCCGCGCGGCTGTCGCTGAAGCGAGCGCCTGATCAGACGGGTCTGCAGGCCTCGGCTGGCGCGTGGGGTAAGTAGCCCGGGATCAGCTGAAAGACACGCGGGTTCGCGATGCCGTGACGGTGGCACTGCCTCGGGAGTTCACTGGAAGCATGGCGAGTTATGACGCTAGCTCCATAAAACGGCCTCGCCGTACAAAAGCGCAGGTGGAGACCCTACGGGCGGCGATCTGCGAGCTGGCGGAGGCAGCACAGCCGTGCAGCGTCCGCCATGTCTTCTCTTCATAGCTTGCGTGTGTCTCAGTACTGGCTTTGAGCCGGTGTGACCTCAGAGGTTCTCGTGCAGCCTGGCCACTGTGACGGCGCGTTGCACCCTTGCATCACATGCGTCGTCGCTCACTACTCGACGGAATGAGAAACCGTTTCGCTCCGAGGTATATCGAAACCCGATCATGCCGAGAAGTGCTGCTTCTTGTCGCCCCGCTTCCCGGAGTAGTCCGTTCAAGTCGGAATCGCTGATGGATTCCGCGGACGTTGGTGCCTGTTGGTACAGGTCCACCCGTCCTTCCCAGGTGGGTCCGACATAGTCATCCCAGTTCATCTTCGCGTGGGCGGGCAAGTCCATGAGCCCCGCGCCGGACAGGTCGGACCGGAAGGCGGCGAAGTAGGAGAGGTGCTTGGAGAACCATTCCTGAGACTGCATGACTGCACTGGCCAGTGTCTCCACATCGGAGCTGGCGGGATCGGTCAGAGTCAGCACGATCTCGGCGTTGAGCTGGTATAGCGAGTCGGTCAAGTGATCAATCGTTCCGGCTCCGGCGACTTCGTAGCCGAGGTGCATCAGTTGGCGTTCGATTCGCAATTCCTCCAGTGCCAGACCGCCGAGACACAGGAGCCACCATTCCCAGTCTGCCTCTACGAGATTGCGGCGGCCCATGACTCCCTCAGCATCCGCCACTACCAGCGCAACAACGGCGAGATGGTCGCCCTCCTGGTCATCAGCCCGTCCAAGACCGACCGCGAGCGCGTCATCCCGATGTCCGCCGAACTGTTCCACGTCATCGCGTCCGTCATCCAACGGCACACCCGCGACGGCAGCCCGGTCCCGATCCTGCGGCGCTTCGACCCGCACGACAAGGTCTGGAGCCCGCCGATGCCGTTCCTGTTCCAGCGCAAGATCGGCTCCACCCGCAGCGTGATCAGTCCCCAGACCGTCCTGAACATGCTCGCACGACGCTGCAAGGACCTCGCTGAACACCATCCCGCGTTCCGCTCGGTCAAGTTCACCCCGCACGACTTCCGCCGCATCTTCACCACCGAGCCCGTCAACAGCGGACTACCCATCCACATCGGCGCCACGCTGCTCGGCCACCTCAACATCCAGACCACCCGCGGCTACGTCGCCGTGTTCGACGAAGACGTCCTCCGCCACTACCTCGCCCACCTCAACGAACGCCGCCAGCTCCGCCCCGACCATGAATACCGCGACGTCACCAACGACGAGTGGGACGAGTTCGAAGAGCACTTCGACAAACGCAAGGTCGAACTCGGCTCATGCGGACGTCCCTACGGCACCCCCTGTCAGCACGAACACGCCTGCATCCGGTGTCCCATGCTCCAGGTCAGCCCGAAGATGATCAGCCGACTCGACGACCTCGAAGCCGACCTCGTCACCCGCAGAGTCCGCGCCCAAGCCGAAGGCTGGGCCGGTGAAATTGAAGGGCTCGACCTAACCCTCCAACTCCTGTGCGCCAAACGGGAAGATAGCAAGCGCCGAACACGACGCCCACTCGTCGATCTCGGGCTGCCCAGACTCAGCGCGAAGACGGACGGTCAGTGAGGAGTGTGTTGGCGCGGTGGGGCCGGGAGGGCTGAGGGGGCCGGGGGGCCATAGGAATTCCCTATGGCCCCTGCTGACATTTCGTCTTTGCCTCTCGTTCTTTTCCGAACGTACCGTGAAACAGCTCGACGAGGAGCTCACCGCGATTTCTCCGAAGATTCGCGCTCTGCGCACGTCGATCCTTCTTCCGTCGAGCGGACAAACACGCAATCGAGAGGACCGGTGGCATGACCACAATCGAGAACGGATCGGGAACGCAAGAACTCGCGGGAAAGCGGGCCCTTGTCACGGGTGGTTCTCGCGGAATCGGAGCTGCCGTCGTGCGCCAACTCCTGGACGCGGGAGCCGAGGTGCTCACGACCGCCAGGTCGGCGACGAGCACGGTGCCGGAGGGGGCCACCTTCGTGGAGGCCGACGTGCGGACACGGGCTGGAGCGGAAACGCTCGCCGCAGCCGCGCAGGAGGTGCTCGGCGGGGTGGACATCCTGGTCCACAACGTGGGTGGGGCGCGACCTCACGAAGGCGCCTTGGCCATCCCCGACGAGGAGTGGCAGGACGCGCTGGACCTGAACTTCCTGGCGTCGGTGCGGCTGGACTCGCTGCTGGTACCGGGGATGCGGGAACGGCGTTCGGGGATGATCGTGCACGTCTCCTCGGCCGCGGTCCTCACCCCGGTAGGACCATTCCTGCACTACACCACGGCGAAGGCGGCGCTGGAGAACTACAGCCGGGGACTGGCCTTGGAGCTGGCCCCGTTCGGAATCCGGGTCAACACCGTGGCTCCCGGCAGAACCGCCACCCCCGGCGGCGAAGCAACGCGGGAGCAGTGGACGGAGGTATCCGCGCGCATGGACGCGGCGCCGGCAGAGACCAACTCCAACGACACCGCGCCGCTGGGGCGCGATGGTCAGCCCGACGACATCGCCCACGCGGTGCTGTTCCTCGTGTCCGACCGGGCGAGCTGGCTGACCGGGAGGAATCTCATCGTGGACGGCGGCGAATTCCCCATGGGCTGACGCCGACGTTCCGAAACGCCAGTTTCGAACAAAGCAATCATTGACTTGCGCCGGGGCACATCTCCGAGTTGTGAGAGAAAGAACGAAGGAATCCTGGCATGGGTAAGTACAGCGACAAGAATATAGTGATCACGGGTGGCGGCAGCGGCATGGGGTTCGCGATGGCGAAGCTGCTGGTTGAAGGCGGAGCGCGCGTGTTGATCACCGGTCGTTCTCAGGCCACGCTCGACGCCGCGCGGGATCGGCTCGGCAAGAACACAGTGGCCGTCCGAGGCGATGTGGCCTCACTGTCCGAACTGGATGCTCTGGCTGACCGTGTGAAGGGCGAACTCGGCACGATCGAGGCCCTATTCGTCAACGCCGGCATCGCAACCCTCACACCCTTCGAGTCGACAACCGAGGAGGTGTACGACGAGCTGTTCGCGATCAACGTCAAGGGCGCCTACTTCACTGTGCAGAAGCTCGCCCCGCTGCTGAGCACAGGCGCCGGCGTCGTCCTCACCACCTCGGTCGCGAACGTCATGGGCATGCTGGAGGCCAGTGTTTATGCGGCCGGCAAAGCGGCGCTGCGCTCGATGGCCCGCAGCCTCTCCCGCGAGCTGCTTCCGCGCGGAATTCGTGTCAACGCGGTCAGCCCCGGTCCCATCGACACGGGAATTCTGGACAATACGATGACCGAAGAGGCCGCCGAGCAGTTTAAGGCGGAGCGGGTCGCGGACAATCCCATGCAGCGTTTCGGCACCCCCGACGAGATCGCCAGGGCAGCCGCATTCCTCGCCTTCGATGCCACTTACACCACCGGCGCCGAGTTCGCCGTGGACGGAGGCGCCACCCAGCTCTGAGCTTGTCCTACCGTTCTTCCACGGGCTCGCACGGCATTCCGGAACGCCAGTTTCGACAAAAAGAATTCAGCGGCGCCTGCTTCCTTCTCGGCCGTCAGGACACCGGTGAGAAGGAAGCGGACTCGGACCAGGTCTCCTGACGCAGGAGTTCGAGCAGGGCCGTCTCCGCCGGGCCCGCGCCGTGCCGGACCACGGCGATGACGGGCTGGGACACGACCGGGAACACCGGCCGAACGAGGTGCTCGTGACCGTGGGGCACCGCGGAGGCCGGGACGAGCGTCACCCCCAGCCCGTGGGCGGCCCAGCGCACGGCCGTCGCCGTCTGGGACACGCGGGCAGCCGTGGTCGGGGGCAGATCGTTGTCCCGCAGCACGTTCAGCAGCACGCCGTCGAGCGCGCTGTCGCGGTCGAACCTCACCCACGGCTCCCCCTCCAGTGCGCGCAGCTCGACCCGGTCCGCGGCGAGCTGCCGGTGCCCGGCGCCCAGCACCACGACGAAGTCCTCGTCGCCGAGGTGGTGGGCGTCGGCGGGGCTCCGCTCGCACGCCGCCATCAGGGCGAGGTCCAGCACGCCCCGGCGGCACAACCGCTCCAGTTCGGCGGAGCTCGGCTCCTCGAAGACGGTGACCTCCAGCCGCGGGAAGCGGCGACGCAGCGCGCCCAGCGCGCCAGGCAGCTGCCGCGTGCCAAAGCCCATCTGCACTGCGACCACCAGCTCGCCCACCAGCTCATCGGCACCGGCCCGCGCCGTCGCCCTCGCCCGCCGCGACGCGCTCACCGCGACCTCCGCCTCCCGCAGGAACGCGCGGCCTACCACGGTGGGCACCAGTCCGGTCGGCGTGCGGGCGAACAGTTCCACGCCGAGTTCCCGCTCCAGGCTACGGATCTGCTGGGACACCGACGGTTGAGCAACGTGCAGCAGCTCCGCCGCCGCCGTCACCGAGCCCTCCTCGGCAACGGCCAGGGCGTACTCGAACTGGCGAAGGCTCATCGGCTCCCGTCACCTCCCTGCGGTGGACCGCGATCCACCCCGTTGTCATCGTCGCAATAACGCGGGAGGCGGCGCCTTTACTCCATGTCCGCCACCGAGCATACGGAGGTTGCGTCGCCCGCGGTGGATCGGCCCACCGGATCCGGCGGGGGGGGGCTGGGCATCCACCCCCACCCCATTCGAGTGAAGTGCAGATAAGCACCAGGTGGTGGACATCGAGGCGTTGTCCGTGGCGCCAGAGGTCGGCGGCCGCCGTCTGGGGCATCGTCTGATCGAGAGGGCCAGCGCGCACTATCGCGGTCTCGGATACCGGCTGATGATGGGCACCTTCACCACGAGCAGCCCTTTCCTCACGGCGTACTACCGGCAGGCCGGATTCACCGTGCTGGAGCCGGGCGAGAGCATCGTCATCTACGACCCGCTCGGCATGGTCATCCACCATCCTTCCGCCCCGCACGTCGTGCAGGGGTGGAAGGCGCTTCACCCCGATGTCGCGGTCGTCGATACGTACTTGCCCGACGGGACACCCATCAAGTTGATCACCGAGGTTCTGGTGCCGCCGGACGGCGAGCCGGAGGCCGTCCTCAACGACGACGGAACCCTGACGCTCAGGAAGGACGGGGCCAGCCATACCATCAAGGCCGGGACCGCCGACAAGATGCGGCAGATGTTCCAGACCCCGGTGACCCATCAGGAGGTGGCGGCGGTCGCCGAGGAAGCCGCGCGGTACGGGATCGAGCCTGTCGTCGCCGCCCGGCTGCGCAAGGCCTCGGGGTACTCGCTGCGCGAGCTTGTCGGCACATGCTCACGCTGATGACCAGTAGTGCAATTGGCCGACACGCCGACCACGCGCCCGCCCCCACCGCGGTCCCGAAGGAGAATCGCTCAGTGGCTTGAGAACCCCTCATCGATGCCGATAGGCCGACCCGCAGTGTCGACAGAACGGCACTGCGCTCGCCAATGGCCCGCCCGGCCGCCGAGCCGGCGAACGCCCGCCGGCTCCAGCGAGCGGAAGTCGCCTTGTCCTGGGGGCAGTTTCACCCCGGTCAGTATCCGAGGTGGTGTTGGCGGGCGGTGACCAGGGAGCGCCAGCGGGCACGGACGGTGGGTTCATCGTCGAGCCACTGTATGGCCGACTCGCTGGGCTGGGACAGGTCGCCCATGGCAGTTGCGATGTGGATGTAGTAGGTGAAGTCGCCGTTCGCGGTTGCCTCGCGCAGACGGTCGAAGGTGGCGGTCAGGTCGTCCTGTGCGCCGCGTACGGCGTGGTGGAAGGCGAGGGCGGTCTCCAGGAGCGGGGTGAGCCAGGCGAGCCCGGCGACGGTGATCTCGGTGCGCAGCACGGTGGCGCGGTCGGTGACGTCGTCGGTGCCGGCGTCGCGTACGAGGGCGGCGACCTGTGCGAGGAGGGTGGTGGCGCGCTGGTCGAGCTGGCCGAGGAGCTGGTGGGCGAGGGCGAGTTCGTCGTCGGCGCGGGCCGGGTCGGTGAAGGCGCAGGCCAGGGAGAGGAGGGTCTGGGCGATGGCCCGCTCGCCCGGGGCGTTGTGCTGTTCGGCTTCGGTCCGTGCGGCGTCGAACGCGGCGATGGCACGGTCCATGTCGCCGTGGGGAAGTGGATGTGGCCCAGGACGCGGTGGTGGCGGCCCTTCCAGCCCAGGGTGGGAACGGCGGCGAGCGCGGCGGGGAAGTCGCCGCGGATGCGGGCGAGGTTGGCCAGGCCGCGTCGGGCGCGCGGAGCGAGCCGACCGTCTGCGTCGGCGACCTGGCGGTAGTCGCGGTGCTGGCTCCCGCACCGCCGCCCTGGCGATGGTCTTCAAACTCGTCGAGTCCGCCCAGCAGCGATGGCGGGCCGTGAACGCACCCCACCTCGTCGCCCTTGTTCGTGCCGGGGCCCGCTTCGAACGCGGCCAACTGGTCGAGCGTCCCGCCACCGTCGCGGCATAGGGTCTGGTGCACCATGACCGACCACCACACCTACGGCACCAGCACACACACCGTTGGCGAGCTGGTCCGGCTCGTCAGTGACTGCCTCGGGCTGGTCTTCACCGAGCGCGACAGCGATTACCGGGGCGTCTACCACCTCGCCAGCAGCCCCAATGGACGGATCGAGATCCAGCCCAACCCGATCCCCGGCGACGACGGCGAAGACGACCTTTACGCTCCAGAACACCCGGCGGCCCAGGTGTTGTTGCTCACCACCACGCCGGTTGCGGAACCCGCCCTGCAGGCCCGCCTGGGCTCCATCGAAGGGCTCATCCACCTGAACCACGAGACCATGTGAACAGCTACTGATCCACAGCTTTTGACAATTGCTCGAGCGTGAGCCCGGCGGTGACGGCGTCGAGATCATT
>NZ_JBEOVF010000090.1:0-27778 GCF_040295365.1 Streptomyces sp. NPDC002838 | reverse complement strand
CTCGCCCACAACCTGACATCAGCAAGGTCCCCACCCACAAGCACACCAACGACCAACCTGGCCACCAGTCACGGCAAGCACCGTTGCAGTACTAGCCCTGGCACGAAGGGAAGCGTCGAGCGCTATGGCGACGGCTCGGGCATCTGCTGGAGCGCGCCATGGCACCGGCGCCGTGATCGCCGGTTCCGACTGCGCCGGCCTCCTGAGCGGCTGCCCGAAGCTGACCGGAACCATGGAGTGTATGAGTTTGCAAGCATCCATCTCGGGGGGCGATGCTCTTGCGGGCCCGAGGTGTATGCTGCCGCATATGTTTACGGGGAAGGGCAGCGCAGGACGTGATCTGGACAGTGCACGGCTGAGGGCGTGGGAGGTGGTCCGGGACGCCAGCGCCCAGGTCGTGCGTAGTCTGTCCCGTGATCTCGAAGAGACCGCTGGGATCCCGCTGGAGTGGTACTCCGTGATCACCAGGCTGACAGAGGCCGGCGGCACCCTTCCCCAGAACGAACTGCTGCGACGCTCGCGGTTCAGTCAGAGCGGCGTCAGCAGGCTGGCCAAGAGGATGGAGGAGGAAGGGCTGGTCGAGCGCCGTGCTTCGGAGCGCGATCGAAGGAACTTGGACGTCGTACTGACCGAGCATGGACAGGACGTCTACTTCAGGGTGTTGTCGGTTCACCACTCCTCCGTCCAGAAGCACTTCGGCATGCGTCTCACCGACGAGGAGGCTGCCGCGTTGACCACCCTGATGCGTAAGGTGCTCGACGAGCCGGGAGCCGAGGAAGCCGAGGAAACGGCCGCCGAAAACCTTGAGCAGTTCCTGCCGTTCGGGGAAACCGTGCTTGCGGTCACGTCCGAATCGACGTCCCTGCGCGACATCGCGGCCACCCGGGAGGCCCTCGAACTTCCCCTGCTTCTCGACGCGGCCCGGCACGCGAGGCCGTCCGTCCTGAACGACCTCCGCGCACGCGTCCTGAGCATGTCGCGACTGATCGACGAGCCGGAGGAGTTCTTCCGAGCCGGCTGGGAACTGCATCGGCAGATCGCGTCCTGCTGCCAGAACGACGTCCTGCGGACGCTCTACCTCAACCTGCTCGACGCGATCGCATCGCACTTGAAACGCGTCGTGCCGACGCACAACCTCCGGCAGTACCTCTACGAGCGTCTCGCCGTCCACGCCCGCATCGTCGACGCGGTGGCGAGCGGAGAACCCGAACTGATCGAAGCGGCAGCGGGAGCCCATGACTACACCCCCTCTCGGCTGTACGAGGCGATGGCGTACGCCGACGACCGAGTCGCGCTCGACTCCTAGCGAGCGCGTCGCCCAAGGTCACTGATCTCCGAGAAGTTCCTCGTCACCGAGTTCAAGTATCAGAGTGACGCGCGTCGAGTCATCAAGGGCGCGCGTGACGTGCCCCTTCCCCGTGGTGTCCTCCACGAGAATGATCTGTCCGGGCAGTACGGTGCGCCGCTCTCCCGTGCTGACTTCCAACTCGACTCCGCCGGAGAGTGGCACGATCAGTTGGCGTCGCGGTGCGTTGTGCGGTGTCGTGGGCGGAGCCTCCTCCTCCACGCGCCGCCAGATCACATTGCGCACCGGTATCCTCTCCGACCACCAGGCGACAGACGTCGACACATCGGAACGCCGGTGACCCCCCGGCATCCGGATGTCCTCGAAATGGCTCTCACCTGCGGCGTCGCTGTACACGCGGAGAATCACCGGCTGGAGAGCTCCGTCCCTGACGCCATCCTCCGTCCCCCAGCCGACACCGTCACGCTGTGCACCAAGGGGCTCAGCACCGCTTCGAGTGTTGTCCGGGCTTCCTTCTTCCACGTTTCGCTCTCCTCAACGATTGTTTCGCCGTTCGGCGCCTGTCCGTCCCCTTGCCGACAGCCGTCTCAGGTGCGTGCAGCCACCTGCCCCGCGCTAAGAACGTCGATGCGTGGGTGCTCGACGGCGTGCTCCAGTACGCGACGGAGCGCCGCCATCCGCTCTGCATCAACCCCGGTCACGAACGGATGGACGATCAGCGTGACCAACCCGCCGCGTTCCGCGGCAGCTTCGAGCAGGTCCAGCCAGTCTTCGGCCACCTGGCCGGGCTTCTGGGCGCCGTCGGGCCGCATCTCGTACTGCCAGAAGTCGATCATGTCCCAGGTCCACGGAACGCCCACGAGTCCGCCCGGCAGCAGCATGATCTCGGGAGTGGTGCCCGGCATGCCGGTGCCGGCGTCGATGCTGCTGTCGATCCGGTACCCGAGCTCGCTCAGCACTTCGAGCGTGCGGCCGCCGCGGTAACCGCCGGGTGCGCGGAACGCCACGGGAGTGAAGCCCGCAAGTCGCAGCGCTGCCGTGCCGTCCCACAGCAGCTGTTCACGGGCCCGGTCGTCAAGGTCATCCGCCCAGCGTTCGTGCACCCAACCATGCAGTCCGATCTCATGTCCCGCCGAGGCGATCCGCTCGATCACATCGGGGTGATGCAACGCGTTCCACCCCTCGACGAAGAAGGTCGCCCGCAGACGTAGCTCCGCAAACAGCTTGAGGAAGGCCGGCACGCCGCGGCGGAGTCCGGGCTCGTCTGCGTCCGGGCGAGCCGCACAACCTCGGCCGACAGTGAGTGCCATGCCGAGATTGTCGACGGTCAGGCAGAGCGTGCCCCGTCGGGTAGAGACAGCTGACATGCAGGTCCTCCTTGCCCTCTTGCTGGCGATCGGGTGCCGGAAGCCCGTTTCAGGGAGATCACTGCCGCACGTCCGGCAGGTGTCCGGTCAGTGACCGCGCATGACGCCTCAGTGGCGTGCGAACGATAGCACTAGTACATGCAAGGTGGTAGCTATCGCGACTATTGTATGCGGCCGCATGCATTGATAGCTTCCTCACGGCGGCTCTCCATGGGGGCCTCCCCGGCCGCCGTCTCGTGCGCGACGACGCCAGCCTCCCCCAGGCGCATCAGGCCACCCCTGAGTTGCTCGGGCGGGACCACTTCTGCTTACTGCGCAGTCCCAGTGCAGGAAAGCCACGTGCCGACGAAACCGTTAGAGCATTGCAAGGAGTCATCAGTGATGGATGAAGGAACGCGTATCGCCGGATACGTTTCGCTCGACAAAGTCGGTAATGGAGCTCCCTATGTGCTCAGGGCCGGGGAGGGTGAGCACATCGCTGTCCGCAGCAGCCTCCGCACTCTGCTCACCCGCCAGGAAGACACCGAAGGCCACATGGGCCTGACGTACTGCGAAGGCGACACGGCACCGCCCACGCCTCCCCACTACCACCACGACACGACCGAGGGTGTCTACGTCCTGAGTGGCGTTCTCCGCGTCTGGCAGGACGACAGGAAAGGCAACCGCATAGTCACCGATCTCCACCCAGGTGACTTCGGGTTGCTGCCGACTGGCTGGGCCCACTCGTGGGCGTTCGCCGCCCCCAAGACCCGCTTCATCGCGTTCTACGCACCTGGTGGCTTCGAGGGAACCCTCCACTATCTCGATCCTCATGGGGCCCCCACCGCTGAACAGCTGGGTGAAACAGAGAAGCGCTTCGACGTGGTCTGGATGCCCGACTACCCCCTCATCCAGGAATCCGAGAAGACCGGCTGACAACCGGAAACGGCCGAGTAAGGGCGCTGAACCCTCAAATTTTCAGCCCCACGGAAAACGAAATCCTCAGCAGGTCCATGGTTTCCCCGTCGGGGCAACCATGCAGCACTTCCTTCTTGACCCGGGCATCGGGTCGCCCTCTTCACGAAAGCGGAACAAGCCATGTCCCTGTCGCACGCCAATGACGACGCGCGCACAAAAGCGCGGGATGCTCGTCGAGTTGTCCTGGCAACGTTCATCGGTACCACGCTCGAGTGGTACGACTTCTTCGTCTACGCGCTCTGCGCGGTTCTGGTGTTCGGTCCGCTGTACTTCCCTACCGGCGACCCGGTGGTGGGGCAGCTCGGGGCCATGGCGACGTTCACGGTGGGATTCGTGGCACGTCCACTCGGAGGCGTCATCGCCGGTCACTTCGGTGACCGCATCGGCCGGAAACGAATGCTCGTCGTGACGCTTGTGATCATGGGAATCTCGACCGTCTGTGTGGGTCTGGTGCCGACCTACGCCCAGATCGGGGTATGGGCTCCGGCTCTGCTGGTGGTCCTGCGCATCGTCCAGGGCCTGGCCATGGGCGGCGAGTGGGGCGGTGCCGTCTCGATGGCCATCGAGCACGCGCCGCCGAACCGGAGAGCTCTCTACGCCTCCGCGCCGGCCGTCGGTCCCGCGTTCGCACTGGTGCTGTCCAACCTCGTCCTGATCGGACTGGAGGCTGCCACCGGGGACGCCTTCACCGTCTGGGGCTGGCGGATCGCCTTCATCAGCAGTGTGGTCCTCATCGTGATCGGTCTGGTGGCCCGTCGGAAGCTGAGCGAAAGTCCTCTGTTCGAGGCGTCGGTCGCTCAGGAACCGGAGGCGGTGCCCGTGCTGGAGGTGTTGCGCTCGCACGGCGGCACGCTGCTCAAGACCCTGGTCGTCGCCGGTGTGCCGGGGATCTCCACCTACATAGTCCAGACGTACTCGCTGACCTACGGGACGAGTGCCGTCGGCTACAGTCGTTCCTCGCTGCTGTGGATCGCCATGACGTGCGGCGTGGTCGCCATCCCGGCCGTGATCTACTTCGCCCGTCTCGCCGACCGCTTCGGTCTACGGCCAGTGCTCGTGACGGGGGCCGTCATGCAGGGACTCACGGCACTGCTCCTGTTCCCGCTGTTCGACTCCGGCAACCTCATGCTCGCCACCCTCGGGGGCGTGCTGGTGGTCACCTCCAGCTGCCTCTCCTTCAGCTGCATCCCGGCGCTCCTGACAGAGAACTTCCCGCCGAAGATCCGGTACACCGGCATCTCGCTCGCATACCAGCTCGGTTCCATCGTGGGCGGTGGGCTCGCACCCATCATCGCCACGGCCATCTTCACCGAGAGCGGGAAGTCGTGGCTCATCGGGACGTACATGGCGGCGGCGAACGTCGTGGCTCTGGGCTGTCTGATGCTGCTGCGCAAGAGGCCGGCATGGCAGGTGAAGGCCGAAGAGAAAACCGCGAGTGCGGCGCCCGCCCAGGGCGACGGCCGCAACCTCGTGGGTGACGTACCTGCCGCCGGTGCCTGACCCTGACCAGTGCCGACGCTGACCGCGCACGGCGGCGGCTGACGGACGAACTGCGCCCGTCAGCCGCAGCCGCAGCCGCAGCCGCAGCCGCAGCCGCAGCCGCAGCCGCAGCCGCAGCCGCAGCGGCAGCGGCAGCGGCAGCGCGGAAAGCCTGCTGGCGGCGTGAGTTCGGCAGGACCAAGTACTCCTCGATCGAGGTGCCGACGAGACCGACCGGTTCACCCCCGATGGTGACTGCGATGCCGCAAAGGATGTGGGAGCACACATGGTGACCGCTGAACAGAATGACTCGCCCTACGACGTGATCGTGGTCGGTGGTGGTCCGACCGGCTCTGTCGCTGCGACCGACCTGGCCATCCGAGGGATCAGGACGCTGGTGCTCGAAAAGACGGACGGTTCGGTTCCCGATGCGCGGGCCACGGCGACCAACGTACGCACGATGGAGTTCATGCGCCGTTTCGGTATCGAGGAAGAGCTACGGAACTGCGGCTGGCCGCGCGACCGTGCCCTGGACGTGGTGTACGGCCCGGGAGTGTACGAGCCCGAGATCTTGCGGCTGCCGTGGCCTGCGATCGACGACGCCCCTCCCGCCGCGTACAGCCCGACCTCCTATCAACGCTGCCCCCAGCGATGGCTGAACCCGATCCTCGCCGGCATGGCGCGGCGGCAGCCCCTGGTCGACTTTCGGTTCCGGTGGGAGGTGACCTCTCTTGAGCAGGACGACTCCGGGGTCACCGTCCAGGCGACGGACGGGGCCGGGCGCACCCACGCCTTCAGGGCTCGTTACCTGCTCGCCTGTGACGGGGTCCGCAGCGGCGTGCGGAAGGCGCTGGGTATAGGCGCAGAGGTGTGGAACGAACTGGGCCACTCGGTGGAAGCCCTGATCCGTAGCCCGCAACTGGCCGAGGCTTACCCGGTGAAGACCGGTGGCCACTACACACTCATCGAGCGGAGCGGCATGTCGGTGGCGCTGTGGCCGCTCGATGGCAGCGACATGTTCCGGGTGACCCTGATGGTCCATCGCCAGGGGGGGACCAAGGAAGATATCTCGGATGCTGTCCGCAGGCTCGGTGGCGATCGCGAGGTACGGTTCGAGTTCCTCAGCGGCGTCTTCCCCTGGACGAACAGGATCGGTGTGCGCGAGCGCTTCCGTGACGGGCGCGTCTTCCTCGTCGGCGACGCTGCCCACAGCATGCCCACGACCGGCGGCTTCGGGATGAACACCGGCGTGCTCGACGCGGTCGACCTCTCCTGGAAGCTGGCCGCCGTCCTCAGCGGATGGGGGCACCCGGACCTGCTGGACACCTATGAGTTCGAGCGCAAGACCAGCTCCGCGCAGACCGCTGAGCTGGCGGCAGAGGTTTACCGCGACTGGCAGGCGATGTCGGAGCACATGGCAGTGTTCGCGGAGAGGCCTCTGAAGGGGAGAAGCCCGGAGGCCGTGGCGGCAAGGAAGGAACTCGGGGAGCTCCTGCTCAAGGTGTTCGGTCGTGAGTTCAACGCGGTCGGAGGGGCCCTGGGATACAGGTACGAGAACTCGCCGATCTGTGTCCCCGACGGCACCGCCGCTCCGCCCTTTGCGTTCGCGACTTACGTCCCGACCGCCCGCCCGGGCCACCGTGCTCCGCATGCATGGTTGCCCGACGGAGCGTCCACCCTCGACCTTTTCGGCGAGGAAATGGTCCTTCTCTGTTTCGGCCGCCGGGCGTCCGACGCCCACGGTCTCGCTGTCGCGGCGCGTGCGCGACAGGTCCCCTTGAGGATCGTGGAGATTGATGATCCCGCGGTGGCGGCCCTCTACGCTCGGGCCTTCGTTCTGGTCCGGCCCGACGGGATGGTGGCGTGGCGGAGTGACGAGAGCCCGGCCGATCCGGACGGCCTGATCGACAGGGTGCGAGGCGCCTGCCTGGCGGTGGGCGGCCATAAGCGGACCATGCTGTCGCAGGCATGAAGGGCGCTCGGGAGCATGGGAGCCGCCCGGTTTGAATGGAGATTTCACCAACTCCTGGGGTTCAGACTTCCCCCGAGGAAGCCGATTCGCAGTCCCTGCCTAGTCGATGGCGGGTCGAGCGGAGACTCGGCATGGATCATGCACGCCCACCGGAACGTCCGCGACCACGATAGGTAGCCACAGCCAGAGAAGCTCACCTGATCGGCTTCTTCGGCGGGCGCCTTGAGACCGCGCCTGCGTAGTTCGCGCCGATTGGGGCTGCGGTCGTATCCGTTGTCGCCGAGCAAAATATCCGGCGCTTACATGGTCGGGACATCCCTTCACCAAGTTACACAAAGGAGATGTAGTGGATGCCGGTCTAGTACTTATGAGCTATCACGGTTCATGGGATGACGCTGCCTATGCCGAGAAGCACGGCTTTGCGTGTGTGGGTTTCGTTGACTCACCCCTCATCGCCGGTGACCCGTTCGTGGCCATGGCACTGACCGCCGAGCGCACATCGACCCTTCGGATCGGGACGATGCTCGCCATTCCCAGCAATCGCATCGCCCCCGTCTGTGCCACCGCCATCGCGACCGTCAATCGTCTGGCCCCCGGCCGAACCTTCCTCGGCCTCGGCACCGGCAACACGGGCCGCGCGATCCTGGGGCTGAAGTCGCTGCCCGTCAGTCGTCTCGCGGAGTACATCGCCTCGTGCCGCGCTTTGCTCGACGGCGAGGAGGCCACCCACCGGGCGGGCGACACCTCGCAGTGGGTGCGGATGGCGCATGCCCCCGAGGATCGCTACGTCCACCGCGACGGTGTCCCGATCTATGTCGCAGCCGACGGCCCACGGGCGCGCGGCGTGGCATACGAGCTCGGCAACGGATGGATCATGGGCCTTCAGGGCTGCAACGCGATGGTGAACGCGCCGGAGGTGCTCGGAGCGTCTCTGGCGGCGGCTAGAGCAGCGGCGGCTGCGGCCGGCAAGGGTCCCGATGACTTCTACACCATGTGTTCGCTGGGGCTGTGCGTCCTTGAGGAGGGGGAATCCCCGATGTCGCCGCGCGCACTCGAACGGGTCGGCCCAGTCGCGATGCTGCCGTTCCATGCGTATGCCGACAACCCGGCTATAGGTGCACACCTTCCTTCCCCGATACGCGACCGCCTGGACATCTATGAGCGCAGGGTGCTGTCCCGCCTCGACGTCCCCCGTGACCGGCTGTACCAGGAGACGCACCGGGGTCACCTTTCGCATCTGCTCCCCGGCGAGGAGGACGTGCTGACCGAGGAGATCATCCGCATGACGACCCTGACGGGCACGGCGCGCGAGATTGCCGACATCCTGCGAGGGCTCCAGGCGGCAGGCCTTCGGAACGTCACGCTCAACCCGCCGCCGCACCTGGCGCGTGAGGCGGTCCGGGAGTACGCCGAGAAGATCGCGCCGCTGCTCGACGCGGGAGGCCGAGTTTAGTCACACCCAAGCAGCCGCAGACGGCTGCGACGAGCGCAGCCACTCGCGGCGGAGCCGTTCTTGGTGCGTCGCCACCGAGCTGCCTGGCCATGATCGGCTCGGCATGGTTCACCTCGGGGGAGGGGCAGGCGATGGCCGACATGGTGGCGGCCGGACCGCTCGACCTGAGCCCGCTGGAACACGTTGTCCATCCCCCAAACGCGTCAACGAGGCCATCAGTGGCACGGCGCGGCGCAGCGGCGGCTTCAGCAACTTCTTCGTGAGTCCCCTCGCGACCGCGTAGCGGCTCTGCGGAGTCCGGTAGCACAAGGAGCCTGTGGGCCCCACACAAACTACTGTGGGTTACGTCGGGCTCGCGGCCGTGCTCCTGTGCGGTCAGGGCGCGAGCCAGCTGGAGGCGATGTGTCGGCTCAATCCGCGGAGCGTGCGAGCCATGCCGGGGCGGCGGTGCCGACGCGGCTGGCGCTGCTGGCGTCGGCGGCCGCAGGACTGCCCGGCGACCGGGCCCTGCTGCTGGCCCTGCAGCAGGCGACCGCAGGTCTGGGGGGACTCGGCGGCGTGGTACACCGGCGGGACCCCGGATCCGGAGCGCTGAGGCTCATGGCGGTCAGCGGGCTCGCTCCCGCGGTCACCGAGGCATGGGCCGGTCTCCCGGAGGACGGTGACAGCGCGCCTGCCCGCGCCGTCCGGGGTGTCTCCGAGGTCTGGCTGACCGGGGATGTCGCCGGGGTCGGGGCATCAGGTACGGCATCCGTGCCGCTGCCCGGCCCCGACGGGCCGGTGGGCGCGCTGTCGGTGTTCACCGTGGCATCCGCGGCACCGGACCCCGACCAGTGGTCCCTGCTCCGGTCGGTGGCGGCATGGGCCGCCGAGCACCTGGACACACCGGCATCCGACGGCACCTACGTGCCGCACGGGCCGTTCCTCCGTACGCTGCGCGGCCTGCGTGTCGGCTTCGTGACGGTCGACGACGACTGGCGGGTCACCTTCGCCAACGAGGAGGCCGAGCGCCTGCTTGCCGCCGGACGGGTGCAGCTTGGAACCGTGTTCTGGGACTTCCCCGCCACCCGCGTCCACGGCCTTGAGGCCCAGTGCCGACGGGCAGCCGCTGAGGGCCGGCCGGTCGGCTTCGACGTGCGCTGGCCGCCCGACCAGCGGCTCTACTACGTCCGGCTCGACCCCGTGCCGGGCAGCGGGCTGGCGGTCTCGTTCCTCGACGTCACCGACCGTCGGCTGGGGCAGGGCGCGGGCTCGGCGGAGGAAAGGGCGATGGCCGCGCGCACCGCCCGGATGGGCGTGCTGACCGTGGCCCTCGCCGAGGCCGTGACGTCGCAGGACGTGGTCCGGGCGGTCGCGGAGCATGTGCTGCCGGCGTTCGGCGCGGACGGACTGGTGGTGGAGACGCTGGAGGGCGGACGAGTGAGGGTGGTCGACTCCGTCGGCTACCCGCATGAGTTCCTCAGCAGGATCGACGGCATCCCGCTGGCCGCCAACACCGCGGTCACCGAGGCGCTGCGCACCCGAACCCCGGCGTTCGTCGAGTCCACGGCCGCCTTCATCGAGCTCTATCCGCACCTGAAGAGCCTGACCGCGATGTCGCCCATGCAGGCATGGGCCTTCCTCCCGCTCATCGCCTCGGGTCACGCCGTCGGCTGCTGTGTCGTCTCCTTCGCCCGGCCGCGCTCCTTCGACGAGGAGGAACGCACCCTGCTGACCGCACTGAGCGGCCTGGTCGCCCAGGCTCTGGAACGGGCCCGCCTGTACGACGTCGAACACACCCGGGCCCAGGGACTCCAGCGCGACCTGCTGCCCAGAACGCTGCCCTCCCTGCCCGCCGCCTCCGCCGCCGCCCGCTACCTTCCCGCAGGGCGCGGCGGGGACGAGGTCGGCGGCGACTGGTACGACGTCATCCCGCTGTCCGCCGACCGCGTGGCCATCGTGATCGGGGACGTCATGGGGCACGGCATCACCGAGGCCGCGACCATGGGCCGGCTCCGCACGGCCGTCCGCACGCTCGCCGACCTGGAGCTGGAGCCGGCCGAACTCCTCGGCCACCTCAACGAACTCGTCGGCGACCTCGGCTATGACCACTACGCCACCTGCGCGTACGCCGTCTACGACCCGGTCGCGCGCACCTGCTCCTTCTGCCTGGCAGGTCATCCGCCGCCACTCGTGGTGCATCCCGACGGTACGGTGCACAGTCCAGAACTGACCGTCAACCCTCCCCTCGGCGCCGCCGAACCGCCCTTCGACGTCCACGAGGTGCACCTGCCCGACGAAAGCCTGCTGGTGCTCTGCACGGACGGTCTCGTCGAGTCCGCCACCCGGGACACGGAGGAAGGCCTCGTCCAGCTGCGCCGGACCCTGGCCGAAGAAGTGAGCCGCACCCCGTACTTCGACGCCGACCCGCCGGACGACGGAGGCGATCTCGACAGGCTGTGCGACCACATCGTCTCGGCCCTGGTACCCGATCGGGAGGGAACCACCGACGACGCCGCACTACTCATCACCCGCATCCACGGCACCCCCGCCGCCGACGTCGTCTCCTATGACCTGCCCCATGACCCCAGGGCGGCCGGACAGGCCCGAGCCCACGTCCGAGACCGGCTCGGCGTCTGGGAGCTGGACGAACTGGCCATGACCACCGAACTGTTGGTGAGCGAGCTGGTGGGCAACGTGGTCCGCCACGCACAGGGACCCATCCGCCTGCGTCTCCTGCGCAGCCGGTCACTCATCTGCGAGGTGTACGACCACAGCCTCACCACCCCGCGCATCCGGCGCGCCGGGTACACGGACGAGGGGGGTCGAGGCCTCCACCTGGTTGCCGCCCTCTCCCGGCGCTGGGGCACCCGCTTCTTCGGAGACGGCAAGTGCATCTGGACCGAGCAGGACCTGCCGCCGGGATCCTGATCAGCCGTATTTGTGATGAACCGTACCCGAAACTGCTGGTCTTCCTCCATACAACGCGGATGTCACGCTGAGCGGGCGTTGACGCGGCAAGGCTGTGCCGAGGCAGTTCTTCGCCCACGGCCACCCGCGTCCCTCTTTGACGCGCCCTTATGAACGTCGCGCAAGAGGGTCAAATCTGGGCGTTCCCATCGGCGACCTGCTGCCCGCCGAACGACCCGGCCTCCTCGCCCGCATGCGGTCCTTGCTTCGGCCCGGCGACGTTTCCCTCCCGGGCGGGGACGTACGCAACAAGGTAGGGGGGCGCGGATTCAGTGCCGTGAACGGGGTTGTCCAAGACGGCTCCGACGCCGAGTTGGGCACATTCTGTGACCAGCAGTTACGGGACAAGGTTTATTGGATAAGCCATTCCAGTTGATGTAACATCAACTGGAGTACCTTATCCACTTGAGAGGTCCGGGCCGTCGCGGCCCGACGCCCACCACCGGCAGGGGACTTTGATGAGTACGTCGGAAAGCACCAGGCTCCAGGTCGTCTTCGACGACCTCCAGTCGACGATCGCGGATCTGATCATCAAGCACGGAGTGACCGAGCAGGAGTTCCAGCGAGCCATCGCATGGGCCCTGGAACTCGCCGAAGCCGGCGAAATACCCATGACGATCTACCAGTTCTTCATGCATCCGGTACTGGAGGCCAACCCGGGCGCCGCGTACGCGAATCCGGAGAAGGACGGTGCGAGCCCCTGGATCGGCAGGGGACCGGCCTATGTACCCGGGGCGCCGGTCCTGGAACGCCCGTACGCGCTGCCCATGCGCCCCGACGAACCCGGCGAGGCGCTCTTCGTCTCGGGACAGGTGCGCTCCACGAGCGGCGAGCCGATCGCGGGCGCGGAGCTCGACATCTGGATGACCAACGCCAAGGGCGACTACTCGAACTTGACCGCGGAGATGATCCGGCCTCTGGTCATAGACCTTGACGAGAGCCTGCCCCCGTTCAACCTGCGCGGAAAGCTGCTCACGGACGACGAGGGCCGCTTCGAGTACCGCACGGTCATGCCCGGCATCGAGGTCATGGGCATCGCCGAGGACGGCCCCCTGGGCAGGCTCATCAAGAAACTGGACCGGGTCGACACCCGCCCGCTGCACATCCACGCGATCGTCACCGCCGCCGGCTTCCACACGCTGACCACGCAGTCCCACTTCCAAGGCGACCCGAGGGTCGGCAACACCCTCGAACCCCGCACGACGCCCGAGTCCAGCGTGCACGCCACACAGCTCCACGACGACCCGGCCGACTTCAAGGCGCGCGGCCTGGATGCGCCCTACCACACCGTGACCCACGACTACGTACTGCGCCCGGTGACCCCAGCAGTCTGAGCGAACCGGACCCAGGAAGCTCGGCGGAGCGCGGGGCGACAGACCGCGCTCCGTCGCAGCCCAGGGGGCTGGCGGCGATGTCCCCACGGTGGCGCGGACATCCATCACACCGGCTCGATTTCGCAACGTCCGCGCGTCGACACCTCCCGTCCACGCCCGGACCGGACGCCATCAAGCTCACAACTCCGTGCTGCACGGAGCGATCAAGGAGGATCTACATGCCCGACAGGGTCGCCGACGAGTTGGCCATCCGTGGCCTGACCGCACACTACAATCACATGGCCGACCAGCTACGCGGCGCCGATTGCGCCGCAGCCTTCACCGAGAACGGCGTACTCGAGGCGGCCGGGCGCCTCGAGGGCAGAGCGGCCATCGCAGCCTTCTTTGACGCCCAGGCCCATGGAGAGCCTGTCGACATTGGCTTCGGAAAGACGGGGCATCTCTTCTCTACCGTGCATGCCACCACCGACAACGTCATCACCATCGAGGGCGACAGGGCGACCCAGATGTCGTACATGCTGGTGTTCCGCCAGGTCCCGCGTGAAATGGCACAGGAGGGGCTCTATGTCATCACTCACCGCTGGGATGATCGACTTGTCCGGACGGACGCCGGTTGGCTGTTCGAGCACAGGATCATGAACGTGCTCCAGACGAACGCGAACCCCGACGCCACGGCGCAGAATCTCAGGTTGCCGACGCATCCGTGACCACCGAAACCGCCGAGTTCGACGTGGGCGCGGCGTGTGTGACGCGGTGCGGGAGCGCGGCCCGTCCGGGTCCAGATGGGCGCGGGCGGCGATCTCGCGGACCATCCCGGCTCGCGCTCGAGTCGGGTACGCGGGATCGGCCGCCTCCCGGGTCAGCTGACAGCGGCTCTCAGCGCACTGCTGATTCGAGTGGGTCACGATGCGTCGGCACGACGGTCTCGCGCAACCCGTGGCCGGCTTCGGCATCTTGGCCGGCACCGCGGCCCAGATCCTGCTCAGGACCGGTCGTCAGGTTGCAGTGCGAACCACAGCTCGGCGCGCGTGGCGGGGGCATCGATGTCGCAGCCCTGTCGCTGTCGGACACCATCAGGTCGAGTTCCGCCCGGGGTCGTGGAGCTCGCCGTGGAGGGGGCGTGGCGGGTGAGCAACTCGTCGTACTCGGCGAGCAGTGCCTCGCTCAGCGCCTTGACGTTCACACGAGTCGACGACTCGACCATCCGGGTCAACGGCACCACGCACTTCGTTGCCTCGACGCGGGCCGCGTCACCCTGCACTGTGACGCGACCGCCGGTGACGACGACCCGGGTCACGCCGACCAACTCCGCTGCACCGGGTAGCCGGTGACCGCTGGTGCGGCGACTGCGCGGACGCTTGATGCCTGGCACCGGAAACTACATCAGCGTCCTGCGTCTGCTGAAACCTCGCAGAAGAAGTTGAGTGACCGGGTTGTCCTACGTAGACCGGGCGTTGGTCGCTCCCCACGCCGTAACTTTCTTCGAGGTTTTCAGGTCGATCGTCGATCACGGTCGTGGCGATTGTGGCGAGGATCCTGGGACGCCTGATGTCGGGCCGGGTGCTTCAGCAGGTCGATCGTCGTTTTCGAACAGGGTGCGCATGTCGCAGGATCGTGGCCGCTGACGTCCGTGACGACGGTTCAGCTGTTGGTCAGGCTGCGGCCGGTCCGGCCGGCGGGGCGAGTTCCCTGCGGATGACGGGGGCGATCTCGGTGGCGAGAAGCTCGATCGAGTCCTGGACCATCCCGGCGGGCATGCCGCCGAAATCGACCTGGCCGATGTAACGGTCGATGCCGAGCACTTCGCGTTCGGCGAGGATCTTGTCGATGATCTCCTGGGGACTGCCGACCATCAGCGCGCCGAACGATACCGCTGCGGCGTCGAAATCGGCGCGTCCGATGTGAAAGCCGCGTCCGGTGGGCGGCTTGGGGCGGACGTATTCCTTGTAGAAGGGGAAGACGTCGTCGCGTGCGCCCTGGGAGGTGCGGCCGACGAAGAAGTGGCCGGATCTGCCGAGCCGCAGCCGGTCGGCGGGGTGGCCGGCTGCGGTGCCGACCGCGCGGTAGTGCTCGACGAGGGGGCGGGCACGTCGGATGTCCCCGCCGATGAGGCCGAGCACCATGGGCAGGCCGAGGCGTCCGGCGCGTTCCACGCTGGAGGGGGTGCCGCCCACGCCGAGCCACAGCGGCAACTGCGGCTGCTGGGGCGGGGGCTGGACGGACAGGCCGTCCATGGCCGGGCGGAACCGTCCGCGCCAGGTGACGTGTTCGGGGTTCTCACGGATGGTGAGCAGCAGCCGCAGTTTCTCCGCGAACACGTCGTCGTAGTCCTCGAGGTCCACGCCGAACAGGCGGAACGCCTCGACGAACGCACTGCGCCCGGCGATGATCTCGGTGCGGCCGTCGCTGATCAGGTCGAGGGAGGCGAAGTCCTGGTGCAGCCGGACCGGATCGGCGGTGGAGAGCACCGACACGGCACTGGCCAGCCGGATACGGCTGGTGGCCTGGGCGATCGCGGCCAGCGGGACGGCGGGGTTGGCGACTGCGAAGTCCCAGCTGTGGTGCTCGCCGAGACCGAAGACGTCCAGGCCGGCCTGGTCGGCGGCGATGGCGTAGGAGACGATCTCGCGGGTGCGGCGCCCCGGGTCGTGCAGTTTTCCTGTGGCGGGGTCGGTCTGCAGGTCGGACAGGGAGATGATGCCCAGTTCCACGGTCGTCTCCGGTAGGGGGACAGGGGTTGGGAGGGAGCGGCCCGGCCGGCGTGGTCGCGGGCCGGGCCGCTGTGAAGGTGCGGGGGGCCGGGTGGTCAGAAGGAGTAGGGCCCGAACCGGCCCCACATGATGACCGCGGCGACGATGAGCAGGATCGCGTTGAACCCGATGGCCTGCGGCTCCTTGCGGCGGGCGTGGAGGCCCATGGCCAGGACCATGATCACAGCCAGGCCGGCGGCGGCCAGCGGGGTGAGCACGGTGGCGATGTCGAAGGCGCCCGGCAGGATCAGCCCGAGGCCGCCGGCGAGTTCGGCGACGCCGATCAGACGCACCACGGGTGTCGAGACGTCACTGACCCACGGCAGCTGGGACATGAGCTTTTCGCGGGGCTGGGTGGACTTGGTGACGCCGGCGGCGGCGAACAGCGCGGCGAGGACGCCCTGCAGGATCCACAGGAACACGTTCATCGGAGCGGAGACCTTCTTCTTCGGATCCGCCGCGGCGGGGATCGCCGCGGCGCATGAGGATGGAGCGGATCAGGATTCAACGGGGGAGAACTGGGAGGCGTCAGACGGTGAAGACGCGCTCGGCTTCGTCGCGCTGGGTGTGCAGGTCCCAGTAGAGAGGGGCGATGTCCTCGGCCTCGGCGGTCGGGATTTCGGGAGGGCCGCCCGCGCCGATCCACACGCCGATGGCGACGTGCGCGGCCTGGATACCGGTGCCGTCCAGCTCCTTGTGCAGGTTGAGCGCCCAGTTGCGCAGCGCCGCCTGGGCAGGGTTGACGTTGCCGAGCATCGGGATGGGGTCGACCGAGCCGGCGCCGTTGGTGAAGAGCAGGGTGCCCGTGCCGGCCTCACGCATCGCGGGCAGGACGGCCTGGGTGGCGGTGATGGCGCTGTAGAGCAGGAAGTCGATCCATCCCTGTACATCGGAGGGGCTGGTCTGGGACGGGGAGGTGAGGGTCATGGAGCTTATGGAGCCGTTGCCCGGAGAGGGGGAGTGCTCCAGGACGTCGATGCCGCCGAAGCGGGTGGCGGCGTCCTTGAGGGCCTGGGTCAGCGCGTCGTGGTCGAGCACGTCCGCCGGGAACGCGGCGGCGGTGATGCCCTCGGCGGTGAGCCGGGCGACGAGGTCGTCGAGCTTGGCGCGGTTGCGGGCGATGAGTGCGACGTCGTAGCCGCGCGAGCCGAAGGTGCGGGCGATGGCGAGGCCCATTCCGGGGCCGGCTCCGACGATGGCGATGCTGGGCATGGTGAAGTCCTTTCGTGGGGGAGGGGCTGGGGTACGGACTGGTCAGGCGACGGTGATGGCGATCTTGCCGACGGTGCCGGCGCCGAACGCGGCGAACGCCTCGGGGGCACGCTCCAGGTCGAACTCGGCGGTCACCGACACCTTGAGGGCGCCGGAGGCGACCTGCCCGGCGAGAGTGGACAGGGTGTCGGCGGTCGGGTTGGACCGGATCATGGCGGTGTGCAGCTTGCGGTCCTCCGAGGCTTCGGGGACGGTGAGGGCGGAGGCGACGGCGCCGCCGTCGCGGGTGAGCGCGGTGAGCTCGGCCAGGTCGCCGGCGAGGTGCAGCACCGCGTCCACGCCGCCGGGGGCGATCGCCCGGACCTGCGCGGTCACGTCCTGGGTGTAGTCGATGACGGTCACCTCGGCGTCCGTCAGCGCCGAGACGAAGCCGCTCTCGGAACCCGACTTGGCCGTGGCGATCACCCTCGCGCCCCGGGCCGCGGCCAGCTGTACGGCGATGGCACCCACGCCGCCGGTGGCACCGGAGATCAGCACCGTGCTGCCCTCCAGCGGGCCGAGCAGGGCGAGACCGTCGAAGGCGGCGGTGCCCGCCAGCCCGAGCGCGCCGGCGTCACGCACCAAGACCCCGTCGGGCCGGCGGGCGATGCCGACGGCAGCGGGAACGGCGACGTACTGCGCCATCGAACCGGTGCCCAGGTATGCCTTGGCGTCCACGCCGAACACGGCGTCGCCGACCGCGAAACCCTCGACACCCTCACCGACCGCCTCGACGGTGCCGGCGAAGTCCTTGCCGGGGATCAGCGGGAAGCGGTGCTCCATCATGCCCTGCAGGTATCCGGCCACCGTGCCCAGGTCGAACCCGTTCACCGAGGACGCGGCCACCTTCACCAGCACCTCACCGGCCTCCGGGCGGGGCACCTCCACCTCGGTCACCTCGGGGCTGCCGGGTACCTGCGCCAATGTCACAGCGCGCACTGATCATCAACTCCTTGGCATCGATTCGCCCGATTCGGAAAGGGGCATCCGATTCGTTTTCCGGAAAGGGCTGTCCGGTTCAGCGGTGTCTACGATAGCACTGAAACTGGATGGGTCATTCCGATTCGGTAGACTGAGTGTCATGAACCTTGGCGCCCAATCCAGCGATGACCCTGCCGCACAACCTCTCCGCAGCGACGCCGAGCGCAACCGCGCACGGATACTCGCCGCCGCGCGCACGGTGTTCAGGCGTGACGGCCTGCATGCCTCCATGGCTTCCGTGGCCCGCGAGGCGGGGGTGGGCATCGCCACTCTGTTCCGCCGGTTCCCGACAAAGGAGGAACTGGTAGCCGCGGTCTTCGCCGACCGTATGGACGCCTACGTCGACGCGGTCGGCGTCGCCCTCGACGACCCCGATCCCTGGCGCGGTCTCGCGGGGTTCATCGAAACGGGCTGCGCGATGCAGGCCGGCGATTACGGCTTCGCCGACGTGCTGACCATGACCTTCCCCACAGCCAAGGCTCTGGAGGAGCGCCGAGACCAGGCGTACGAGGGAGTCGTCCAGCTCATCGGCCGCGCCAAGGCCGCAGGACGTCTGCGTGAGGACTTCACCCCCGAGGACCTGGTGCTGGCGTACATGGCCAATGCCGGCGTCGTCAACGCCACCGGCGACACTGCTCCCGACGCCTGGAAACGCGTCGTCGCCCTGATGCTCCAGTCCTTCGAAGCCCCCGCCCGCGGCCCCCTGCCCGACTCGCCCGAGCCCCGCGCCCTCTACAGGGCCATGCTCCGGGCCGGTCAGGCGTGCTCTGCCTCGCCGGAACCCGGGAGGAAGGACTGAAAGGTCACGTGCGGCCGGATGCGCATCAGTGGCTCGGTCCGGTGGCCGGCACCGTCGGTCCGAGGCGCCCAGGCCGACAGCTAAGGCATCTATGAAGCTCACGGGATGACTGGCAGCGCAGGTACGACTGATCTTCCGGGAGGATGATGACGCCGCCCGCCGGCCTCGCGCTGCTCGGTTACCGCTTGAGCTGAGGCAGCAGCTGTCTTGCTCTGATGTCAGGGCCTCTCGCTGGGGTACCGCAGCATCGCCTGCTCGGGAGCACGGGCCGTGACGATACGGCTGGATCGGCTCCCCTCGCTACGAGGGAAGGGGAGCCAGGCATGGAGAACAACAGTCAGACCGACAGGGCCCCACTGGTGGCGATGCTCATTGCGCGTGCCGCCGTGAACTGAGGCTGATCTGGAAACGCATGTACGCGGCGGTTTCACTTCCGTACAGGTCATTCGTACATGCGTGGGTGCCTCTTTGTCGGGCGTGGTGCGCGTGCGGGGCGCACCCGTAGGGGGAGTTCTGGAGGTGCGCCCTTGGGCTATGACTGCGGCTGCCGACGGCAGGCCCGTGGGAAGAAGGGCATCCTCTTCACGACCGCGGTCGACAAGCTTAACGAGGTTGGGCGCCGGGCTCTGTTCCCGGTGGTCGGGGAGAAGACGCTGCTCGAGCTGGTGGCTGAGGCGAAGACGAACGAGAAGGTCTTAAAGGCCAAGGTCCACACCACCCTGCGCTCCTCGTACAGCTCGTACTACCGGCAGATGCTGCCTCCGCTGCTGAACACGCTGGGCTTCAGGTGCAACAACACCGCCTACCGGCCGGTGATGGACGCGATGAAGCTACTGAAGAAATACGCCGATGTCGACGGCGAGACCCGCTTCTACGACGCCGGCGACGAAGTGCCCTTGGACGGCGGGGTGCGCAAGGACTGGCGCGAGGCGGTCGTTGGCGACAAGGGCAATGTCGAGCGCATCCCCTATGAGCTGTGCGTTCTGGTCGCGCTGCGGGACGCCGTACGGCGCCGCGAGATCCACGTCGAGGGCGCCGCGCGCTGGCGTAACCCGGAGGACGACCTGCCCGGCGACTTCGAGGCCATTCGTGCCGTGCACCACGCCGCGATCCGGCAGCCGCTGAACCCGAGGGCGTTCATCGCGGACCTGAGGAAGCGCATGGCCGCGGGCCTGGACCAGCTGTCCCGCGCGCTCGCGGACGGCTCGGCAGGCGGGGTGAAGGTCACCACCCGCAAGGGCGAGCCGTGGATCACGGTTCCGAAGCTGGAGCCGCTGGCCGAGCCCACCGGCCTGGCGGTCCTCAAAGAGGAGGTCGCACGCCGCCCGAGGAGTTCTCCTCAGTGGCCGCGGACGAGCGCATCGAGCGTGACGTCCTCCAGCGCCGTCTGCTGCTGGCCCTCTTCGCTCTGGGCACGAACATGGGTATCCGGGCGATCGTGGCGACCGGCGAGCACGGCGAGAGCGAGGCTGCGCTGTGGCACATGCGCCGGCACTTCATCACCGTCGACAAGTCTCCGGGCCGCCGTCACCAGGCTGGTGAACGCCACCTTCGCCGCCCGCGACACCGCATGGTGGTGGGGCGGCGGCACCGCGTGCGCGTCGGACTCGAAGAAGTTCGGGTCCTGGTCCTCGAACTTCATGACCGAGTACCACGCCCGCTATGGCGGCAACGGCGTGATGATCTACTGGCACGTCGAGCGGAAGAACGTCTGCATCTACTCCCAGCTCAAGAGCTGCTCGTCGTCCGAGGTGGCGGCAATGATCGGGGGCTTGCTGCGGCACTGCAGCGACGCCGAGATCGAGTCGAACTACGTCGACACCCACGGCGCCTCGGTCGTCGGTTCGCCTTCACCGAACTGCTGAACTACCGCCTGCTGCCGAGGCTGAAGAACATCGGCAGCATCCGCCTGTACCGCCCGGGCGACACCCCGCCCGGCTGGCCGGCGCTCGGCGCCTCGCCGACGAGGCCGATCCGCTGGGAGCTGATCGAGCAGCAGTACGACCAGATGGTGCAGTACGCGACTGCGCTCCGGCTCGGAACGGCGGAGGCGGAGCAGGTGCTGCGGCGCTTCACCCGAGGGCCCAAGCACCCCATCTACCAGGCACTCGAAGAACTCGGCCGGGCCGTGCGCACGATCTTTGCCTGCGACTATCTGGCCAGTCCCGGCCTGCGCCGCGAGATCCACGGCGGGCTCCAGGTTGTGGAGAACTGGAACAGCGCGAACACCGTGCTCCACTACGGCAAGGACGGCGCCCTGACCGGCCCCGACAAAGAGCACGCCGAGACGTCGATGCTCGCCCTGCACCTGCTCCAGTCCGCGCTCGTGCACCTCAACACCCTGCTGGTGCAGCAGGTCCTGGCCGAACCGGCGTGGGCATCGAAGCTGAGCGACGAGGACCGGCGCGGTCTGACCGCGCTGTACTGGTCGAACGTCAACCCGTACGGCACGTTCCGCCTCGACATGGACAAGCGCCTCGATCTGAGGTCGGCCATCGCCGCGCCCCGCCCTCGCACACCGACGCATCAGGCCGCCCGATCAACCTCGAAGTCACGCTGAGGGACTTCCAGGACCCGGCCGACTTGGGAACCATCGGCGAGCCACCCCCGGCTGATCGGAATGTCCGGGAGTGGCCAGGCGGCAGCCGCGTTCTGTTGCATGGCCGACGGTGTGCCTACTTGTCGGTTATGAATGGTGCGCGGCCGATCTGGGAGGAGTCGGTGAGCTGCTGGAGGAAGTACGCGGCGGCGTTGGCCCGAGAGAGGCGCAGTCCTCCCTTGTCGCCGACCTTGCGGACGTTGATGGAGGCGGTCTTCGGGCCGTTGGAGAGCCAGGGGATACGGACGATGGTCCACTTCAGTCCGGACTCGCGCACGATGTCGCCGATGGTCACGATGGTGTTGTACGCGTCCGGCGCGAACTTCTTGACGGCGGTGGCTGTGAGGCCGACCTTGAACTCCTTGCTGTCGGCCGGGTCGGGGATGCTGGGCGTGCCCAGCGCCACCAGCCGCTCGACGCCGTGTTCGTGCATGGCCGCGACGATGTGGCGGTAGCCGGTGACCAGCGGCGGGGCGTCGGCCTTTTTGGTGGTCGGACCGAGCGTGCTGAGGACGGCGTCGCTGCCGCGTACCGCCTCGGCGATGGCTGCGGCGTCGTCGAGCTGTCCCTGGACGGCGGTGAGCCGCTCGTGCGTGGGCAGTTTCGAGGGGGTGCGGGCGTAGGCGGTGACCTCGTGGTCCTCGGCCAGGGCCTGGTTGATCAGGAGTAGGCCGGTGGGGCCGGTTCCGCCAAAGACGGTGACGCGCATGGGGGTCATTCCTTCACAGCGTGGAGAGGTTGGTTCGGAGGATCGGTGGTGTTGACCGCGTGACGTGCCAGTGCGGCGGTGCCGCCCGGGACCGCGGACGGCGTCGTGGACTCGGATGCCGTATCCGCCGTGGCGGTGGCGCGCCGGTGGCGCGGGATGAAGGAGGCCAGGGCGAAGGCGAGGAGGCCGGCGCCGACGCCGACGGCCATGACCGTCTTGAAGCCGTTCTCCGACGGCAGGGCGACGGAGCCGAAGTTCGTGGTCATCTGGGAGAGGATCACGGCGGCGACGGCACTGGCGAACGACGTACCGATGGCACGCATGAGGGTGTTGAGACTGTTCGCGGCACCCGTCTCGGATGCGGGCACGGCGCCCATGACCAGAGCCGGCATGGCGCCGAAGGTGAAGCCGACGCCGGCGCCGATGATGCAGGACACCAGCACGAAGTGCCAGACCGCGTTCATGAGCACAATGTTCAGCCCGTAGCCTGCGGCCACGATCAGAGCGCCGATCATCAGGGTCGTCTTC
This sequence comes from Streptomyces sp. NPDC002838, assembly GCF_040295365.1. Lineage (NCBI taxonomy): Bacteria > Bacillati > Actinomycetota > Actinomycetes > Kitasatosporales > Streptomycetaceae > Streptomyces > Streptomyces sp. NPDC002838. The sequence goes on along the minus strand of NZ_JBEOVF010000090.1, from coordinate 5,344 downwards.
GGGCCCCTGGCCCTGGTGACGCGGCCGGACACCGGAGCCGTGGCCATCATCACCAGGCCCATCGGCGCCATGACCAGGCCCGCGGTGAGCAGCGACTTGCCCAGACCGTAACCGGTCGCCGCGGGCAGCTGCAGGAACTGCGGCATTATCAGTATTGTCATGTACAGGCTAAATCCGACGGTGATCGAGGCGACGTTGGTGAACAGCACCTGGCGGCGTGCGCTGGTGCGCAGGTCCACCAGCGGCTCCTTGACGCGCAGCTCGAACAGACCCCACAACAGCAGCACCACGACGGCCGCGGCGAACAGGCCGAGGGTGGTGCCGCTGGTCCAGCCCCAGCCGGCACCCTTGGAGACGGCGAGGAGCAGGCAGACCAGGCCGGCCGCCATGCCGATGGCTCCGACGAGGTCGAAGCGTCCGCCGGAACGCACCTTCGACTCCGGTACGAACACCAGCACCAGGACGGCGGCGAGGGCGCCTGCGGCGCCCGAGGCCCAGAACAGCGTGTGCCAGTCGAGGTTGTCCGCGATGGCCGCGGCGGCGGGCAGGCCGAGGGCAGCGCCCACGCCTTGAGATGCGCTCATCAACGCGGTGGCGGAGTCGAGTCGCTCCGGGGGCAGTTCGTCGCGCATGATGCTGATGCCGAGCGGGACGACGCCGGCGGCCAGCCCCTGCAGCGCTCGGCCGACGACCATCGGGGCCAGTGTGTCGCTGAGGGCGGCGGTGACCGAGCCCGCCACCAGCAGGACCAGGCTGACCAGGAGCATGCGGCGTTTGCCGATCATGTCTCCGAGTCGGCCCGTCACAGGGGTGGCCACGGCGGCCGCGAGCAGCGTGGCGGTGATGGCCCAGGAACTGTTCGACGGCGAGGCTCCCAGGAGCTTCGGAAGGTCCGGGACGATCGGGATCACCAGGGACTGCATCAGCGAGAACACGATCCCGCCGAAGGCCAGGGCCGCCACGACGGCATTGGCCCTCGGTGCTGTGGCCCTCCCATCGTCACCGGTCCGGGGAGAGGCGTGGGACATGGTCGAGCCTCCGTGAGTACAAGAGGTGCTAGGCGATAGGGGGGTGGTGCGATAGGGAAGCCTTGCGGCTTTCACGAACGCTCCGGATGTGGTCCCGAGCACGCCGGGGCCTGGTTCGTTGCCGCGCATCCCGTCGACACCATGGAGGAGAAGAGGTGCCAGGAGTCGCTCCACCCCCTCGCGCTCGGCGGGGAGGTGACCGCCGCCTTCGCCGCCGGTGAACCGGATCTGACCGAAGCCGGCGGGACCGTGCCGTCTCGAGCCCCGGGAGCCGGATATCGTGGGCCGCCGAGCATGCCGCTACGTCGAGAATGTCGAGCTCGCGGCCGATTCGGCTGGTCTATCGACCCGTGCCGTGTCCTACAGGTCGGTCGGCCAAAGGCCATCGGGGGGAAGCTGACTCCCGCCGTCGACTTCGAGGATCTTGCCGGTTACGTAAGCGCCCGCAGGTGAGACGAGGTAGAGAACCGTCGCGGCGATGTGCTCGGGGTCGCCCATGCGCCGCAGCGGGATCGCACTCTCCAGCTTTTCGATGATCTCGGGGGTGCTCGCACCGTCCAGCGCCGACGTCGCGATCGAGCCCGGCTCGATCGCGTTGACCCGGATCCGGGGTGCCAGATCCAGCGCGGCAAGGCGCGTGTAGTGGGAGAGCGCGGCCTTCGCGGTGCCGTAAGCGGCCCAGCCGCGTCCCGCGACACGGCCGACGAGCGATGAGATGTTGACGATCGCCCCGCCCCCGGCTTCGAGCATGAAGGGCACCGCCGCAGTGGTGAGGGCGTGCGCGCCCACACGTTGAAACGGAAGGATTCCTCAAGGAAGTCAGTGGTGGTCTCCAGCAGTGGGCGCGGGTGGGTCCCGCCGACGTTGTTGACCACGATGTCGAGTCGGCCGAAGACCTCCACCGCCGCATGTGCCAGGTCTGCCGCCGCTTGCGGATCGCTGAGAGGTCGGCGGGCACGACGTGGGCCTTGCGGCCGGCCTTCGCCACCCGCGCGGCCACCTCGGTCAGATCCTCTCCCGTGCGCGAGGTGATGACCACGTCGGCACCTGCTTCGGCGAGCGTCACCGCCGTCGCGGCGCCGATGCCCCGGCCGGACCCGGTTATCACGGCGACTTTGTCCTTGATCTGGAAAAGGTTGCTTGTCATGCCGGGACCGTAGCATTGCTCGGCCGGTAAGTGTTAGTCGCCTTTCACTTATTTGGCTATCAGGCCAGGGTGGAACCGGGTGGGTGATCGAGGAAGCGGGCCCAGGCGCGACACGGCGAGGGTGGAAGGGCGTACTACTGTGCAGTCATGGCGACGGACGGACGGACCTTGAGGGCGGACGCTGCTCGTAACTACCAGCGGATCGTCGGTGTCGCGGTCACGGCGTTCGAGGAACTCGGGCCGGAGGTGACCCTTGAGGAGATCGCTCGGCGCGCGGATGTGAGTGTGATGACGGTCTACCGGCGTTTTCGAGCGCGCGACCAGTTGGTTCGGGCTGTCCTGGACTACGTCCTCACCACAGAGATCCAGCCCATGACAGTGGCACACACCGACGATCCTTGGCGAGGTCTCGTCGACGTGCTGGAGGCCAGCATCGATGTGCTGGCTCGACGGCAGGTCATCCTCTCCATCGCCCGGGAGTCCGACGCGTTCGATGTCGAGGGCGTGCGCCACTACCTGTCCTCCCTTGAACGGTTGCTGCGCCGCGCCGTCGAAGCGGGAGTGGTGCGACCGGAACTGGAGGTTCGTGATCTGGCGGCGGTCATTGTCATGGTTCTGGCCACGGTGCGTCCGAGCGATCCCGATGGCGCGGACCGCAGACGCAATCTCGCCCTGGTCGTCGAAGGGTTGCGCGTCTCGCCGGCCACCCTGCCCCCATCATCTCGGCAGGCCCCTGGGTCTGCTGTCTGCGGGCAGTGACAGGGAGCCCGATTTCCGTGTGGGCACGGCAGGCGTTCGGCCTCCGTCGAATGTCGCGGTGCTGACTTGCCTCGGCGCCACGGGTGAGCTCACCTCGGCTCGATCGCCTTTCGTGTCCTTGGAAACCGTACGTTGTGACGGATGTCCGGGCCGGGGTGGAAGGAGGCTGGTGATCAAGGGCGCTATGGGGATTGCCCCCATCGTGTGCGGCAGCCGGAACTCCTCGAAGACGACCTGCGGAACACGGCCCGCGCTGGTCGCTGCGATCGCCAACGGCACGCCGAATGAGGCACTCGTGGATCGCTTCACGGGGTGACGTGCCGGTGTCGCGACACCGACACGTCTCTCGAGCGGCGCTCGGCGGGCCACGCTGCCCGTCACGCCGCTCCTGTGCTGGTACACCCATCGGGTGTCGTGCTGCGAGGGGACGCCGACGGGTCGGTTCCGCAGGTCTTCGAGCGCTTGCAGGCGGTGTTGGCGAGCGTCACGGCACAGGGCAGTCACCTATGCGCGGCGTCACGCGGTGTGCCGTCGCGGAGAACCGTCTTTCACCCAGTGCAGTCGCGAGCACCGTCGAGTCGGAGCATGGCGCGGTACAACTCGTCCTTGCTCAACGGCGGTTGGGGAAGCGGATGCGCCCGCTCGGCGCGGAATCCGTCGAGCAGCAGGTGCAAGAAGCGGCGCCAAGTCCCCGGTGCGACGTCCTGAGTGGCTTCGGTGACGCTGCCGTTGGCCCAGATCACGAAGGTGAGATCTTCGGGCGTGATGTCGGAGCGGAGCGTTCCCTGCTCCTGTGCGCGCTCCACGATGCGGACGGCGAGTTCATAGATACGTGACTGCGCCCCCGCCAGACGCGCCGTCTCCGGCAGCCGAATGGCAGCCAGGTCCTGGAATCCCCTGTCCCCGGCCTGGAGTTCACACATCCTCTCGAGGAAGAGGCACAGCCCCTCCCACGCGTCGTCCATGGCCACGGCCTTCTCTGCGGCCTCCCGCCAGGCCTCGATCTTGTCGGCGAACACCGCCTGCACGAGGTGGAGGCGTGTGGGGAAATGGCGGTACAGCGTGCCGATGGCCAGGCCCGCTCGCTTGGCCACCTGCTCCAACGAGGCTTCCATGCCCTGCTCGGCCAGACATGCGCGAGCCGCCGAGAGCAGGGCGTCCCGGTTGCGCTGCGCGTCACGCCGCAGAGGACGGCCCGTCGCGGCTTCGCCGCATGCTCGATGAGTGGACATACCTGAGAGGATACCCAACGTGAGGCAGTCCTCATGTTTGCTGCTACGATGGGCAACATGAGGGGCTCCTCGACTTGTATGGTCGGGAGTGCATGTCGCCAGTCGCATACGCAGTCCGGACCAGCGTCCTCCCGCGCAGGTCCTGCCGGCGACGACGTCTCGCGACCGGCCCAGCCGTGGCCGGGAAAGAGTCGAAGGACCGCCGGCGTTTCTGTGGGCCCAGCGGATGGCGGCCTCCTCGAATCTGCCCCTGCGTGATCGAGCCTGGCCCACTCGCACCCTTCGAAGCTCTGCCCCAGCGACCTACTACCCAGCTCTGTTGACTTACCAGGAGACATGACCCATGACGAAGACTCTCGGAATCATCGGCGCCGGCGCGATCGGCAGCATTCTGGCCCGCCACGCCGTCGACGCCGGCCTGAATGTGGTCCTGAGCAACTCACGGGACCCGGAGACCCTCAGCGACCTCGTCAGCGAACTCGGCTCCCGTGCCCGCGCGGCTACCCCGGCCGAGGCCGCCCAGGCCGGCGACCTGGTCGTGGCCACCATTCCGCTGGTCGCCTATGACAAGCTGCCTGCTGCCGCCCTGGCGGGCAAGACCGTGATCGATACGATGAACTACTACCCCGACCGCGACGGCCAGATCAGCGAGCTGGACTCCGGCGAGTTGACCTCCAGCGCCCTGGTGCAGCGCCACCTGGCCGACTCCCATGTGGTCAAGGCGTGCAACAACATTTCCTTCCGCTGCCTGCTCACCCTTGCCCGTCCCTCTGGGGCGCCCGATCGCAGTGCGCTGCCCATCGCCGGTGACGAGCCGAGCGCCAAGGCCGAGGTAACCGAACTGCTGGACACCCTCGGCTTCGACACGGTGGACATTGGCACTCTGAACGAGAGCTGGCGCAGCGAACCCAACACCCCGGTCTACGTGTACCCGTACTTCCCGGGTCTGCCGCCGTTCGGAACCGGTCAGGAAGAGGTCATGCGCTGGGTCCGCGAGACTTCCGGAGCCCCGGTGCCCGCACACAAGGTGAAGGAACTGACCGTCGGCGCAGTCCGGGGCCCGGTAGGCGGCCGTTTCTCCTACTAGTACTGCAACGGTGCTTGCCGTGACTGGTGGCCAGGTTGGTCGTTGGTGTGCTTGTGGGTGGGGACCTTGCTGATGTCAGGTTGTGGGCGAG